>JANODF010000207.1:0-7657 GCA_031412555.1 Archangium sp. | reverse complement strand
GGTGCGCATGCCTGAGCGTGCGCTCGCTCCGGGCCCCATCAGCGTCGCCTTCTTCGTGGCAGGCCCTGACGACGAAGCGAGTGCGGGCGCTGCGCGGCTGTACGTCGAAGCGGGTCTGCTCGGCGCCGATCTGCTCTTCACCGCGGATGGTTCGGTCGTGCCCGCACGTTCGGCGCGCGACGCGGTGGAACAGCTGGTCGACTCCGCGACGCAACGGGGGCGGGGTGGGGAAGCGCTCGACGCCGCGGCTGCGCAGATTGATCCGGGCCGGCTCACCTCGTGTGTGCTGTTCGTGCCGCCGGTCGATGGTGCGTGGCGCGATCGGGTGGTGGGCTTCGTGCGGAAACATTCGCTCAGCGCGTCGGTCATCATCGGCGTCGACGAAGTCGGTGAAGCACCGGCGCCGCCGTCCCGGCTCAACTCGTTCTTGTTTCAACCCGACGCCACGCTCGACACGGCGAGGCCTTCGCTCAAAGCGCTGCGGGCTGCGCTGGAGGCCGAGGGCCTGCCGGTCAAGGTGCTGCACAGAACCACGGGGCAGATCTCGTGAGCACCCTCGCGCGCGACTCAGGCCGGGTCACCGTGCTCAAGGCGCTGCTGCTGAGCGCCTCGGTGCTGCTCGCGTTGTGGTCGATCGCCACGCCGCCGGGCCTGCTCGCCGCCGTCGCAGGAACACTGTTCGCCACCTTCCTCGCGCATCGGCTCGAGGCGGCGCGGCTGCGCATTCTCAACTGGGTGGTGCTCGGCGTGGGCATCGCCCTCACCGGGCAGTTGGCCGCGCGCCTGCTCTCGGCCTTCGGCTCTTTCTTGCCGCCGTGGTTCACGCTGATGTTCGCCGACGCCCTCGTGCTCGGCTTCACCTGCTTCGGCTTCTTCCTCGCGCTGCGGCTGTGCTCTTCAAGATGGCGCGCGTTCTCGGTGGTGGAACTCGCGCTCGTCGTCTTCTCGGTCGCCCACGCCTTCGCCGATCACCGGCACATGCGCATTCACCAGCCGCGTTTCCTGAGCGACTGGGCGTGGTCGCACGGCGTCGAGCCGGAGCCTGTGCTCGCGGTGTTGGGCGTCACCGCGATGGCGCTCTCCGCCTTGCTCCTGCTGCGGGTCAGCCGCGCGCGCCGGTTGGTTTCGATGGCCTTGTTGTTCCTCGGCGGAATCCTGGTGCTGCTGGTGGGCGAGCCGCCCCGCCTCGACGTTCCGAAGGAAGACGAGCTCGGCGTTCGTGGCAACGAGAACAAGGACGACAAGGACAACAAGAACAAGGGCGGGAGCAACAGCAACAAGAGCAACAAGCCGCCTGAGCCCATCGCCGTGGCCGTGCTGCACGACGATCTTCCCGACAACGACGCGCTCTACTTCCGCCAGGCGGTGCGTTCGAAGCTGGTGGGAGATCGACTCGTGGAAGACGGCTCCGGCGCCTTCGATACCGACGTGCCCACGCGTTTTCCCGCAGGCTCACCGGTGCAGGTCCCGCTCACCCAGGCCGCCGAGTTTCATCGCCGCCTGCGCACCTCGATGTACCTGCTGGTCGATCACGCACAGCTGTTCGGCGTCGGCTTCCCGGAAGAGATCGCGCCCCTGTCGAACCCCAACCCGCGTCGTTTCGTAGCGGCCTACGACGTGAACTCGTTGTTCCTCACCCGGCCGGTGGAACGCATGCTCGGCCGCTCGGCGATGCCTGCCGAATGGCCCGAAGCACAGCGCGCGCACTACACGGCGATTCCGCCCGATCCCCGCTACGCCGAGCTCTCCGAGCGCATCGTGCGTGACGTCGATCCCCGCTTCGTGGGCGACGACATCATGAAGGCCCTCGCCATCAAGCAGTACCTCGAGAAGGAGGGCTTCTATTCGCTCGAGGAGAAGACGCTCGTCGGCGACGACCCGGTCGCCCAGTTCCTCTTCGGCGACTTGCGCGGGTACTGCGTGCACTTCGCCCACGCGGCCGTCTTCCTGCTGCGCAGCCAGGGGCTGCCGGCGCGGGTGGCCATCGGCTACGGCGTGCAGACGCAACAGCGCGGCGCCGGCTCAGCGGTGCTCATCTTCGCCAACGAAGCGCACGCCTGGCCCGAGCTCTACGTCGATGGGGTGGGTTGGGTGACCTTCGACATCATGCCGGAGCGCTCCGATGAGCCGCCCGCTCCGCATGTCGATCAGGATCTCGAGTCGGCGCTGGGAGAACTCGCGCGCAAAGATCCCGCAGGCACGCTGGAAGACACGGCCCCGCTGGTCATTCCGTGGGAGCTCATCGGCTTCATCACCGTGACCCTCGCGGGCCTCGCGCTGGCCGGCGCCTTCATCGTGAAGTTCTGGCGACGGCTCGGCCGTGGCTCGCACCGGCTGGTGTACCGCTCGGTGCTCGACGTGCTTTCGGATCTCGGTCAGGCGCGTCACCCCGGTGAGAGCCGGGAGCGCCACGCGCACCGCCTCGCTGAACGCGCCCCCAGCTTCGTGCCGCTGACCTCGGCGCACCTCCGCCTCACGCTCGGTCACGACGATCCCCAAAGCCGCGCGCAGGTCGAGGCGCTGGCGAAGGCCACCCGCGCTGAGCTCCGCGCTCGCACTCCTCTGCTCGCCCGTCTCGGCGGGCTCTTCAACCCTGTCGGCTGGTGGTTCACCCGATGATGACGAAAGACGGTTCATGATTCCTGTGCTCTCGACCCTCGACGAAGTTCGCGGCATCGCCGCCCGCATCCGCGACCACGTGCGCCACGACGTGATCGGCCGTGACGACATCGTCGAGCTCGTCCTCATCTCGCTCTTCGCCGACGGCCACGTGTTGCTCGAGGACTACCCGGGCTCCGGCAAGACCACGCTCGCCAAGGCGCTGGGCCGCGCGTTCGTCGAAGAGGCGCCCACCGACGCGCTGGGCATCGCCACCTTCCGGCGCGTGCAGTTCACGCCTGACCTGCTGCCGTCCGACATCACGGGCGTGACCATCTTCGACACCGTCACGAACCTCTTCTCGTTCCGCCGCGGGCCGGTGTTCGCTTCGGTGCTGCTGGTCGACGAAATCAACCGCACCTCACCCAAGGTGCAGTCGGCGCTGCTGGAGGCGATGGCGGAGAAACAGGTCACCGTCGACAACGTGAGTCACCGGCTCGATGACCTCTTCTTCGTGATGGCGACCCAGAACCCGCTCGATTCGGTGGGCACCTACCCGTTGCCGCTCGCGCAGCTCGATCGGTTCCTGTTCAAGCTGACCATGAAGCACATCGACATGGCCTCCGAGCTGCGCGTGCTGGAGGCGTGGGGCAAACCGCGCGTCGCAATGGAGTTGCCCAAGGTGCACCGGGCTGAAGTGGTCGCGGGCCGCACGTTGTTGCGTGAGCGCGTGGCGGTCTCCCGATCGATTCAGCAGTGCCTGGTCGACATCGCGACGGGGCTGCGTGACACCACGCGCACGCGTCAGGGTGTCTCCACCCGCTCGTTGGTGCAGGCGATTCCGGCGCTGCAGACGCGCGCGATGTTGCTCGGGCGCGACTTCGTTTCGTCGGAAGACATCGAGGCGCTGGCGTACCCCCTGTTCGCGCACCGCATGGAGTTGATGCCCGGCGTGCAGGCGGACCTGCTGGTGAAGGATGCGCTCAAGGGGCCGATCGAAAAGCTCTCCCGCTCCACGTTGGGTGCTGCGTGACCAACCGTTCGCCCCGAGCTCAGTCGAGGGGCCACTTCCTGCGCGCAGCAGAGGTGCTCCCTCGACTGCTCTCGGGAGGAACGGTGATGCTGGCTGGCCTTCTGTTCTCTTCACCGGCGCTCGCCGACTACGCCGACACCTTCTCCGCGGCCGAGAAGGAAGTGCTCGAGCAGGTCGGCCAGGGCAAGTTCATCAAGGCGCGCGATCTCGCCGAGAAGGTGCTCACCCAGTCGCCCCGTTCTTTCCCCGCCACCTGGGCGATGGCGAAGGTGCAGCTCGAAGAAGAAGGCAACCACGCCCGCGCCCTCGCGTGGATCCGCCGCGCGAACGAGCTGCTGGGCGATGCCGATAAGGAGTGGGGCATGAAGGTGATGCTCGAAGAACACTTCATCCTCGCGGAGATGAACCGCAACGTGGAGGCGCTCCAGCAGCTCGATCATTTCGAGGAGAAGTACGGCCCGGCGCCCGCGTACCTGCGCGTGTGGCCGATGTTCAAGTCGGGCCGCAGTGAAGAAGCGCGGGTGATCGCCGCCCGCCTCGCCGCGAGTGAAGACGATGCCGATCGCGCCGAGGGCTACAACGGCCTGCTCAGCATCGCCTTCGAAGAACGCGACCGCGCCGGTACGTACAAGTGGTCGATGGCCGGCGTGGAAGCGACCGGCGGGAAGAACTGCACCATTCTCCGGAATGCCTCGAGCGCCGCGTACATCCGCTTCAAGCTCGATCAGGCCGAGGAGTTCTCCAACCGCGCGCGCAAGCTCAAGGACTGCATCGATCCGGTCGACAACCAGATCGCCAGCTTGAGCATCATCATGGGGCAATTTCAGCAGGCGGTGGCTGCGCTGGAGTCCTCGCGCTCGACGTACATCGAGAAGCGGTACCGCCCCCACTTCGCGCTCGAGCGCCGCGGCGTTCTGGTCGATCTGCTCGAGGCGGTGGGCCAGCCCGAAGAAGCCATCAAGCTCGCCACTGAGTTGTACGGTCAGCAGCAACGCATGGGTGTCTCCAGCGGCGCGCCCGAGATGGAGCGGCTCACCCGAACGCTCCGCTACCTGCACGCACTCGATGGCCGCATCGCACAGCTCGGTGAGCAGCTCTCGTACGCGCCCCGGCCGGGTCCCGCTTCGACGGCCGCCGAGCTCGCGCGGGTGGTGGCCATTCGCTGGGAGATCCGCCGTGCGCTGGTGCAGCTGCTCTCGGGCGACGATCGCCTGTTGATGATGACCCGGCCCATGCTGGCGGATCCTTCCGACTGGGCGAACTGGCGTACCGGAGATCTGATCGGCATCGTGGGTACCGGCGTGATGCGGGCGTCGATCTCCCGCGCGCGGGTGCTCGATGCTGCGTTCCCGGAAGCAACGGGCCCGCTCGATTCGCTCGAAGGCGAGGTCGCCTTCCAGGAGCGCTCCTGGGCAGACGCGGTGAAGCTGGGTACCTCGGCGCTCGCTGGCCTCAACAAGCGGGAAGCCCTCTGGCGTTGGCGCATCATGGCGTGGCGCGCTGATGCGCTCCGGCGGCTCGGCCGCATGAACGAAGCGCGCGCGGATTATCAGGAGGTGCTGCAGCGCTGGCCCACGGCCTTCCGCATGTTGGACCTCGCGGTGCCGGTGAAGATCTCGAACGATGGCAGCGCGCTGGCGAAAGAGACGGCCACCCGGCTGGGCCGCTCGCCGCGTCTCGACGTGGAAGACAAGGCGCCGTTTCAGATCACCGTGACGGGCTCCAAGACCATCGACATCTGCATGCTCGACGACAACGGCTCACAGCTGGCGTGCGCTTCAGGTGAAGGTGCCGACAAGGCGCTCGATGCGTTTCACGCAGCGGCCTTCTCGCCCAAGGTGTCGCTCACCCAGAGTGACTTGAAGAGCCTCGATGGCAGCCCGGTGCGCGTCGGTGCGGATCAAGCGATGAAGAAGTTGCTCGGAAAATGATCTCCTTGAACTGCCAGAAGGTGTTCGTGCTCGGGGCCGCGTTGCTCCTGGGGCGCCCTGCGTTTGCTGAAGAGACAGGCCACTGCGTCGGCGGCAAGTGGACCCGCGCCAACGGCTGGGAAGGTTGCCTCGCCGGAAAGAATCGCGAGGGCGTGTGGACCTTGACGTTGCCCGGCGGCCAGGTCGTCGAGCGATCCGAATGGCTGCACGGCGCGCGTTCTGGAAAATACGAGCGCTGGTCCGTGGGCTGCCTCATCGCCGAGCGCGGCGCGTACAAGAAGGGCGCGCGCGATGGCCCGTGGATCTTCTGGAACGAGGAGGGAAAGAAGGAACGCGAAGGCAGCTTCACCCTCGGCCGGGAGACCGGCACGTGGATCAGCTACCACCCGGACACCGGCCTCAAACACCTCGAAGGTCCGTACGTGAAGGGCGTCGCTGAAGGGCAGTTCACCGAATACCTGCCGCACGGCGAGAAGTGGCGCGAGGTGAAGTTCCACCAGGGGTTGCGCGTGGGCCCCGCTCAGCTCGAGTGTGACGATCGCGGCGGCGAGTGGACCGTCGACTTCAAGGGCCGCCGTGAAGGCTGCACCGTCGATGGCCTGGAAGACGGCACGTGGACTGGCTTCGATGGCACCGGGAAGCTGCGGTGGCGCGCGCAGTACGAGAAGGGTTCGCTCAACGGCACGTACACCGACTTCCACCCGACAGGAGCGGTGATGCGGAAGGGCCAGTACGTGAATGGCACGCCTGACGGGAAACACATCTTCTGGGGTCCAGACGGCTCGTCTTACGGCAGCTCGACCATCTCCAAGGGCTTCGGTGCGTGGCAGTCCTTCCACCCCAATGGGAAGGTCGCTGAAGACGCCCAGTACGTGCGCGGCTGCGTCGATGGCGTGTGGCGCTCGTACAACGAAGACGGCCGCCTTCAGGTCGAAGCGAACTACGCGAACTGCAACCGCGACGGCACGTACACCTGGTTCCACACCAACGGTCAGCGAAAGCTGGTCGGCGAGTTCAAGGAGAACCGCGAAGTGGGCGAGTGGAAGGCCTGGTACATGAACGGCGATCCCGACTTCGTGGGCCGCTACGAAGACGGCGTTCGCGCGGGCACGTGGCGCTTCTGGCGCTGGGGTCGGCAGCTGCGCTCCGAAGGTGAGATGCAAGACGACGTGCCGAACGGCGTGTGGACCGACTACCACCCCACCGGCAAACCGAGCGCGAAGGGCACCCGCATGGGGGCCAGCAACGAAGGGCCGTGGGAGATGTTCTGGTCGACCGGCGAGGCCTGGCGGCAAGCGGAGTTCGTGCACGGCCGCGAGCAGGACGAAGCCGCGAAGGCGTGTTCAAGCATGGGCGGTGTGTGGACTCCGGATGGTGAGCAGCGAACTTTGGGCTGTGTGGTCTGCCGCGCGCGGCCGGAGGATCAGGTCGAGCTCGTGGGCATCGGCTTGTGGACGTACTGGCACCCGAGCGGCGGCGTCGAGAAGCAGGGCTTTCTGGTGGAAGGAAAGCCCGCGGGTGAGTGGAAGTTCTTCCACGACAACGGCGAGGTGATGATGCGCGGTCAGTTCGATGGGGGGGTCGAGGTCGGCCCGTGGACGGGTGGCTATCGCACCGGCCAGCCGCGTTTCGAGGGCGCGTACACCGATGGTCAGCCGGATCAGCTGTGGACGAGCTGGCTCACCGATGGCGGCGTGATGTCGGTGGGGCGGTACGCGAACGGCAAGAAGGTCGGCGAGTGGAAGTACGAACGCGGCGGCAAGCTCGTCAGCGTCGATGCCGGCGTGCCTTGAACTCCCTCTCCCCTCGGGAGAGGGTCGGGGTGAGGGGCCCAGTGGCAGCTACTTCGCGACTGGCACGTCTTCTCTCGGCCTACCCAGCTCGAGCAGCCAGAGCGCACCCAGGGTGACGAAGAGAATGATCGTCTCCATGCGGAAGTGCGCACCCGCATCGTTCGACAGGTTGGTCAGATACGACGCGACACACATCGCCAGCAGCACCAGCCAGACCAACACCCCACGCGGGCGCACCGTCGAGCCATGACTGGTGTGCCGTTCACCCGCGAGCGTCACCATCAGGAAGACCGAGTGCAGGT
>JANODF010000206.1:0-38927 GCA_031412555.1 Archangium sp. | reverse complement strand
GCGCCGACACGTCGTGCAGCTCGGCGAACTTCGCCTTCAACCTCACGGTGCCACCGGGCACGTACAAAGTGAGCGTGTACAACTTCGGGCCGAACTACTCGAACCTGCCCGATGGCTTGTCTGCGGTGAACCCCGCTCTGGTGGTGTCGGGTGCGGTCTCTGCCCTCGACTTGAACGTGCTCGCGGTGCCGGTGAGCGGCACGGTGCGGCTCAATGGCGCGGCCCCGGTGCGCGGCTCGTCGTGCAGCAACTCGACCTCGTCTTCGGGCTACGTGACCTTCTCCAACGAGGTCACTGGCACGCAGCTTCGCGCCGATACGTCGTGCAGCTCGGCCAACTTCGCCTTCAACCTCACGGTGCCGCCGGGCACGTACAAGGTGAGCGTGTACAACTTCGGGCCGAACTACTCGAACCTGCCCGACGGCTTGTCCTCGGTGAACCCGGCTCTGGTGGTGTCTGGTCCAGTTTCCGCTCTCGACTTGAACGTGCTCGCAGTACCGGTGAGCGGCACGGTGCGGCTCAATGGCGCTGTGCCGGTGCGCGGCTCGTCGTGTAGCAACTCGACCTCGTCCTCTGGCTACGTGACCTTCGCCAACGAGGTCACCGGCACTCAGCTTCGGGCCGACACGTCGTGCAGCTCAGCCAACTTCGCCTTCAACCTCACGGTGCCGCCGGGCACGTACAAGGTGAGCGTGTACAACTTCGGGCCGAACTACTCGGACCTGCCCGAGGGCTTGTCCGGGGTGGTCAATCAGCTCCGGTTGCAGTGACTGCCCACCAGACAGATCAGGGAATCGGAACGTCGCAGTGACGCAGAGCTGCCCGCTGCTGTGACTTCGGCGGACAACTGTGGTGTGGGCCCAGCATGCGCCTTCTCGCCCTCGTGCTCTTCCTCGTTGCCAGCGCTGGTTGTGGTCCCGTCGTCAAGTGTGGCCCGGGCAACTGCAGTGGCTGCTGCGACTCCAGCGGGGAATGCCAGACGGGCAACAACAACGTCACCTGCGGCAACGGCGGGTTCAATTGCAACACATGCCTCGTGGGCCAGACCTGCAGCCTCGGGTCGTGCAGCAGCGCGGGCACGGGCGGCGGAACCGGTGGTGGAACGGGTGGAGGAATGACGGGTGGAGGAACCGGCGGAGGAACGACCGGAGGCGGAACCGGCGGAGGAGCGACGGGCGGCGGAACCGGCGGAGGAACGACTGGTGGCGGGGGGGGTAGCAGCGCCAGCGCCTGGAATACGTGGTGCATGAACACCTACGTTCCCGGCTTTTGCGATGCGGCGGTGCGCTGCGGCACTTACTCGAACCGGACGATCTGCGAAGACACCGCGGAGGCCTTCAACAGCTGCGGCTCGAGCCCCGGACTGAACGATGGCCGCATCGTGTTCGACAACACGGCCGCTTCGAACTGCACCGGCCAGCTTTCCGCCCCGTGTGACTCCATCGACGTCCTGGTGTGCTCGGGGGTTCAGCGCGGTGCCGGCATGCTCAACGCGTCCTGCTACGCGAGCACCGATTGCGATCCCAACTTCTATTGCTCGGCCTCCACCTGCCCCGGCCAGTGCCGTCCCACCACGCCCGCGGGGCAGACCAACCCCAGCGGCGCGCTTTGCGCGCCGGGCACGTTCCTCTACGGCTCGGTCTGCACGCAGCTCATCGCGGCGGGCCAGTCGTGCGCACCCATCATGCCCAACACCCTCGACCGCCGGTGCGTGCCCGGCACGTTCTGCTCCGCGGCGAAGATGTGCACGCCGCGCAAGGTGACTGGTCAGAGCTGCTCCATCTCGTACGGCGAGTGCGCTGACCTGCTGCGTTGCGTGGGGGGCCTCTGCGGCCAGCCGCAGCCGCTCTCTGCGCCCTGCGACTCGACCCGACCGTGCAGCACCGGCACCCAGTGCGGTCCGGCCAACGTGTGCGTGGTGTCCGGCGACATCGGCGCCACGTGCACCACCCAGGGCAGCGGTGAGTGCCTGCCCAACCTCATCTGCGACATTCCCACGGGCGCGAGCACGGGGAGCTGCAGCCGCATTCACACGCTGGGCGAGTCATGCGGCTACTTCGGCTTCCAGTGCGGGTTCAGCGTGAACCTCTACTGCACGGCCACCAGCACCAGCGCCGGCGTGTGCGCCCTCAGGAAGGGCCTCGGGGCGAGCTGTCAGAGCGGGAGCGAGTGCAACTCGGGCGTATGCACCAACAGCATGTGCGGCGGCTGCGTTGACCCCACGCCCTGATCAGACCGGAGAATCGAGTTCAGGGGCCGGGTGCGCCGTGACGTCGATCGGCGTCCACCCTCTTCGAGGAACGTGCTGGGTTTGTCGTCGGGCACCAACGCTTTCCCCTTGAGCCCGACGTCGTCGACGCACATGGAGATGACGCCCACCAAAAGCGCCGATCAGGGGCACGTGTTCGGCATGCCACCGTTTCCTGTCGTAGCGGAGAACACGGGGGCGGTCGTCAGTCGAGCCCGGAGCGCGTCCACGACGCACTGTCGAAGCGCCGCGTTGCCATTGACTTCAAATCTATTCACAACCGACAGCAGGGGTGCGCTGAGGCCATTCAGTGAGCTGTTGTTGAAGACGGCGAGCCAACTCAGTGAAGAGACTGATGGCAGTGTGAGGCTCGTCAATGCGGTATTGGAAATCTCGAATCGGGTCGCGGTCCCCAACAAGGGCAGGCTGAGAGTGGCGAGCGGGCCGGATTGGAGGACCAACGAGTCCATGGTGGTAGCGGCTGGTAGATCCAGGTTCGTCAGCGAGGTCTGGGCCAGGCCGAAGCTCCCAGACGAGAGGGACGGAATCAGGAGCGTCGTCAATGCCGCTTCGCGGTACACAGAAAGGTCGGCCGTCGTCATTCGCGGAAAGGCCAAGATGGCAAGCCCATTGTTATCCGACACACCAGCGGAGCCACTCACACTGCTGAGCGACGGAATGTTCAAGCTCGTCAAGGCAGAGTTCGAGTGAAAGCCGAGAAACTCGAGAGTTCGAAGGTTCTGAAGATCCACCCCGGCGAGCGCGCTATTGCGCTCGACTCGCAGGGCCGAGGCAGCGGCCAGATTTGGCGCACTTAGATTAATTACATTGCTATCCCTTAATGAGAACTCGCCCCCGACCGTGAGAAGAATTGGGAAATCCAGGAATGTAAGGGGAAGACCTTGACCAATCATGACCTGGGCCGCGGTCGTGAGGGCCGGCAAGCTCAACTGCGTGAGCCCACAGTTGCTGACTGAAAGGCTGCCCGTCAGCGAAGTCAGCCGCGGAAGGGTAAGGTTGGTCAGCACCGGGTTACTGTCAAAGCTGAGAGCGCCGCTGCTCGTCAACACCGGGAGACTCAAGGTTGCCAGGGCGGAGTTGGCCGTGACCGTGAGGCTGGCGCTGGTCAGGGCCGGGAAGTCAGCGCTAACCAACGTACTGTTACCGAATAACTCGATCCAGCCGCCAATCGTCGTGAGCTTGGGAGCGACGAGCGACGACAGTGCGCTGGAATAGACAGTGATATCCGTCGCCGAGATCAGTTCTGGGACGGAAATCGTATGCGATCGGGACGTAAGTAGAAGCTGACCTCGCACCGTCGTGAGCGCTGGCAGTGAGACGTCGGCTACGGCAACGTTGAGGTCTCCGTTCACCTCGGCCAACAAAGGGAAGGTCAGTGCAGTCAGGGGCGTGCCGCCTATCTGGATGGCGCCGCTGCTGTTGAGCGTCGGAAAACTCAGGCCCGTCAGCACGACATTGTCCGAAATGAAAAGACCGCTGTCCGCACTCGTCAGCACCGGCAAGCTCAGTGTCCTCAGCGTCGTGCGATAGACGGACAGTCCTCCGCTCGCCAGCGCCGGGAGGTCCAACACCTCGAGGAAGGCATCCTGCGTGAACTCCAGGCCCATCGTCGCGGTGGTCAGCGCAGGGAACCTGAGTTCGGCGAAATCGCTCGTACTCACCCTGACATGGCCGTCGACTCTCGCGAGGACCGGAAGGCTCAGGTCGGGGGAACTGGTCTGTTCGACGGTCAGATCGCCGTTCAGCGTCACAAGAGCAGGGAACGATACGGCCGCAAGGGGAGTGCCGAGGCGATAGAGCGTGAGACTCCCGACGGACCTGAGGGAACTCGCGGACGGGACGAGCGCACGCAGGGGAGAACCAGAACCGCCATCGATGACATCTGAGCTGAGGAAGAGCTCGCCCGTGATGCACGGGTAACCGGCCTGAACGAAGCTCGTCCACTCTTGGTCTGTCCGGATCTGAATGTCACCCAAGAGGCAACCACCGTCTGTGATGAATGCTCCTGCATCCAGATGGGCAGCCGAGCCAGCATCGAGGCCAGCGTCACCCAAACCAGCGTCTGCGCCGCCACCACCATCGGCGGGATGGCAACCGCCGGCGTCGCTCTGACACGACACTTCATCCGTGCATGGCTCGGGACCGATGCAGGCAGCGGCCAAGTTGAGGAGAGCCCCATAGGCCAACAGGATTGGTATTCGCCCCACACCGCCTCCTCGCCATTGTCCGCCGGAGGTAAGCCTACATTCAGTCTGTCGCTCTTCATCCTCCTTCCGTGCCATCGCTTCTTCGCGACCCACTGCTGAAAGAACAAGAAGAACAACCGGGCAGACCGAGAGCCGCAGCCGCAGCCGGAGACGGAGGTCGAGGTCGAGGTGGAGGTGGAGGCGACGAAGAGTTCAGCAGCACGGCACGGGAGAAGCCGTTTCGGGTGAGGTCAGCGGTGGCGAGGCGGGGCGCGAGGAGCAACTGCGGGGCAGCGGTGGCCTGCGGCAGCACCCGCGAGGGGAGCGAGGCGCCGAGCTCAAGGAGCCGGGCCTCGGCCTGCTTGCGCGTCGAGTGGAAGCCCCTGACGGTGCGGCGGCCGCCAAGCATCACATGACTGTCATCAACACCCTGAGGGCCGCGTGCTGAACCTTCTCACGTCGACGCTCCAGGATCGAACGCGCTGGATCGGCTTCCAGCCTTTCCGAGGAACGGCTCTGAAACAGCCGAATCGTCTCTCCAGATCGATGAGCGTCGAGTGCAGAATCGAGCTCGTTCATCGTGCGCGCGACGCTAGATCATCACCGAGAGCTCAAGGAATCGGAACGTCGCAGTTCTGCACGCAGACGCTCCGGCACCAGCGCAGCTCGACCGGCTCGGGGCTCTTCGGCAACACCACCAGCGTGTCGGGCGGCAGCGCGCCTTGCGGCCGGATCACCAGGCCCACCTCGAGCGCGTCACTGCGTTGATTGACGAAGTTCGTGAAGACGAACCACTCCGGGGCGCCGCGCGCGGGCACCACCAGCACCCGGTTCACCGCGAAGTCGACCTCGGGCTTCTCGCAGTTCGCATCGAACAGCACGTCGAAGTCAGCCTGCGCATCGATCAGCCGCGGCGCGTTGAGCGACGCGAGGCACTGCGATTGAAACGAAGTGGCGGTGAGTGCGCTGCTCACGGTGCTCGGAGCGCAATCACCCTGCAGCACCAACCGGGGAAACCGTTCTCCGGTGAAGACGTTTTCGTCTTGAACCCGCGGACCGCAAGCGACCAGGCACAACAGCGCCCACACCTTCTTCAAGGACAGACCGCCGCGCACTTCTCATCGCGGCAGAACCAGGGCGCGATCCCCGCGTCGCCGCACGCCAGCACCGAGGTCACCGCGTCGCAGTCTGCATCGACCGTGCAGGTGCCCACGCGAGCGCACCGCAGCCCCGCGTCGCCGAAGTCACGGCAGATTTGGTTGAAGGAGCAGTCGCTCTGCGCCTCGCAGGTGAAGCCTTCTCCGCGCGCACATTCACCCTCGTGCATCACCGTGGTGCCCGCGGCTTCAGCGAGGCAACGGTTGTTGTACGTGGCGAAGTTCTTCCCGCACACCGGCGCCGTGTTCAGCCCCGCGCAGCTGTCGCACGGACTGCACACTCCGGGCGCCGTGCAGCCAGTGCCATCGAGCCCACCGGGCACCAGGCACTCGCCCTGGCCACAAACGGGGTTCGGCGGCCGCACGCACTGCTCGCAGCAGCCTTCATCGCAGAAGCGCTGGTCGCCGCAGTACAGCGAGGTGGCGCAGAAACCGAAGCCGGGATCGCAGGTGTCGCGGCACAGGGCATCGCGGGCGTCCTTGAGGCCGTTGCAGTCGTCGTCTTGTCCGTTGGCGCAGCGCTCTTTGCCGCCGGGGTGCGTGGTGGGCACGGCATCGTTGCAGTCACCGACCTGCTTACCGGGGCAGAGGCCGGTGAGCGCGGCCGCGTACCCATCACCATCGAGGTCGCGGCAGGGGTCGAGGTCGCAGTAGCCGGAAGGGCACGGGCAGCTCAGGCACTGCACGTCGTGGCTGCAGATCATGGTCGCGCCGCACTGCGCGTCATTCCGGCAGCCGGGCACGCAGGTCTGAAAACCATCGCCGCAGCTTTCGCAGAGCATGCCGGTGGGGCAGTCGACGTCGCCTTCGCAGCTCGAGCTCCGGGGCGGCGGCGCGTTCTGATCGGCGGCGACCTGGGTGGCCCGCTCCGAGCCCTCACCGCAGGCGAGAAGAAAGACCACCATCAAGATTCCGACGCTTCGCGACATGGGCAGGCCGCGATGAGCAGCATCCATGCCGCTGGCAAGAGCCTCGAAATCACGGGCCCGCTCTCAGGTTTCTGAGGCGTCCGACTCCCAGCGCGGCGGCTGCCAGGCGCCTTGAGGCGCGTCGTAGAAATCGTCGACCGTCACCAGCAGCTTCTGAAACGGAGCACGATCGAACCGCAGCCTCCCCAGCACCGGCAACGCACCCGGCGTCGCGGCCTCGACCGCCACCATGTTGGTGTGCCCGCGGATGCACAGCTTGCCGGTGGTGAGGTTGTCCACCCGGTAGTGGAAGTCGGCTGCCACCCGGCCGAGCTTGGTGAGCGCACACCGAATGGAGAGCTGATCCTCGTACGCGATGAAGCTGTCGAAGCGGATGTTGAGCTGGCGCAGCGCGAGGTACCAGCCGCGTTTGTAGAGCTCGACCGCAGGCATGCCGTAGCGCCGGAAGAATGTCTCGCGCGCCTGCTCGAACCAGACAGCGGCGCAGCGGTGGTGCACGAAGCCCAGGCCGTCGGTCTCCGAAAAAGTGACCCGGTGTTCCAGATGCGAAGTGACTTCGTCCCAGCGCGACATGCGGTTGCGCGTAGCATTCGCCTCAATGAAGGATCCAGCCGTCATTGCATTCATCGACGCCCTCGAACCCACGCTGAAGAAGCAGGTCGAGGCGATTCGGAAGTCCATTCTCTCGGTCAGCCCGGAAATCGAGGAGGGCATCAAGTGGAACGTGCCCAGCTTCCGCACCGTCGAGTACTTCGCCACCTTTCACCTGCGGGGTGAAGGCGTGAAGCTCATCCTGCACACCGGAGCGAAGGTGAAGAAGTCGAAGGGCCTCGAGCTGGAAGACCCGCTGCTCGAGTGGCTCGGTACCGATCGCGCGATGATCACCTTTGCCGACCTGAAAGACGTGAAGGCGAAGTTGCCCGACTTGAAGCGCCTCATCGCGGAGTGGCTCAAGCGCCTGTGATTCTCTGGAAGCGCGTCGCGCTGATGCAGCTGTCGATCTTCGGGGCGCTCTACGCCGCGTCGGTGGCCGCGTTCGTATGTCGTGAAACGTGACGTCGATCAGTCAGTCCCTTGAAGGGTCCAACTGGCCTCCTCGATTCGGCCGACCAGTTGAGGCGTGGCGGGACAAGTGAGAACCGTCGAGCCCACCAACTGCCTCGGGTTCATGAAGGCGACCTGAGAGCTTCCGGTGCACCCCGGAAGGAGGTCGCTCAAGCTCCACACCGTCAGAATCGGCAGCGGCTGCTGGTTGGTGCAAGAGGGGTCGTTGCTGCCCGTGCATCTCATCTGCACTGTGAACGCAGACGTCCACCCGAAGCCACTGACAACCCCGTTACTCAGCGTGAGTGCATTCGTGTCAGCGGTAACGGTTCCAGAGACGTTTTCGGCAATGCAGTGACAATTGGCGTCCGTGTCCTTCGAGAACTCCAGCAGGGTAGCGGAGCCGGCAATGTCATATGAAGCGGAGCTTGTCGATCGCGTCAGGATCGCATTGGCCTGCACCCGGTATTCATAGGGAAGAATTCCGGTCGAAGGTCCGCCGATCTTGAAGTGGAACCTGAGTGTGCCTTGGTAGGTCCGAGGGACCAGACAGCACTCACAAGCAAGCTTCTGTGCGGCGTCATACGCGGGCTGGCCGAGGTTCCTTACGGCGTTCGCATAGGCTTTACCGCGACTCAGGCAAACAGCCCTTCTGTCCCAACTCTCGTCCTCGGAGCCCGGTGGCGTCAGAGGATAAGCACGAAGGCACTCGCTTTCCGTAGCCGTATCGAGGTCGTCATCGCAAGCTGACTTGTTTGAATTGCACGTTTCGTAGCAGATATCATGTGCATCGCAGGCCTGCCGATAACTGGCTTTTCCGTAGCCTTGAGGAAACTTAAGTGTGGAGCCTTCGGGGCCACATCCATTGACCGTGGGAACGTGTGGGACGCGAGGTGTCCTCGCGATGCAAGACCGCAAGTCGGCTATTGGATACTCGCATGTCTGCGCAATCGCCCTTGATGCGCAGAACAGTGTCAATAACGACGCCAGCCGCAGCCAAGAGGACATCATCGAGTAAGGGTGACGCTCACGCTCTTCGCCGGTTGGTCCTGAAATGCAGGAAAGGTGAGCGTTCCAGTAAACGAATTGCCCTCAAACTGGCCTGTCACATTGACATCCCCCTCTGTCTTCCAAGAAGCGCCGCCATCGACCAGAGTGCCGACTACCTCGCCTTCAGGTTCGAACGCGCGGCTATCGGGATCCTCCCAATAGGCGCGGCCGCTCAACACCCCATCCTTGTCTTCGAGAACAAACCTCACTGCCAGTTTGTTGGGCGAATTCAGTGATCCGGTCCACGTGCCGCTCACGCTTGCCGTCCGGCATCCGCTGATGGCCAGAAGACAAACAAACGCGAGGCGAACGATAGATGATATTCTGTTCATTAAGTTATGGTAACACATCGGCTTTTCCTGCCGAAAACCAGATTGAAGATGAAGTGTGAATCACATCGCGGAGTGGCTCAAGCGCCGGTGAGGCGCTGGAAGCGCGTCGCGCTGATGCAGTTGTCGATCTTCGGCGCGCTCTACGTCGCCTCGGTGGCTGGCTTCGTCCTGGTCGCCGACGGCATCACGCAGCGTTTCGTCGACATGGCGCGTGGTCCGTACCTGTCGACGGCGGTGTTCGCGCAGCTCGGCCTCATCCCTGCGTACGGGTTGTTGGCGATGGTGGCGACGGTGCTCACCGTGCCGTTGATTCGTTCGGAGACGAAGCTGCTGCTCAAGGTGGTGCTGCTCGATCTGGGCCTGTTCATCCTCGCGCTCGGGCCTGCGCTCCGAGGTGGACCGGGCCTGGTGGACTTCGTCGCGCGAAGGCTTCCTGCGTTCGATCTCTATGCGCTCTACCGCTGGCACGTGCTCGATGCGCTGACGGCCGGTCTGGTGCTCGTGATGGTCTTCGCGGTGGCCAGCGTGGTGCGCAGCGTGAAGGGCAGGGTGGGCGCGTTCGCGGTGAGCTCGTTGTTGGTGTTGGGGGCCCTGCATCGCCCCGCGCCGCTGCGCGCGACGCCGCTGAACAAGCCGAACGTGTTGATCATCGCGACCGATTCATGGCGCTTCGATCGCGTGGGTATTCACGGCGCGAAACACGCAGACATCACGCCGAATGTCGACGCGTTTGCGAAACGGGCGACCGACTTCACGAATCTCCACGTCGCTACCGCGAGCACGTTGGAGTCATGGGTCACCTTCTTCTCGGGCCAGCTTCCTTCGACGCACGGCATTCGCAGCATGTACCCGAGCCGCGAAGAAGCGCAGGCGGTGGACCAGTTGACCGCCACCTTGCCTCGGCTCGCGACGGCGGCTGGCTACGACACGTTCGTCTCGTCGGACTGGGTGGGGAACTGCTTCGACCTCGTCGACCTCGGCTTCTCGAAGCGGCGGGTGAGTCCCGTGCAGAACTTCGAGGTGTTGTTACGCGAGGCGACGGTGCAGGCGCATCCACTCGTGCCGCTCTTCTTTGGGAGTGTGCCGGGCGCGCTCGGTGAACTGCTCGTGCCCGGCCGCGCTTCGCTCGCGTCGTTGGTGCGGCCGGGGGCGTTGGTGGATCAGCTCTTCGTCGACGTCGACGCGAGCGTGGCCGCGCAGAAGCCGTTCTTCGGGATGGTGTTCTTGAGCCCCACGCACCTTCCGTACAACTCGCGCTATCCCTTCAACGCGAGATACGGAGACCCGGCGTACTCCGGGCCGCATCGGCTGCGCGTCGAGGTGAGCGCGCATGAGTTGATCACCACGGGCTTCTCACCGACCTTGCCGCCCGAGGCGATCGCTCATGTTCAGGATCTCTACGACGACGCGGTGAGCGACTTCGATGACAGCGTGGGGCAGGTGCTGCGTGAACTCGAAGCGCGCGGCCTCGATTCGAACACGGTGATCATCATCACGACGGATCACGGTGAGGATCTTTATGATCCGGGATCGACGCTCGGTCACGGCACGAACTTCTTCGGCGGTGATCAGAGCACCCACATTCCGTTCTTCCTTCGGTTGCCGGGGCAGAGCGCTGCGTCGACGGTGAGTTCATTGACCAGAACCGTGGATCTCGCTCCGACGCTGCTGTCGGTTCTGAACTTGCCTGTGCCGGCTTCGATGGAGGGCGTGGATCTCGCGCCGGTTCTCCGCGGTGAACGCGACGAGCCTGACCTCATCTCGTTTGCTGAGACCTGCTACCTGTTTTTTCCGAAGGCGCAGGCGATGAGCGTGCTGACCGAGGTTGAACGCGCCGAGGTGGTCGAACTCTCGGGGGCGGCTGACACCCTCGAGGTCGATCCTGATTTCAGACACAACCTGGTGCTCCGGCCGGCGTATCGGGAAGCAGTGATCAACGCGAAGGACCGGATGGTGCGGACCAGGCGGTGGAAGCTGATCGAGATCCCCGGGAAGACGCGGCCGATTCGCCGGCTGTACGACGTGCTGGCCGACCCGCAGCAGCTTCACGATCTCGCGGGGCAAGGACTGGCTGTCGAGGACGAGTTGGTCGAGTTGCTCCGCGCGCCGGATTGCCGAGCAAGACACCCGTAGTTCTCCCTCTCCTTGCGAAGCGGGGAGAGGGTCGGGGTGAGGGGCCGTTCGGAGCGCGGAGCCCGGCTCGCAGGGAGGTTACTTTCTCCGCTTCACGATGCCGATCGGCTCGACCGTGATCGCATCCGGAATCACGTTGCTCTTCATGCTCTCCCTCAGCTTCTCGGGATCGAAAGGCTGTTCACTCGAGACCAGGTAGATCGTCTCGTCGCCTTCCGTTTCATCCAGCCGCGCCGCATCGGGAATCACGGTCAACCCGCGCTCGACTCGCACCGCATTGCTCCCGGCGGCTGGCGCATAGACCCACCACCCATCCGGCGCATGCGAGATGACCGCGACGAACGCGGGCTTCTCAGTGGCCACCTGGAACGTCAGCGTGTCGCCCGGAACGACCTGCGCGCTCGCCATCAACGTGTGGGTGCCGGTCTGACCCGTGACGGTGACATGCCAACCGATACCGCCCTTCACGCGCGTCTCGTCATCGTCCTGCTGATTGCGAACGACCAGCAGCAACGCCGCCGCGGCCGCCAGCGCACCGAGTGCACCCAACCACCCACGCCACGGCGAGCGCCGGGTGGGCATGACCTTCTCCACGAACGCAGCCGGAGGCGCAGTCACGAACAGCGCCGCCGTCGACGCCCGCAGCTGCTGCAGCGCATCCGCATCGGGAACCGACTGGGCGAGCACCGCGTCGATGGCCGCCCGCTCCTCGGGCGAGACCGCTTCGGCCAGGTATTTCTCGAGCTGGAGGTCGCTGAGTCGCCGATTCATGGGAACGCCTATCGAGTCTGACGCATGACCGTGTTTTTTCGGGTCATTTCGTAAACCCCAGCTCCTGTTTGACCTGGGCGATGGACTTTCCGGCGAAGCGCGCCTTCACCTGCGCGGCGGTGCCGAAGCTGCGGGTCAACATGCGGTCGATGTAGAGCGTGCCCAGCAGGTGGTCGACCTCGTGCTGAAGAATGCGCGCGGGCCAGCCCTTCACCCGCCACGTCTGCGGCTGGCCCTTCTCGTCGAGGCCTGACACTTCCACCTCGTGGTGACGCTCCACCAGGCCCGCGAAGCCGGCGACGGAGAGGCAGCCCTCGAAGAAGGTGACCTTGTCTTCCCCGATGGGCGTGAGCGTGGGGTTGATGAACACGCGCACCGGCACGGGCAGGCGCTCGCGTTCGGCCCGCTCTTGAGGAGTGAGCGCGGTCATCAGCTCTTCCCGATCCTCCAGCACCAGCACGCGCCAGGGCACGCCGATCTGCGGCGCGGCGAGACCGACGCCGGGGGCCGCGCGCATCGTCTCGATCATGCGGGTGATGAGCGCGTTGAACTCAGGCGTGCCGATGCGCTCCACGGGAACGTCTTGCGCGACCGCCCGAAGCACCGGGTCACCAGTCTGCACGATGGGGTTGTTTTCCATGCCTTTGCCTCCGGGGACCGTCTTCACGCAGGCGCTCATCAGAAGTGTCACCACGAGCGCGGTCAGGTGCCTCATCCCGTTAGACTTACCCTCGTGTCCAAGGCCTTCACCAGTGAAGAGACGCCCGACGAGCCGGTGCTCGGCCGCCCGGTGCAACGCGCGGCCCCCGGTCAAGAACGGCCGATGACGCCCGAGGGCTACCAGGCGCTGCTGGCCGAAAGAGACCGGCTGCTCGGTGCGAAATCAGACGAGCTCAAACACAAGCTGGCCCTGGTGAACGCCACGTTGGAGAGCGTGCGCGTGGTGACCCCGCCTCCCCCAGACGGCACGGTGCGGTTCGGGAGCACGGTCACCCTGGAGTGGGATGACGGCCGCTCTCAGGTGGTGCGCCTGGTCGGCGTGGATGAAGCCGGGGGCCAGAACATCAGCGTCGAAGCACCCCTCGCGAGAACCCTGCTCGAGCAGAAAGAAGGCGACGAGGTCGAGGTCGTCCGGCCCCGCGGCGTGGCGAGCGCACGGTTGGTGCGGGTGGAGTAGGGTGCCCGGCCGTGTCCTCCGCGAAACGCCCCCGTACCCGGTCGCAGCCCGAGGCGTTGTTGCCGTTGCTCACGCCGAAGCTGCCCCAGACCCTCGATCGCCGCACCAACACCGGCGAGGCGATGGTGAAGCTGTTCGACCGCATCAAGCAGGGTGAGAGCGAACGGCGGAACTTTCGCGATCGCAGGGCCACCCCGCGCGTGAACGTCGGCCTCGCCCTGGAGGCGGGCGCAGGTGAAGACACCATGCGGCTCATCACCAACGACCTGTCGACCTTCGGCTTGTCGATCAGCGGCGGCAAGACGCCCAGGAAGGGCACCCGGCTCACCTTGAAGCTGTTTCTGCCCGACGAGCCGGCCACCCCGCTGGTGTTGGAGGCCGAGGTGTTGGGACCGCTCGGTCGCGAAGACGGTGTGCGCATGAAGTTCCTCAAGCCCGATCTCGAAGCCGTGCGCCGCATTCACAAGCTGGTGAAGTGAGCCTTCGGGTACTGTTCCGGCCGCCATGTCTTTCGAACGCCGCCAGAACTTCCGCGCCAACGTCGTGATCGCCGTCGAGGTGCGTGACGCGCACGGGTTCTCGCTGCACTCGACCCGCGACATCTCGAGCGGTGGTCTCTATTTCGATCGCGCGATTCCGCACTCAGTGGGTGCGCGGGTGCAGCTCGCGTTCACGCTGCCGGGCGAGACGAAGTCGATTCGATGTGACGGCGAGGTCGTCAACGTGCCCGACAAGCGCGGCTACGGAATGGGAATACAGTTTCTCGACATCTCCCGGCAAGACGCCGAGCAGATCGAGAGCTTTGCGAAAGAACTGGCGGAGGGCGCATGAGGGTCGCGGTCGTGTTGGGTGTGGTGCTCTCCGGTTGCATTGCGACGCGTGATCGCGGCGCGGCTGATTGGTCGGGTCGAGCGGCGACGTACAAGACGCCCGAGGTGCTGCGTTGCGCGAAGTTCAAGGCGGGCGGTGCTCCGGCGGCGCAGTGTGCAGAGGCGAAGTACCTGGGTGAGGTGTACGTGCGAAAGCTCGCCACCGGCGACGAGGTCTGCCTCGAAGGCGGCTTCGGTGACGAGCCCACCTCGGCCTGTCAGGCGCGCGCAGCCATCGTGGATACGGCCACCAACCGGGTGCTGCTCGAGGTGCGCAACGTGCGGCCCGAGTCGAAGTGGTTCAAGCACGAGCAGTCGCAGTTCTGGTTCGAAGAGGGCGCGCTCGTCGACCTCTACGTCGCTGAACACGGTTACTGAAACGCGCACCTCCCCATCTGGGGTGATGCGCCCACATGGAACTTTTCGCCCCGCTCGCGACATACTCAGAGCATGGGCTTCTTCGATCCACTGCTCGAGCAGATGAAGGCCGTTCGTCAACTCAGCCCCCGCAATCTCAAGAGGCTGGGCAATACGCAGCTGTCCGACCTGATCGAGAAAGAAGCGGTGCGAGCGCGGGTGAAGGTGGACGAGCTCCACCAGCGCTACCCCACGGCGGGCCCTCGCGAGCTCAGCCAGCGGTTGATCGATTCGAAGAAGAGCCTCGCGTCGATGGTGGGCGGCATGACCGGCGTGTTCGGCGCGGTGACCGTGCCGCTCGATCTCATCGGCATGGTGTACCTGCAGCTGTCGTTGCTCACCGAGGTGGCGACGGTCTTCAAGCTCTCGCTCAAGAGCGAGCGCGAACGGCAGGAGTTGATCGATCTGCTCGGCTATTCGAACGGCATCGGTCCACTGCAGCGTTCAGGCCCCAAAGTGGTCGGCACCGTCGCGTCCATCCTCCTGGCCAGGGGTGGACTCAAGGTGCTCTCGCGCGCGATGCCGCTCGTGGCGGCGCCCATCTCGGCGTACCTCAACAACCAGCACATTCAGCAGGTCGGCGAGTCGGCCGTGCGTCACTACGACGGCTGGGTGCACGCGCACGAGAAGTCCCAGAAGGCGACCGGCCAGAGCTGATCAATTGGCTCCCTCTCCCTTCGGGAGAGGGTCGGGGTGAGGGGCAAGTCAGCGAGTCGCCTTGATCACGAAGGCCGAAGAGCTCGTATTGATCTGCCGCGAGCCACTCAACCAGTGCGTATTCACATCGGCAGCCCACACGCCGTTCGCGATGAAGTCGATCGGATCCGGCAGGCGAGTGAAGGTCGTCCCAGAAAGCACGACGCGAGTACTCGGCGGGCCTCCGGCAAAAAGAATCACCTGATTCCCGAGCGGCCACGCATCGAAGAACCCGCTGCCGCCATTGGCCGGCTCGTAAACCGCCTTCCAGGTCGCATTGGGTCTTCTCTGTGCGATGCGCGAGAAGGTGCCCATCACGAAGACCCGGTCGTCACTCTCGACGAACCGGGTCCACACGAGCGGCGCCAACCCGAACGCGGGCTGCACCATTTCTTCCGTGAGCGCGCCGGTGCCATCGCGGTGCCAGAGCGAACTGCCACCCAG
The DNA here is from genome assembly GCA_031412555.1 of Archangium sp. Taxonomy (GTDB): domain Bacteria; phylum Myxococcota; class Myxococcia; order Myxococcales; family Myxococcaceae; genus Archangium_A. The sequence continues at coordinate 23,453 of JANODF010000206.1, read as the reverse complement.
AAGCAGCGTGCCGTCGCTCAGCACGTGGCACGACTCGAGGCTCGGCGGACGTGAGGTGATCGCGAGCTCTGTCCACGCGTTGTTGGCGAACTCGTAGAGCACGCCTTTCGAGAGCGCCGAGTCGGTGCCCACCGCGAAGATCGAGGTGCCGCGTGTGCAGAGGCCCTTCATGTATTTGTTCGGGCGCGGCGGGCCGTCGAAGCTCATCGCTTGATCGCAGTTGGCGGCGCAGGTGAGCAGGCGCTCGGGGCCCGCGACCGCGACCACTCCGGCCGAGTTCACGGCGAGATCTTCGAGCACCAGACTGCCGACGGAGTCGTCGTAGACGAGCGTCCAGGTGGTGGTGCCGTTGAAGAACCAGACGTCGCCGAACGGGCCGGTGACCCAGAGGTGCGTCGCGTCTCGGCCTCGGATGGCGTTGTAATAGTAGGGGCGCTGGCCGGGCGGGAATTGGTCGGTGAGGGTCCAGGTGTTGGCGGCTCCGAGCGCGGTGCCGTAGTTCGGGAGCGGATCGGTCGTTCCTCCGCCTCCTCCGGTCGCGGTGCCGCCTCCCGTCGCGGTGCCGCCTCCCGTCGCGGTGCCTCCTCCCGTTGCGGTGCCTCCTCCCGTTGCGGTGCCTCCTCCCGTTGCGGTGCCTCCTCCCGTTGCGGTGCCTCCTCCCGTGGTGAGTGCGCCTGCGTCTGTCTTTGGGGGCGTCAGGGGCCCGCAGGCGGCCATCGCGAGCAGCAGTGCCGTGAGGCCCCTCACCCCGACCCTCTCCCCGCTTCGCAGGGAGAGGGAGAACATGGTGGTTTTCATCTGCTCACCCTTTGCAATCCGGAGCGACCCTGGCCGTCGCTTCATTCTTCGTTCTCAGCTCGCTGCCCGGCGCGCCCCAGACTTCATCCACCACATCGGCCGCGCCATGCTGAATCAAGAACTCCGCGGCGAGGTGCCGCAAGTACACGTTGTCTGACGCGAGTGCTCTTCGCTGCGGTCGCCAGAGCTGCTGCGCGCCGACCGCTCGCATGCGCTCTTCCACCCAGTCGAACGACTCCACCAGGGCCGACTTGAGCTGCTCGTAACCAGGCGTGGTCTCCAGCCCGAGCCCGAAGCTCATCTGCGGCAACCACGTCGGCTTGAGTGGATTGCCCGTCATGAACACGAGCAACTTCACCGTCAGCCGGTGATCCGTCTTCCGCAGACAGCTGCGCATCACATCGAAAGGGGCCAGCTCCACCGACTCGGGCGCATCCATCGGCGCGCGTGACGCCAGCATCGCCTTCACCTTCGGCTGCTTGATCGCCCGTTGCCACCGCAGGTCCATGCGTTCGGTGGTGATCAACGGCAGCTCGAGCTCCACCAGGGCCGAGGCCTCTTGCGAGGCGCGATACAGCGCCGAGGGAAGAGGTTGGGCGAGGGCCATGAACACCACGAGCGACAGCACCCCGGCACTATCGCCCACGCCGGTCGGGCGGGGAATGTCCAGACACCCCGGCCTGGACAAAGCGGCTACGCTCCGCGGCCATGGTGAAGGAAAATACGCACGTCGGGTCGCCTCCTGATGAGGACGAAGAGATTCGCCCCGCAGGGCCCCGGCCGTCGATGCCCGTGACCACCGGCATTCCCCAACGCCGCGGCACCGGCCAGGTCTCTTCTGGTTTTGGGGGTCCCGCGGGTACCCGGCCTCCGTCGGCTTCGGGCGCTCTGCCCAGCCGTCCGATGGCCGGCTCCCGGCCGCCGATGAGCCAACCTTCGCGGCCCCCGCCTGCAGGTGGCGGCAGGCCCGCATCCCAGGCCCGCTTCTTCCCGCCGCAGCCGCGTTCGCTGCAGGAAGCCGGCATCTCCCAGACGATGGGTGAAGAGCTGGTGCTCAAGGCGCTCTTCTTCGCCGGTGAACTCCGCGGCGCGGACATCTGCAATCGCATCAAGCTGCCCCAGCTCATCGTCGACGAGATCATCGAAGGTCTGCGCAAGCAGAAGTTCGTCGACCTGAAGGGCGGCGCAGGCCTGGGCGTCGGCAAGTCGTCGATGATCTACACGCTGACCACGTTCGCCACCGACGTGCTCCGGCAGATCCTCGATCGCAACCGCTACAACGGGCCCGCGCCCGTGCGCCTGGAAGACTGGTTCGAAGCGGTCGCCGCTCAAACGGTGCGCGGCATGCGCATCAACAAAGAGCGCATGAAGGAGAAGTTCGGCACCCAGCTCGTGGTGAAGGACTCCATCTTCGACGGCCTGGGCCCCGCGATGAACTCGGGCAAGGCCATCTTCTTCTACGGCCCTCCGGGCAACGGCAAGACCGCGCTCTGCCAGGCGCTGGTCAGTTGTTACGAAGGTGACATCTGGGTTCCGCACGCGCTGTTGGTCGACGACTTCATCATTCGCGTCTTCGACAACAACCTGCACGTGGCGGTGCCCGAAGATCCCAACGCGCCCGCCAACGATCAACGCTGGGTGCGCGTGCGCAGGCCGCTGGTGGTGGTCGGTGGTGAGCTGACGCTCCAGACGCTCGACCTCATCTACTCGCCCGACGTGAAGTTCTACGAGGCGCCGTTTCAGTTGAAGGCCACCAACGGCATGTTGTTGATCGACGACTTCGGCCGCCAGCGGGTGAGCCCGAAGGATCTGCTCAACCGGTGGATCGTGCCGCTGGAGAGCGAGATCGACTTCCTCACCCTGCACACCGGCAAGAAGCTGCAGATCCCCTTCGACGTGTTCGTGGCGTTCTCCACCAACCTCGATCCCGCAGACCTCGTCGACGACGCCTTCTTGCGCCGCGTTCGCTACAAGCTCGCGGTGCAGCCGCCCGATGAACAGCAGTTCCACGACATCTGGGCGACCGTCTGCAACAAGCAGCGTGTTCCCTACGACGGCGATGCGGTGGAGTGGCTGGTCGACACGCACTACCGGCCCACCAAGCGCCCCTTCGCTGCCTGTCAGCCGCGTGACTTGCTGGGGCAGGTGATCGACATCGCGCACTACCGCGGGGAGACGCCGGCCCTCACGCCCGAGCTGCTCGACGCCGCGGCGAAGAACTACTTCGTCAACTTCGCCAAGAAGTAACGCCTTCGCAGCAGCAGGAGCGCTGCGAAGACGGAGAGCCCTGAGACGGTCTGCGCGCCGCAACCGTCGTAGGTGGCTTCGCGGTAGCGGCGCCAGGTGCACTTGCTGTTCACGCAGGCAAAGCCGCGATCACAATCCTTCTCCGAGAGGCAGGGGTTGGAGGTGGCGTCTTCTTCTTCTTCGGACGCCCGCTCAGCGCCGGTGCCCCCGACCGACGCGTCGGGCAGCCCGGCATCGGGCAAATCAGCCTGGGCGAGCACCGGGCTCGCGACCAGCAGGAGCAGACACACGAGCCTCACGGGCGACAGAGGTAGCATCCCCGAGGGAAATTGGGGGTTCTGGTGTAAATGACTGGCTCCATGGCGCCGCACCCCGATGCGAAGCACCTGCTCGAGCTGCTGCAACGTGCAGCGGAAGAGCTCAAGGCCGCCCAGGCCGAGGTGGCGCGCCTTCAAGAGAAGCTCGCCGTAGCCGAGGTCTCGCTCGAAGAAGAGCGCCGCCAGCGCCGGCAGTTGAGCGACGAGCTGATGGACATGGGGAGCACCACGCTGCCTCCGAACACCATGCGCTCGGAGTTCACCAGCAAGACCGTCTCGCTCCACCGCTCGCCCCTGGTGAACACCCCCGGCGGCAGCGACGCGGTGCGCCCGCGCGACGAGAAGACCAGCGTCGGCTCGAGCGGCGAAGACATCAACCTGATGGGCGATCGGGTCAAAGGCCTGCAGGACGAGATTCAAAGCCTCGAGGCCGAGCGCAAACAGCTCAAGGATCGGGTGAAGGTGCTCGAGACCGAGCTCACCGACCCCGCCGCCGCGAAGAAAAGCGGTGAGATGGAGCACGAGCTCTCCAACACCCGGCAGCAGCTGATCGTCGAGCAGGCGCGTGGGGCGGATCTGCTGACCCGCTTGCAGGCGTGGGAAGCGCGCAGCCAGGAGCTGGAGCACTCGCTGGCCAACAGCCGCACGGCCGGTGACGAAGAGCACGCGCAGCTCGAGCAGCTGGCAGGGCAGTTGAGCCAGGTCGAGACCGAGCTGACCACCGAACGCGCGCGCACCCAGGCAATGGAGGAACAGCTCAAGTCGCTGGAGCAGGGCTCGAGTGACGAGCAGAAGCGTCTCTTCGAGGCCACCTCCCGCATCGCGGCGCTGGAGATGGAAGTGTCGGGCCTGAAGGGCCGGCGCGACGAGCTCAACATCGAGATCGGCAAGGTGGAGAACGATCGCAACGCCGCGCGTGCCCGGGCCGCCGAGCTGGAGCACGCCGCCCAGCAGGTGCGCGAGCAGCTCAACGCCGCCCATGCGGTCGAGGCCGAAGCCGAGCGCGCCAAACGCTCGGAGCTGGAGCAGCAGCTGTCGAAGGAAAAAGAGAAGCACCAGATCACCGCGCAGCGGCTGCTGGAGGCGCGGGGCAAGGGCAAGGACACCGACGAGAAGCTCGCGGGCGCCAACGCGCAGAACGTCGAGCTGGTCTCGCGGCTCGAGGGCATGGCGACGGCGCATACCGAAGCGACGGCGCAGCTGACCTCACGCGTGGCCGAGCTCACCACGCAGCTCGAGACGGCGACCAACGAGTGGCGTCACACCGATCGCCAGTACGAGCAGCTGCACCGCGAGATGCTCATCATCCTCGACCAGCGCGACGAAGCGCGGCGAGAGCTCGACACCATCAAGCAGCGCTTCGGCTTGAGATAGTTCTTTCCCTCTCCCATCGGGAGAGGGTCAGGGTGAGGGGCCCACGTCACACCTCCGTCCTTCACGCTTCGAGCGCGACGCCTTCGTAGAGCTCGTCGACGCGGAACTTCACGTTCGGCGTGGCGACCACCACGGTCTCTCCGCCGCGGAAGTCCACCTCTTCCCAGCCACCTTCGCCCCGCCGGATGAGCGTCACGCGACGCGCGCGATGCGACACGATGAGAACGGCGCTCAACGACGCGAGCTGCTGGTAGCTCCGGAGCTTCTCGGTTCGGTCGTAGTTCTCGGTGGGCGGGCTCGTCACCTCGACGACGAGCACCGGGTTGGTCAAGGCGTTCGCGTCTTTGGGCGCGGTGGCAAGCGGGCCGCAGACCATCGAGGCGTCGGGGAAGGTCGCGAGGTCGGCGGTCTCGACCAGCACCTTCAAGTCCGAGGAGAAGACCGAACAGCCTGCGGGCAGACCACGCTGCGAGAGCGAGATGATCTTCGCCCCGAGCTGGGCATGCGAAGGCGTGCCTCCGGCCATGGCGTAGATCTCTCCCTCGAAGAACTCGAGCTTGATGTGGCTGTCGGAGAGGGCGCGCAGATACTGCTCGTAAGAATAGGCGCGGAGGCGGCGGGCAGTCGTCACAGCTCAGAGTCTAGCCGCCGCTGCCCTCCAGCGCTCAGGCCCGCAAGCGCGGTCATCGGCCCCGCCGTTCGCTTGGGGCCGGGGCGCCTCCGAGCGAAATCAGACCTCCGTTGATCCGTGCCGCTTGTCGCGTCAGGTGGTCGCGCTCGGCAAGGTTCGGAGCAGCAGCGGCAGCCTCTGTGTAGAGACGCGCAGCAGTCACCGCATCCCCGCTGCGCTCGTGCAGGTACGCAGCGACTGCGGCGTAGCGCGGCAACGTCGGGTCGAGCTCGGCCAGAGCCGTCAGACCTGCCTGTGCCCCCTCGGCCTCCCCGACGACGACGGCACGGTTGAGCCGCGCGACCGGGCTGTCCGTCAGCCGTACGAGCTCGTCGTACCATTCCAGAATCTGAGCCCAGTCCGTCTCCTCTGCTCGCTGGGCATCAGCATGCAGCGCCGCGATCGCCGCCTGAGCCTGGAACTCGTCGAGGCGATCCCGCGCCAGCGCGCGCTGAAGAATCGCCACACCCTCCGCGATGAGCGCGGTGTCCCAGAGCGCCCGGTCTTGTTCAGCGAGCGCGATGAGGCTGCCGTCTTCGCGAGTCCGCGCGGGCCTTCGGGCGTGATGCAACAGCATGAGCGCGAGGAGCCCCGCGACCTCGGGTGCATCCGTGCGAGCGTTCAGCTCTCGCGTCAGGCGGATCGCCTCGGCAGCGAGGTCGACGTCGCCGGAATACCCCTCGTTGAAGACGAGATAGAGAACGCGCGCAACGGTGCGTGCGTCTCCTCGCGCATCGAACCGCACCTCGGAGACCGTGCGCTTGGCGCGGCTGATGCGCTGGCCCATCGTCGCCTCCGGCACGAGGTACGCGTCGGCGATTTGGCGAGTCGTCAGGCCGCACAGCGCGCGCAGCGTGAGCGCGACCGCAGAGGCAGGTGTCAGCGACGGGTGCGCGCAGAGGAAGTAGAGCTGCAGCGTGTCGTCGGATCCGTCGGCCCTGCCGAGCTCGGGTTCAGGCTCGGCAGCGAGGCGCTCCTCGCGGGCGCGACGTGAAGCATCGGCCCGCTGTGCGTCGAGGAACTTCCGCCACGCGACGGTGACGAGCCACGCCTTCGGGTCCTCCGGTGCGCACGGCCTCCACGAACGCAGCGCCTCGACCAGGGCTTCCTGCACAGCGTCCTCGGCCGCCGCGAAGTCGGCCCCACGGCGAACGAGGAGCCCGATGACAGCAGGGACGATTGACCGCAGACCGACTTCGTCCACCGTCGGCACCTCGGGTGTCATTCCCTGACGGTGGGCGGCGAGCCCATGAACGGCCGCACCTCGAGCCACTCGTGGATGGGCTTGCCACCGGCCCCCGGCGCAGCGGACAACTCGCCCGCGAGCTCGACAGCGCGTTGGTAGGACTCGACGTCGATGATCATCCAGCCGGCGATGAGGTCTTTCGTCTCTGCGAACGGGCCGTCAGTCACCGGCGGCCGACCCTCGCCGTCGTAGCGAACCCACGCGCCTTCGGGCTTGAGCGCCTGGCCGTCGACGAATTCGCCGGTGCTCCTGAGGCGCGCCGCGAAGTCTCGCATGTACTGAATGTGGTTCGTGATCTCCTCGGGCTTCCAGCGGTCCATCGGTACGTTGTTCACTGCGTTCGGGGCGCCGCGATAGTGCTTGAGCAACAGGTACTTCGCCATGTCTGTCTCCTTGGTTGGCGGCCATTCTGGCCTGCTTCGACGAGGAGACGGATCCACCGCGAGGATTTCGACATCCGGGCTGGAGCTGCCTGAATGCCTGGCCCACTGTCATGGCCCGGCAGGCGCAAGTGGCTGGGTTCAGGTCTTCGAAGCGCCGATGCGCTCGAGCACGTCTTCGAGGTGCCGGTACACCTGCACCTCGTGGTGAATCACCTCGATGATCACGCCCTGCTCATCGATGACGAAGGTCGCGCGCCGGTCGATGCGCAGCACCGGCCACACCACGCCGTAGAGCTCACTGATCATCCGGCTCTCGTCACCCACCAGCCTGAACTGCAGCCCTTCGGCTTCGGCGAACTTGCAGTTCCGTTCGGCTCGATCGACCGACACGCCGATCAACTCCGCGCCAGCCGTCGAGATGCGGTCGTGGTTGTCGCGAAAGTTCCGCACCTCCAGCGTGCAGGCCGGGGTGAACGCGCGGGGGAAGAAGAACAGCACCACCTTCCTCTTCCCCTTGTACTCACCGATCGTGACCCTCTCGCCGCGGCAGTCGACCGCGTCGAAGTCAGGAGCGATGTCGCCGCGTTGCAGCATCAGGCCTGGGGCGCGCCCTTCACGTCCATCGAGTCGGCGATGAGCTCAGCCACGTCGCGCACCTTCACGTTCTCGCGCTGGGTGTCGGCCATGCCGTCTTTGAGCATGGTGTGACAGAACGGGCAGGCCACCGCGACGGTGCCCTCTGCAGGGCCGGTGTACTGGCCCACCTGACCGGGCGCGTTCTTGTCGGTCGCCGAGGGGAAGGGCACGTGGGGATCGTTCGCGTGCGCCAGGGTGAGCGCCACTTCGTTCGCGCGGTTGTGGTTGATGCGCGTGCCTTCGTGCTCCTCCATCCACATGCGGGCGCCACCGGCGCCGCAGCAGAACGACTCCCGCTTGCTGCGCTGCATCTCGACCACCTCGAGCCCGGGGATCGCCTTGAGCGCGTCGCGCGGCGCGTCGTACACGCCGTTGTGCCGGCCGAGGTAGCAGGGGTCGTGGAAGGTGATCTTCTCGTTCATCACCTTGCTGACCTTGATGCGCCTGGTCTGGAGCAGCTCGTTGATGAGCTCGGTGTGCGAGATGACGCGGTAGTTGCCGCCGAAGTCGGGGTACTCGTTCTTGATGGTGTTCATGCAGTGCGGGCACTGCGTGACGATCGCCTTGATGCCCTTGGCGTTCCACGACTCGACGTTGGTCTTGGCCATCGTCTGGTAGAGGTATTCGTTGCCGCCGCGGCGGGCGACTTCACCGTTGCAGGTCTCTTCTTTGCCGAGCGTGGCGAACTTCACGCCGCCTTCGGTGAGGATCTTCGCGACCGCCTTCGACACCTTCTTCATGCGCTCGTCGTACGAGCCCGCGCAGCCCACGTAGAACAGGTACTCGTAGGTGCCGCCGTCGCCCCATTTCGGGAGCGGGATGTCGCCTTCCCACTCGTCACGTTTGTCCTGGCCGATGCCCCAGGGGTTGCCCTGGCGCTCGATGCCTTCGAACACGCGCTGCAGCTCGGGCGGGAAGTCGGCCTCGACCTGCACCTTGTAGCGGCGCATGTCGATGAGGCGCGGCACGTTCTCGATGAACACCGGGCAGGCGGTCTCGCACCAGCCGCAGGTGGTGCAGGCCCACACGGTCTCGGGCTTCAAGATGCCGCCCTCGGCTGCGACCAGCGGGGGCATCTCGACTTCAGCACCGTCGTTGCCACGCCAGAGGAAGCGCCCGTCTTCGGCCTTCTTCACGGTGGGCAGCTGCGCTTCGTGATCCCACATGAAGTGTTTCAGGTCCTGGTTGACCTGTTTGTGGGTGAGCGGCTTGTGCGTGATGTACGTGGGGCAGTGGGTCTGGCAGCGGCCACACTCGGTGCAGGTGTTGACGTCGAGGGCCTGCTTCCAGCTGAGCTGGTTGATGACCTTGGCGCCGAACTCCTCTTTCTCGAGGTTGGGCGTGGACAGCTTGGCGCTCGAGGAGATGCGCGGCTTGTCTTCCGGCGCCAGCGGCTTCAAGAACACGTTGGGCAGGCCGACGATGACGTGGAAGTGTTTGCCGTAGGGCAGGAAGTTCAGGAACACCACGACGATGAGCAGGTGGGTCCAGAAGCAGACCAGACCCAGCGTGTGCAGCGCCTCGGTGCTCAGCGGCGCGAAGAGCTTGAGCGTGAGTGAGGTGATGGGCTCGTAGCTGCTCCAGGTGATGCCCTGCGCGCGGAAGTGCGAAGCGCCGAAGGTGAACTCGGTGATCATCAGGCCGGCGATGAAGCCGAGAATGAGGAGCGCTTCGCCCGACTGGGTCAGGCGCTTGGGCTTCACCACCAGGCGCAGCCAGAAGTAGTACGCGATGGCGATCACCGAGAGGCCGGCGATGATGTCCTTCACGAAGAGGTAGGCCTTGTAGACGGTGGCCAGCGCGGGCGCGTCGACCCAGAAGGGGTTCGCCAGATCCGTCAGCACCGCTGCGGCGCCGTCGGAGTAGGCCATCACGAAGAGCATCAAGGTGCGGGCTTGCACGGTGAGGAAGGCCGCGAAGATGGCCACGTGCATGATGCCGGGCACGAACTCTTCGCGGTCGACCATGCGCTTCTGGCCGAAGCCGAACTGCATCAGCGCCATCAAACGCTCACTGACGCGGTCCATCCGGTTGCCGGGCACACCAGCCAACGCCCTGACACCCCTGAGGCGGCCGAACATCGTGACCGCAAAGAAGCTCAGGCCGCAGAACAGAAACACCGACACGAGGATGGGATTCATCTCCTCCTCAACTAGCAGGAAACGCGATCAAATCGAGATCTCCCTCGCCCTGCGAAAGCGGGGAGTGGGTCGGGGTGAGGGGCCGAGCTACCGCCTCAGCCCGAGAGAACTCCCAAGGCTCACCAACGAAGCCGACGAACTCACAAGTCGACTCCGAGACAGCGAAAGTCCGAGCGAACGAGCCTGAGCCAACACGAGCCCCGGCAGCGGAGGCCTGCACCAACACGTCGGTGGACCACCCGCATGAGGGCAGACAGCATTCACGAAGCCATCAGGTGCGCTCACGCCGCCTTCGCTCCACCCGACCAGAACGCGCACCGCCGCCGGATTCTCCGACATCGCGGCCTCTGCATCAGGAAGCCACCTGCCGTTCTTCAGCTGATCGAGCCCGAGGAACAACGCAGGCACCCCCTCAGGCCAGGGCCGGCGCACGAACGGCACGCGGGTCAACGACGTGAACCCCTCGTCATCCGCCGGGACCTCGAGCGTCTTCACCGTGCGAGGAATCACCAGCGGGCCGATGGTGTCGGGCGTGCGGCCCTTCAACTCCTCCGGACCCAGCAGCCGGCCATGCACCTCGAGCATGCGCAGCACCACGTTGATCTGCGCCTGAGCCACGTCGATCTCATGCCACACGCCGCGCACCGGAAGACCCGCGCGAGTCGCCACCTCGATCGCACCGCGGCGTTGTTCGCGGGTGACGTAGGTGTTGTCGAGCACCGCCTTCTGCACGCCCGAGCGGAGCATCAGCCCGAGCTTGTCGTGCAGCTTCGCGAGCGTGCCTTGCTCTTCATCACGATTGAGCCGGGCGTAGCCTCGAGCGACCGACTCAGCGACCCGAGTGGTCTTGCCTGAGCCCTGCAGCCCCATGAGCAAGATGATCTCCCTCTCCCCCGAGGGGGAGAGGGTCGGGGTGAGGGGCCGTAAGAACCTTCGCAACACCATGGCCGCCTCATCCGGCAGCTTCACATCGACCGCACGCCGGCATGAAGCCACTGTCTCGGGCCGACGTGCGCCGGGAATCACCACCACGTTCGGATCGATCGCCATCAACGCCGCGAGCGCCCACTCGTGCAGCGTGCACCCATCGACCTTCGCGCGTTCATGCAGCCAGCTCTGGCGGCTCAGCTCGCTGAACTTGCGAGGGCCACCCAGCGGCGAGTGACAGATCACCGTCACGCCTCTCTCCACCGCGCGAGCGACCACGCCGCCCGCCAACGCCGAGTCATCCACCAGGCTGACGCCCAGCTGCACCGCGGAGATCTCCGCATGCTCCATCGCTTCATCGAGCTGCGCGCGGTTCACGTTGCAGATGCCGACGGCCTTCACCAGGCCTTCAGCACGCAGCGCCTCGAGGGTGCGCACCGACGTTGCCAGAGGCACGCGCGAATCGGGTGCATGGAGCAGGTACAAGTCGATGGGTCTTCCACCAAGCGCGACCAGGCTGGCCTCACACTGCGCACGGATGGTGGTGGCCTTGCCGTCGGGAATCCACTTCGGCCCCGCGCGGCGCATGCCGCCCTTGGTGATGACGCGCGCGCCTGCACCCTTCGCGTGTTCAGCGAGGAATCCGGCCATCCACTTCTCGTTGTGGCCGTACTCGGTCTCGTCGCGGCCGTAGGCGTGCGCGGTGTCGAAGAGGGTGAAGCCCGCGTCGAGCGCCGCGTGCACGGTGGCCCGCGCGCGTGCCTCATCGCGATCGGGGCTGGTGGACAGCCGCATGCACCCGAGTCCGGCGCGAGAGTCGGCTGGCAGCAGCCAGCTGCTCCCTCTCCCTTCGGGAGGGGGTCGGGGTGAGGGCCGAGCGTCCGGAGCCATTGCCCCAAGCTACCCTGTCTCTCTGGGACGTGCGCCGGAGCGACTGCGCGTCGACCCCAGCGAACTGCGCGTCACGCCGGACCCACTTCGCGTTGTGCCGAGGTGACTGCTCGTCATTCCCTGCGCACTGCGCGTCATGCTCAGCAGACTGCGCGTCACGCCGGCCTCACGGCGCGTCGAAGCAGCGTCACTGCGCGTCGAAGCAGCGTCACTGCGCGTCGAAGCAGCGTCACTGCGTGTTGATTCTGAATGGCTTTCAGCTGGGGCCCTCACCCCGACCCTCTCCCGAAGGGAGAGGGAGCGCAGCGCGGGACTCATTCCTCGACGACAACATCGACTTCATGGCCGGCCGCACCTTGAGTGACGGCACATTCAGGCCCTCTTCCTTCGCCGCACTGAACGCCAACTGCAGCGCACGCAACTCGCGCAGCACCCGCCCTTCCACCCGGTTCACGCTGGGCGCATCGCCGCGCTCCGAAGGCATGCTCACCGCCTCCAGCGCCGCATCCCGGAGCAGCCGCGCCGAACTCTCCACCCGCACCAGCAGTGCTTCGTCGAGAGCAAGCTCGTCTGCCAACACGCGCAACCGTGCATCCCGCCGCCAGCGGGTGAGCAGCTCGGCCAGCTGGGTCAACGCGCCGGTCACCTCGGCGGGCGTGCGGCTGCCTTTGTTCGCGATGGCCAGGGCCGCGCCGCGTTCTTCGTCACCACCGACCAGCAGCACCATCCGGCTGCGCAGCCTCGCCCTGAGCTGGTTCGACTCGACGAGGGCTTCGTCGCGCTTCTGCCGTGCGGCGATGAACTCGGGCTTCCGGGTCCCGGCGAGTTCGTCTTCCAGCTTCACCGTCAGCTCTGCCAGCCAGGCCAGGCGCTGCTTCGAGTAGAGCACGTCTTCGTTGCGCTCGCGGCTGAGCGCTCCGTTGGCCACGAGCAGCCAGTCGTGCGCCTGGTGCAGCACGTCGGTCGCTTTCGTGCGGCGGGCCCAGGCGTCGCATTGTTTGTCCGACCACATCGAGCGGAAACCCTCTCGCAGCAGCGGTGAGAGCTTCGGGAGTTGTTTGGCCAGGCGCTTTGCGGGGCTCAGCGGCAGTTCTCGCTTCGGCATGGGCCGAGACGAGTCGAGTTCTTGATGATGTGCAACGGCCCTCACCCTGACCCTCTCCCAGAGGGAGAGGGGATTAGGCGTTGGCGGCGCGGCGGATGTAGAGCTCGAGCTGTTCGATCACGAACGCCTGCTCGCTCACCACGTCCTTCACCAGGTCGCCCAGCGAGATGATGCCGAGCACGTCGCGGCCATCGGTGACCGGCACGTGGCGAAGCCGCAGGTGCGTCATCAACATCATGCACTCGTCGGTGGTGAGGTCGGCGGGCACCAGGCGCACTTCGCGCACCATGATGTCTTCCACCCGCTGGGCCGCCAGCGGTTCGCCCACCGCCACCGCGCGCACGTAGTCGCGCTCGGAGACCAACCCGACGAGTTGATCATTCTGGAGCACCAGCAACGCACCGACGCTCCACAAGGACATCAACCGCGCCGCTTCCACGACGGGTGCGTCTGGGCTGACGGTGATCAACTCCTTGAGAGACTTCGCCTCGATCACTTCTCGAATGAGCTTCATGCAGCAACCCCCTGTGGTGTTGCTTCACGCTGCTCCCGTTCACGCGCAACCTTCAAGCGGCCGCACTGGCTTCACGGGCGGGGCGTCACCAGAGTCCGAGTGGTCTCGGAGGGCGGTGCGCGAGCGGCATGGCGAGAAACCGCCTCGAGGACGTGGTGAGTCGACCGTGCACCTGGGCGCTCCAGACGAGCAGGCTTCTCGGCGCCGGCTTTTCGTTCTCGAAGTGAGCCGGGCTTCGACGTTTCTTCGGCACTATGCGCTTTTGTCGGTCACCGGCTCTGCCCGACAAAAGCGCATAGTGGCTCGAAAAAGCGCTGCCCGAGAGCACTGTCTCGAAGCCATGAACACTGCGTTCGAGAAAGGCCGCGAGCTGAGATGCCGGCTCGTTCCGAAGCTCCGCAGCGAGCCCCACCCGAACCACCATTCGCCTCGAGCCGAATGTCAGTTGCCTCCCTGCATGCTCTTTCAGTCCACCGAGATGGCCAGCGTGACCGGCACCTTCTCGATGAGGCACTTGTCGGCGCTGCACACGCTGAAGGCCACGATGCCGGCCACCTTCGCCGGACCTGTCTTCTCGGGCGTCACCGCGAGGGGGAACTCGACCTTGCAGGCGTCTTCCGCCTTGTCCGCGCAGGGCGTCTTCGTGCCCGGCGTCAGGGCCACGCGCTCGCTGGTGAACTTCACAGCCTCGGAGCCTTCGTGTTTGAAGGTGACCGGATACTCGGGGTTCACGTGGAAGCCGGGTTTGGCGGTCACGGTGACCGCTGCGTTCGACTCTTTGCCTGCAGCCCACGGCCCACTCGCCGCGAGGTTCAGCTCGTAGGCGGGAGCGTCATCGGTCTTCTCGGCCTTCGGCGCCGGAGCGGGATCCCTCGTGCACGCGGCCAGCGCCAGCGTGAGCAGACTCAGTTGGCGTATTTGACGGAGCATCCGTAGGCCTTGGTGTCGGGGGTTTTCACAGCGCGGTTCGCCGCGACGTCATCGAGCGCGGCTTCGACGTAGTTGATGAGCTTGCCGCCCTGGGGCGAGAGGCCTTCACCGTCGGGCGAGTTGTCGATCGCGCCGCGGTAGACCACGTTGCCCTTCGGGTCGATCACGAAGGTGTGCGGCGTGTTGGTGGCGCCGTAGGCCTTGCCCACCGTGCCGGCTTCATCGACGAGCACCGGGTTCTCCATGTTGAAGCCCTTCGCGCCCGCCTTGCTCTTCTCCACGCCTGCGCCCTGCTTGCCCGCGGCGCCGGAGTTGATGGTCAGCCACACGATGCCCTTCTTCTGCTGACGCTTCGCCGAGTCGACCAGCGAGCCCTTGGTGTGGGCGGCCTTCACGTAGGGGCACTCGGGGTTGAACCACTCGAGCACCACGGTCTTGCCCTTGAACGACGCGAGCGAGACGTCTTTGCCGTCGACGTCCTTGAGCGTGAAGTCGGGCGCGGGCTTGCCGAGCTCCGCACCCGCGAAGGCGGGCACGGCGAGGAGGGTGAGCAGGGGGAGAATTTTCATGAGCGCCGTCTTAACGTTGTCTCTGACGTCCCGCAGCCGGAGACGGGGGATGTGTTCGAGTACGGCCGCACACGCATCGGGTAGAAGGGCCGGCCCCATGCCCATTCGAACCTTGAAGGAGACGCCTGACTTTCGGCTGGGTGCATTGGGCCCGGTGTTCGTCGCCGTGTGGTTCCGCGAGGCCACCGTCCCCGCCTTCGAGTTGCTGACCGCGCAGCTGGAGGCCCTCGCCACCGAGCACGGCCAGGTCACCTATGTGGCCGTGTCGCTCGAGGTCCCGAAGATGCCCAGCAAGGACGTCAGCGACTGGATGAAGGCCAAGGGCGACTTCGGCGGCAAGGTGCGCGGCACCGTCATCGCGCTCATGGCCAGGGGCCTCTCGGCGGTCCTGGCCCGCAGCGTCATCGCCGCCGTGAGCCTCTTCACCTCGGAGCGCTACGTCGTCGTCAAGTCGTTGCCCGAGGCGGCCCGGGCGGTGCGCGAGGTGGAAGGCCAACCGACGTGGGTGGCCGAGCTCACCACCCTCGAGCAGGATCTCGAGGCGTTCGTCGCGTTGCCTCGCCCCCGGTCGCCCGGAGTCCTTCGGGCTACGGCTTGACCGCCTCGAAGTTGAACTCCACGCGCCGGTTTTGCTCGCGGCCGGCCGCAGTGTCGTTCGTCTCCCTGGGTTGATCGGGCCCGATGCCCACCGCCTTGAGCCGCTCGGGGCCGACCTTGCGCTTGACCAGCGCGGCCTTCACCGCGTCAGCGCGGGCCTGCGAGAGCTTCAAGTTGTTCTCACGTTTGCCCTGCGAGTCGGTGTGCCCCTCGATGCGAATCAGGGGGACCTCGGGGTGCGCGTTGAGCACCTCGGCCACGTTGTCGAGCAGCTTGTTCGAGCGGGCCAGCACCACCGACTTGCCGGTGGCGAAGTACACCGACTCGCGGATGACCAGCTTGTCAGCGGTGATCACCACCAACTGGCGCTGTCTGGCCGGGCAGCCGGAGTTCTCCACCGTGCCCGTGACGGTGGGGCAGTTGTCGAGCGCGTCTTCGACCGTGTCGCCGTCCTGGTCTTTGAGGGGGCAACCCTTGCGCTCCACGGGGCCGGGTTCGGCCGGGCAGGCGTCGGCTTCGTCTTCTACCTCGTCCTTGTCGGTGTCCTTGAGAGGGCAGCCCTTCCGCTCCACCGGCCCGGCGACCGCGGGGCAGGCGTCGGCTTCGTCTTCCACGCCGTCCTGGTCGCTGTCCTTGAGGGGGCAGCCCTTGCGCTCCCTGGGGCCTGCTTCTTTCGGGCACGCGTCGACGTCGTCGGTGAGGCTGTCGCGATCGGTGTCGACTCGCGGGCAGCCCTCGGCCTCCGCCACGCCGGGCACGCGCACGCAGCGGTCGGCCGCGTTGGTGATGCCGTCACCGTCGAGGTCGAGGGTGGGGCAGTCGCTTCGCAGCACCTCGTCAGAGACGCTCGCGTCGCACACGGGCGGGGCGGGCAGCGACGGCTCGCTCTCGAGCGGCGGCGCCACGGCGAGGCCCGCCATCAACCGGAAGGCGGGGTTGCCCGGCAGGGCCCCCAGGCCCGGGCCGCCCAGGGCGAACACCTCGACCCACGGGCCCAGCGGGTAGCGCAGGCCCAGCAGCAGCTCGCCGCCCGCCTGCACCTGGTCGAGGCCGATCGCCCCGCGCAAGGTCAGCTCGCCGCGCAGCTTGGGCCCGAGGGTGGTGGCCGACATCGCCGCGGTGAAGGTCGAGGCCGTGCCGTTGGCCGTCACGGTGCTCGTGCCCGGGCTCCCGCGGAGCACGAAGCCCAGCTCACCGCCCAGCCGCAGCCATGGGAGAATCGTCTTGCCCGCGCCCAGCCGGGGCGCGACGGCCACCGGGGTGGCGTTGGTGTAGGC
Organism: Archangium sp.; assembly: GCA_031412555.1. GTDB lineage: Bacteria > Myxococcota > Myxococcia > Myxococcales > Myxococcaceae > Archangium_A. Next base: position 6,831 of record JANODF010000206.1, on the reverse strand, counting down.
GGCCGCGTTGCCGAACGGCAGCCCGATGCCCAGCTGCAGCGACACGTCGAGCGGTGCGCCGGCGCGCTCACGCAGCAGCCCGAAGCGGCCGGTGATCCACGGCGTGCCCAGGGCGGTGGCGACCGGGGCCGGCACCCTCCACTGGGTGAGATCGGTGCCGCCTTGCCAGACGACGATGGGCACCTGCACGCCCACCTCCAGCCAATCGAGCGGCGTCCACCCGCCGACGAGGTGGGTGGTGAAGCGGCTGCCCACCACCGCGCCGAGGCGCTCGCCGGTGTCCGTGCGATAAAGCACCAGCGGGTCGTGCTGGTAGTGCAGCACCAGCGAGGCCCGCCAGGCGCCTTTGCGCATCAGATCGCCGGTGCCGGTGATCACGCTGGCCGAAGCGCCGGGGTTCAGGTCGAGGCGCTCGAGATCGAAGCCCGCCACCTGAACCTGCTGGGCCGCCGCCGGAGTGGAGCCCGCCACCAGCGCCACCAGCGCCAGGGGCGCGGCGGCGCGCAGCAGAAAGCGGCTGCGCCTTCGGGCGGCGAAGGCCAGCATCGCCAGGGCCGAGAGGACCAGGCCCGCCGAGCCGTCGGTGCTCCCGCAGCCGCAGCCACCGCCGCGAAGGTCGAGGTCCGGCGAGCTGACCTGCGGCTCGGGGATCTCGAAGGTGGTGGTGGTCTCGGTGACGTTGCCCGCGGGGTCGGTCACCCGCGTCACCAGGGTGTGCGTGCCCGGTGAGAGCCCGGTGATGTCCAGCGGGTTGGTGCAGGGGCCGAAGCCGGCGCCGTCGAGGCTGCAGGTGGTGGTGACGGGCGTCTCACCCGGGGTGATGGTGACGACCGGGAAGCCGTTGGGGTCCTGGGTCACCACCACGGTGACGGTGGGCGGCGTGGTGTCGATGCGCACCGTCACCTGGTTCGAGACCGGCGAGGTGGTGCCTGCCAGCGCCGCGGTGGCCGTGATGACGTGGCTGCCGTCGGTCAGGGCCGTGGTGGGGGTGAAGGTCCACCGGCCGTTGGCATCAGCCAGCGCCGTGCCCACCACCAGGCCGTCGATGGAGATGGTGACGGTCGCGCCCGGCGTTGCCGTGCCGGCGAGGTCAGGCGTGCCGTCGTTGGTCAGGGCGTCGTTGACGGGCAGCGTGATGGCGACGGTGACGGCCGGCACGCTCACCGTGAAGAGATTCGTCATCGAGACGGGGCTCAGGTTGCCTGCGGCGTCCTTCGCCACGGCAGACACCCGGTGCGCGCCATCGGTGAGCGGGGCCATGGGCGTGCAGCTCCAGGCGCCACTGGCGTTGGCCACCGCGGTGCAGACGAGCGCGTCGTCGACCGAGACGCTCACCGTGCTGCCGGGCTCGGCCGTGCCGCTGAAGGTGGGCAGCCGGGTGGTGACGGTGCTCATGTCGGCCGGCGTCGAGATGACCGGCGCCATCGGGGCGCTGGAGTCGACAACCCAGGTGCGGCTGGCCGGCGTGCTGTCGACGGTGGCGCCATTGACCGCGCGAACCTCGAGGGTGTGGCTGCCCTCGCTGAGCGACGAGAAGGTCACCGGCGTGGTGCACGGAGTGAAGGCCGCGCCGTCGAGGCTGCACTCGTAGGTGGCGCCCACCACGGTGGCCACGAAGGAGAAGGTGGCCGAGGTCGACGAGACCGTGCCGCTGGGCCCCGCGATGATGGCGGTGTCCAGCGCGCCCGCGGCCACCGTGAAGTCGACGGTGGTGCTGGGCGGCGAGCTGTTGCCCGCGGGGTCGGTCGACGTCGCGGTGACGGTGTGCGGCCCCGGAGGCAGGGTGCCGGGCCCCGCGCACGAGAAGGCGCCGGTGCCGTCGGCGGTGGTGGTGCACACCGGCTGGCCGTCCACCCGCACCACGATGGTGCTGCCCGGCTCGCCGGTGCCCGTGAAGGTGGGGGTCGGCGAGGTGGTGCCGTTGGGCGCGGGCGAGGTGATGCCCGGGGTGACCGGCGGCGTGGTGTCTTGCGTCCACATGCGGGACGCGGGGGTGGGGTCGGTCATGCCGTTTTCCACCGCGCGCACCTCGAGGGTGTGCAGGCCGTCCATCAGGCCGGTGAAGCGGGGCGACGCGCTGCAGGGCATGAAGGCCGCGCCGTCGAGGCTGCACTCGTAGGTGGCGCCGGTGCGATCGGAGGTGACCGTGAACGCGGCCATGGTCCCGTTGGTCAGGCCGCTGGGGCCGGTGAGGATGACGGTGTCGGGCGTCGAAGCGTCCACCACGAAGGGGCGGGGCATCGAGGGCATCGACGTGTTGCCCGCGGGATCCGTCGCGGTGGCGGTGGCCGTCTGGGGCCCGGCGGGAAGCGGCGTGGTGGAAGCGCAGGTCCACCGGCCGTCAGCGGCCGCGACGCCGCTGCACACCGGCTGGCCGTTGATGGTGATGGTGACGGTGCTGCCCGGTTCTCCCAGGCCGCCGAAGTTCGGCAGCGGCCCGGTGGTGGCGCCGGCGACCGGCTCCGTGATGACGGGCGCGTTCGGGGCGGCGGTGTCGACCTGCCAGGTGGCGCGCGCCGGCGTCGCGTCGGTGCGGCCCGCCCCGTCGATGGCGCGCACCAGCAGCACGTGCACGCCGTCGGCGAGGGTCCCCGCGGTGACGAAGGGCGAGGTGCAGGCCACCCAGGCGCCGCTGTCGAGGCTGCACTCGAAGGTGGCGTCGGCCTTGGTGGCGGTGAACTCGAAGCGCGCCGTGGTGCTGCGGGTGAGCGCCGGCGGCTGCACCGTGAGGGTGGTGTCGGGCACGCTGCTGTCCACCGTCCAGGTCTGGCTGACCGGGGTGGGGTCTGGCGTACCGGCGCCGTTGAGGGCGCGGATCTCGAGGGTGTGCGCGCCGTCGCTCAGCCCCATGTAGCTGGAGCTGGCGGGGCAGGCGGTGAAGCCGGCGCCGTCGAGGTTGCACTCGAAGGTGGCGCCCGGCTCGCTCGAGACCACGAAGGTGGCGGTGGTGCTGCTCACCGTGCCCGTGGGGCCCGAGACGAGCGTCGTCTCGGGCGGGCCGCCCTGCACGGTGAAGGTGTTGGTGCTCGAAGCAGGCGAGGTGTTGCCCGCGGCGTCGGTGGCGGTGGCGCGCACGGCGTGCGGGCCGTCGGCCAGGGAGGCGGTGGTCGCGAAGCTCCAGGCACCCGAGGCGTTGGTGGTGGTGGTGCCCACGGAGACCCCGTCGATGAAGACGGTGATGGTGCTGTTCGCTTCGGCGGTGCCCGTGATGGTGGGCGTGCGCGTGGCGATGAAGGCGCCGTCAGCAGGGGAGCTCACCACCGGGGCCGCCGGGGCGACGGTGTCCACCGTGAAGGTGTTGGTGTTGGAGCTGGGCGAGGTGTTGCCCGCGGCGTCGGTGGCCGTCACCCGCGCCGTGTGGCTGCCCTCGGCCAGGTTCGCCGGCGGCGTGAAGCTGAAGGTGCCCCCGGCGGTGGCGGTGGTGGTACCCGCCGACACGCCGTCGATGAAGATCGTGACGGTGCTGCCGGCCTCGGCCGTGCCGGTGATGGCCGGGCGGTTGGTTGTGGTGGCGCTCCCGTCTGCGGGCCCAGAGACGACGGGCGCCGCAGGGGCGGTGGTGTCCACCCTGAAGGTGTTGGTGGTGGACACGGGCCCGGTGTTGCCGGCGACGTCGGTGGCAGTGGCGTTGACCGTGTGCGCGCCCTCGGCGAGCGCGGTGGGCGGCGTGAAGGTCCAGGTGCCCCCGGCGGTGGCCGTGGCGGTGCCCACCACCATGCCGTCGATGGACACGGTGACGGTGCTGTTGGCCTCGGCGGTGCCGGTGATCACGGGCTGCGTATTGGTGGTGGCGCTGCCGTTCGAAGGCGCGGTCACCACGGGGGCTGCGGGCGGCGCGGTGTCCACCGTGAAGGTGTTGGTGTTCGAGTTCGGCGAGGTGTTGCCGGCCGCGTCGCGCGCGGTCACCCGCACCGTGTGGCTGCCCTGCGTCAGCGCCGTGGGCGGGGTGAAGCTGAAGGTGCCGCCCGCGGTGGCGGTGGTGGTGCCCGCCGAGACGCCGTCGATGAAGACGGTGACGGTGCTGTTGGCTTCAGCCGTTCCGGTGACGGTCGGCTGGGTGTTGTTGGTGCGGCTCCCGTTGGCCGGGGCGCTCACCACCGGCGCACCTGGCGCCGTGGTGTCCACCGTGAAGGTGTTGGTGTTGGTGGTGGGCGACACATTGCCGGCCGCGTCGGGGGAGGTGACGCGCACCGTGTGGCTGGCCTGGCTCAGGTTGAAGGTGGGGGTGAAGGTGAAGGTGCCGCCCGCGGTGGCGGTGGTGGAGCCCACGGCCACCCCGTCGATGAAGATGATGACGGTGCTGTTGGCCTCAGCGGTGCCGGTGATGGGCGGCCGGTTGTTGCTGGTGCTGCTCCCGCTGGCAGGGGCGCTCACCACCGGCGCGGCCGGCGTCGTCAAGTCGATGGTCCAGGTGGCCGTGGCGGGCGTCGCGTCGGTGTTGCCAGCCAGGTCGACCGCTCGCACCGCCAGCGAGTGCGGCCCCGCCGACAGCCCCGTGAAGGTCTGGGGCGTGGTGCAGGGGGTGAAGGCGGCTCCGTCGAGGCTGCACTCGTAGCGCTGCACCGCCTCGGTGGCGCTGAAGGTGAACGTCGCGCTGGTCGAGTTCGAGTTGACCGGCGGGCCGGTCACGATGGCCGTGTCGGGCGCGCTGAGGTCGATGGTGAAGGTGTTGGTGTTGGAGTTGGGCGAGGTGTTGCCCGCCGGGTCCGTGGCGGTGACGCGCACCTGGCGCAGGCCCGTGGCCAGATCGCTGGTGGGGGTGAACGAGAAGGTGCCTCCGGCGGTGGCCACGGTGGTGCCGATCTGCACCCCGTCGATGAAGACGCGCACCGTGCTGCCCGCTTCGGCCGTGCCCGAGATGACCGGCCGGCGGTTGGTGGTGAAGGTGTTGTCGGCCGGCGTCTGCACCACCGGCGCGACGGGGGCCGTGCGGTCGACCACCCAGGTGTACGAGGCGGGCGTGGCGTCGACCGTGGCGCCCGAGCGGTAGCGCACCTGGAGCGTGTGACTGGCCTCGGTGAGGGCGACGAAGGTGGAAGGCGTGGGGCAGGCCACGAAGGGCGCGCCATCGAGGCTGCACTCGAAGGTGGCCCCGCCGATGTTGCTGGCGAAGGTGAAGGTGGCGGTGGCCGCGTTGGTGATGAGCGGGGGCCCGGTGACGATGGTGGTGTCGCCCATCACGGTGATGGGGGTGGGGCGCCGCAGGCCGGTGCCCGCGTTGTCTGACTGGTAGACGATGGGCGTGGTGAGCCCCAGCGACAGGCCCACCGAGCCCTGCACGGAGAGATCGACCTGGTTGTTGATGGTGGCCGGCGCGCCGGGGTCGACGGTGACGCGCAGGCGCACCTCGAAGCTGCCCCCCACGGGGAGGCTCCCACCTGTGGTGGCGTCCGCGCCGGTGCCCAGGCGCACCGTGACGGTGCGGCTGCCCACGTTGTAGTCACCCTGATCGTCGCCGGTGGCGTCGGTCTTGAGTCCCGTGACCCCGCCGCTGACCAGGTTGATGGAACCCGGGACGAAGGTCATGCCCGCTGGCAGCGCGTCGGTGAGCACCAACCCGATGGCCGTGTCGGTGCCGCTGTTGCTGCCGGTGGCCACGTACTCGAGCACGTCGCCTGGCACCACATCGCCGCCGTTCAAGTCGGTCACCGTCTTCTGCACGTTGACGAAGATGGGCTTGAGGGTCGAGACCGAGGTGATGAACGCGCCGTGAATGAAGACGTCGCCGGTGGAGGTGGCGCTCAGGTTGGCGGAGGTCTGGTTGGGGCTCAGCGCCGAAGTGACGTTGAAGATGTCGAGATCCATGCCCGTGACGGACCCCTGGCCGCCGGTCAACCGGGGCAGGTCGCCGGCGTTCGAGACCGCCGCGCCCAGGAAGGTCCTGGTGCCGTTGAGCGCGTTGTTGTTGGGGTTGAGCGCGTCGCTGGCCGCCACCCCGCCGAAGGTGAAGGTCTCGCCGGTGAGCCCGGGGTCGCCTTCGTAGGCGATGATGCCCAGCTTCCCGTCGAAGCCCGCGTCAGGCACCACGAAGCCCGAGAGGGTCACGTTCGCCGACAGCGTGGTGTTCACCAGGTCGAAGCCGTCGAAGACCGTGATGTTGCGCGGCGGCAACGAGTCGAGCCGGTAGATGACCACCATCGACCAGCCCACGTAGAAGGTGGCGTCGTTCAGGTTGACCGGGTTGAGCATGTTGATGCCACCCACCCGGTAGGCACCCACCCCGTTGGCCTGCACCAGCGTGGTCACGTCTGCCGACGCCTGGTAGCTCGCGTTCACCGAAGGGTAGGTGACGTCGGCCGTGACCGCGGCGGTGAAGGCGCCCTGCCGGTCGAGCACCACGTCGGTGTCGATGGTGGTGCCGCCGGTCTTCGCCGACCAATAGAGCCGCGCGTAGGTGACGGTGGCGCCCACGGGCAACACCAGCTGCGCGGTCGTCCTCGCGTTGGCGACGGTGATGCCGGTGTTGGCTTCAGCCTGATTGACGGCCGGCGAGTCGGAGCGCCACAGAACGTCGCCGCTGGTGTCGGTGGTGTTGGTGCCGCAGGCGCCCACGGTGCCCACCACCGGGGCGATGGGGCCGTTGCCGCAGTCGGAGCTCCCGGTGTTGCCGATGAGCGTGACGTCACCTCGTTGGTCGACGCTGTAGCGGACCGTCTGGGCGGCGAAGGCGAGGGAGGGGAGGCAGAGCGCGAGCGCGAGGGTGAAACGCATGAGGGCAATCATCGCAGACGCCGCTGGCTTGCGTTGTGTCTCGGTCGATCCAGATGGCGCGGCACCCGGTGGAGCGCCGCACCCACAGGTTGGGTTTGACCCAGCCAGGGCCCCGTGACC
>JANODF010000205.1:0-9452 GCA_031412555.1 Archangium sp. | reverse complement strand
AGTTCACGCCCTCGAACATCCACCTGTCGAACTTCCTCAAGCAGCTCTTCAACGACGAGCTCGAGGAGGAGAAGGACAGGCTCCAGACGTTCCGGCAGCAGAACATCATCGGCCCCGATGAGGTGATGCAGGAGGAAGAGGACATCGTCTCGGTGATCGAGGCGATCTCCGACATGGCGGAGATGGATGGGGAGCCCGCGGCGAAGTTGGGGCCGGAGCGTTCGCTCACGTTGAATCTGCCGGGTGGGGTGATGGATCAGCTGGCGGCGATCGCCAAGCGCAACGGGATGACGGTCAATTCGCTCGTTCGCGACGTGCTCGGTGGGTTCATCAAGTACAGGTAGTCGGCCCCTCACCCCGACCCTCTCCCCGCTTCGCAGGGCGAGGGGGACTCAGGCTTGACCGGGTTTTTGTTTCCACGTGCGGTGGGTGGCTCGGGCGACTCCCGCTTTGCCGTGCCAGCGCAGGTCGTGAACTGACCCGATCCCATCGCCGTCTGCGGTCACCTGCAGCGCCGGCATGTCGGCCATCGGCACCGTATCAAGCGTGATCACCCATTCGTCGCCCTGCGGCTTCAAGGTCATCACGCTGTGCAGCACCGCGTTCGACAGGTTGACGGCGCACTCCGGCATGACGGGCAGGGGCGGAGGCGCCTTCTTGCGGCTGGGAGGCAGGCAGAACGCAACGGGCGCGGTCTCCTTCTCCACGGGCGCGATGTCTTCGCTCACGAAGAAGAGGAGCGAAGCCACGAAGGTCAAACCACTGCTGGCCAGAACGAGGAAGACGTCAGGTGGCATCGCGAGGCCTATGACAACGCACCCCGCAACCCGGTTCCATGTGGGATAGTCACTCGGCCATGCCCCGCGTGAAGTTGGTGCTCGAGTACGACGGGACGAACTACGTGGGCTGGCAAATTCAGGACAATGGCCCGTCGGTGCAAGGCCGGGTGCAACGGGCCGTGCAGCAATTGCTGGGTGCTCCGGTGACCTTGATGGCCGCGGGCCGGACGGATTCGGGCGTCCATGCCAAGGGCCAGGTGGTCGCCTTTGATTCACCGCGTCAGCTCCCGTTGAAGGCGTACTGGATGGGGCTCAACTCGCTGCTGCCCGACGACATCGCGGTGGTGAAGGCCGAGCTCGTTCAAGACGACTTCGATCCCCGCCGGTGGAGTGGGGGGAAACGGTACCGGTACATGGTCAGCAACCGGCGATCACGATCACCGATGCGCCGGTTGACGCACTGGGAGATCTTCCTGCCGCTCCACGTGAACGCGATGGTCGAGGCGTCGCAACACCTGCTCGGTCATCATGACTACTCGGCGTTCCGCGCGTCGGACTGCCAGGCCGCGCATGCCACTCGCAAGTTGTCGCGCGTCGAGGTGATCGGCGCTCCGGGAGATGAGATCACCTTCATCGTCGAAGGCACCGCGTTCTTGAAACACATGGTGCGCAACCTGGTCGGCACGCTCATCGACGTCGGCCGCGGCAAACATCAGCCGGGTTGGGTGAAGGACGTGCTCGAGGGGCGGGATCGCACCAAGGCCGGGCCGACGGCGCCGGCGCACGGGCTCAGCCTCGATGAGGTCTTCTATGGTGTCGGGCCCCGGGAGACCGTCGATGACGACTGAGCAGAAGGCACCTTCCGCGTACATGCGGGCCGAGGCGGGGTCGCGGCAGGTCGTGATTCAGATTGGCCTGGGCGTGGTGGCGTTCATTCTCGGCAGCATCTTGTCGGTCGGCGCGTCGGCTCGAATCGGGGAGCGGCTCGGGCCCATCGAGAGCGACTGGGGCACGCTGGCGTTCAGGTGGTTGTTCGAGCGGCTTTGGTTGGTCGCCGTGTTGCCGGTGTTCGGCTACGCGATCGGGCGATTCACCGAGAGCACTCCGAGCCGGTTCGCGCTCACCGCGGGGATCGCGGGGGAGACGTTTTCGGTGCTGCTCGTCACCGCGATCAACGGGTTTGATTATTTGATGGAGGACACCGCGGGGTTGATCGCTCGCGGGGTGACTTTGTTCGTCGGGATGGTGATGACGGCTCGCGCGGTGATGCTGGGGCGCGAGGCTTCGGGTGAGGCTCAGGTTGCGGCTGATGCCATCGCGGAGGCGCGCAAGGCTGAGTACGCGGCGTTTTTGGCTGCGGCTGAGGGCAAGCCGGCCCCACACCCCGACCCACAACCCCCAGCGCCGGGGGAGGGAGACAAGCAGCCTTAAGCCCTGGGTTGCACGGAGAGCTTGAGGCCCGTGGCGGTGGCGTCGATCGTCACGTGATCTCCGGGTACGAACTCACCGGCGAGCAGCTTGAGGGCCAGCGGATCCTGCACGTGTTTCTGGATCGCCCGTTTCAGCGGCCTTGCTCCATAGATCGGGTCGTAACCTTCCTTCGCCAGGAACTCGCGGCCCTTCGGAGTGAGCTCGAGGGTGATGCGTTTGGCTGCCGCCAGCGACTGCAAGCGCGCCATCTGCAGATCCACCACCTCCGCGATGTCCGACTGGCGCAGCGGCTCGAAGATCACCGTCTCGTCGATGCGGTTGATGAACTCCGGCCGGAACTGCTGCTTGAGCTGGTTCATCACTTCCACCCGCGTGGCCGCGTCGATCTCCTGCTTCTCGGCCACTGAATCCTGCAGCGCCTGCGCCCCGATGTTCGAGGTGAGGATCAAGACGGTGTTCTTGAAGTCGATGGTGCGGCCCTGCCCATCGGTCAGCCGGCCTTCATCGAGGATCTGCAGGAGCACGTTGAAGACGTCGTGGTGCGCCTTCTCGATCTCGTCGAACAGCACCACCGAGTAGGGGCGCCGCCGCACGGTCTCGGTCAGCTGACCGCCTTCGTTGTAGCCCACGTACCCCGGGGGAGCGCCGATCAGCCGCGAGACGGAGTGTTTCTCCATGTACTCCGACATGTCGATGCGAACGATCGCCTGGTCGGTGTCGAACATGAACTCGGCCAGCGCCTTCGCGGTCTCCGTCTTTCCGACGCCCGTGGGGCCGAGGAAGATGAACGAGCCGATGGGCCGATTGATGTCCTGCAGACCCGAGCGCGCCCGCCGCACTGCGTTCGACACGGCCTCCAGCGCGCTGCGCTGCCCGATGACGCGCTTGGCGAGCCGGTCCTCCATGTGCACCAGCTTCTGCAGTTCACCCTCGAGCAGCTTGTTCACGGGGATGCCCGTCCACTTGCCCACCACCTCGGCGATGTCTTCCGAGTCGACCTCTTCTTTGAGGAACTTCTGGCGGGTCTGCAGCTCAGCCAGGCGGGAGGTCAGCTGCTGCTGCTCCTTCTCGAGTGAAGGCAGCACGCCGAATTTGATCTCTGCCGCCTTGTTGAGATCGCCGCGCCGTTCCGCGGTCGCCTGATCGTTGCGCGCCAGCTCGACCTTCTCTTTCACCGCGCGGATCTTCGCGATGGCCGCCTTCTCCGACTCCCACTGCGCCTTCATGGTGCTGAACTGCTCGTTGAGCGTGGCGTGCTCCTTCTCGATCACCGCCAGGCGCTCGCGCGAGTGCACGTCGGTCTCTTTCTTGAGGCCTTCCCGCTCGATCTCCAGCTGCATCACCTTCCGGCGCACCTCGTCGACCTCGGTCGGCATCGAGTCGATCTCGATGCGAAGCCGCGAGGCCGCTTCGTCGACCAGGTCGATGGCCTTGTCGGGCAGGAAACGGTCGCTGATGTAGCGATTGCTCAGCGTGGCGGCCGCGACGAGCGCGGAGTCTTGAATGCGCACGCCGTGATGCACCTCGTAGCGCTCCTTCAAGCCGCGCAAGATCGAAATGGTGTCGTGCACCGAGGGCTCACCCACCATCACCGGCTGGAAACGCCGCTCCAGGGCCGCGTCTTTCTCGATGTGTTTGCGGTACTCGTCGAGCGTGGTGGCGCCGATGCAGTGCAGCTCACCGCGCGCCAGGGCCGGCTTGAGCATGTTGCTGGCGTCCATCGAGCCTTCGGCCTTGCCCGCGCCGACCACCGTGTGGAGCTCGTCGATGAAGAGGATGATTTCCCCGTTCGCCTGGGCGACTTCCTTCAGCACCGACTTGAGGCGCTCCTCGAACTCCCCGCGGAACTTGGCGCCCGCAACCATGGCGCCCAGATCGAGCGTGATGAGCTTCTTGCGCTTGAGCCCTTCGGGAACGTCGCCGTCGATGATGCGCCGGGCGAGGCCTTCGGCGATCGCCGTCTTGCCCACGCCGGGTTCACCGATCAGCACCGGGTTGTTCTTGGTGCGGCGGGAGAGCACCTGGATCGCCCGGCGGATCTCCTCGTCGCGGCCGATCACCGGGTCCAACTTTCCGGCGCGGGCCAGCTCGGTCAGATCCTTGCCGTACTTCTCCAGCGCCTTGTAGGTGCCTTCGGCGTCCTGGCTGGTGACCCGCGAGCTGCCGCGCAGATCCTTGATCGCCGCCGAGATGCGCTCCTTGGTGACGCCCGCTGACTTGAGCAGCTCACCGGCCGTGCCCTTGTCTTGCGCGAACGACATCAGCAGGTGTTCCGAGCTGGTGAACTCGTCTTTGAGCGCCTTCGCGTCGTCTTCCGCGCGCTCGAGCAGTTGCACGATGCGGTTGGACAACGAGGTGTTGGCGCCCTTGATCACCGAGAGGCGACCGAGCGCCTCATCGACGCGCTGACCGAGCAGCTTCACGTCGGCGCCGATCTTCTGGAGCATCGGCTGCACCACGCCATCCTGCTGATCGAGCAACGCGCGGAGCAGGTGCTCCGGCTCGTAGTTGCCGTGATTCGCGCGGCGGGCGAGCGATTGACCTTCTTGAATTGCTTCCTGCGCCTTGAGCGTGAACTTTTCGATCCGCATGCCATCGACAGTAAGGGCCGATCACCCACACGCAAGGCGCGCCCCCACCCCCAGAACCGGTCGCTCCAATCCATGAGTTTGACTACTCACGGCGCATTGCGTCACAAATAACGGAGGAAATCGTGGGGTTTGGGCCTGTCTGTGCTTGTAGTGAAACGGGTCCTCGGGTAAGGGCGGCGCGACTTCTGCAACCGGCCCTTGGGGGGACCACTTTGGAATCGCACGGCGGATATTTGTGCCAGTACTCGGACGTGGACGCGGCGTGGCTGCAGCACATCGCCCGTCTCTCGCTCGAGGAAGATGGCCAGTCGGGCGACGATGCCGGCTTGTTGGTCACGGTGCTGGGCGGCCCGCGAATCGCGCGCTTCGCCTGGGATGCGCCGTTCACGTACGGACGTCAGGGTGCACGCTGGTACCTCACGCACCATGCACTCGCGCGGCGGCTCTCCGAGCACCTGCGCGTCACTGTTCACGCGTACGCCTTCGACCCCGATGAGGTCGAGCAGGTGATCGCGTACGCCAACGGCAGGCGAGTGGGTGGAGAGATGCTCCGCTACGAAGACGCCGAACTCCCCGAAGACGAAAACGACGATCAGGCGTTCGAGAAGCTGCAGCAGAAGTGGCCTCTGGGGTACGTCGCGCGCGTGTTGGGCATCGATCGCGCCGAGCTGCTGCGCATTCCGCGCAAGTCGTCGGCCCTCATCGATCTGAACCGCTACCAGGAGCCCAAGCCGTTGTGGCAGCTCTTCCCGGAGCGGGTTCAAGCCCTTCGAGGCCAGCAGCCCGTCGAATTCCCCTGAGTCGAAAACTCAGGGCTCGGCGCGCGCCAAAGCCGTGCGCAGGGTCTCGGAGCGGAAGTAGTTCCCCAGCACCACGAAGCCCGCGACGATCACCAGCGTCCACCCGGCGCTGGCCGCGGAGCAGATGAACAGCACCACGCTCGACATCGCCTCGGCGTCGTGCACGCCTTCGCGCACGATCGCTTTACCGACCTCGGAAAAGACGGTGCGAACGATCACCAGGTTCTCTGCGCCGTCGATGGAGCGCAACGCCGCCGCCGCCAACGCCGCAATGCCCAGCTGCTGAGCCGTGCCGGGCCTGCGCTCCTGGGTGACGCGCAGGCGCATGCCGAGCACGAAGACCAGACCCGAAGCGATCGCCAACAGCAGCGAACTCACGATGCGCCAGGGCACCAACGACTCGAGCGCGGTCTGATGACCCGAAGCGGCCGCGAGCACGATCTGCCGCTGGGCGAGGGGAGAGAGGCCCAGGCCGGGCAAGGCCGACTCGCTGCCCGTCAAAGACGGAGGCTCGGCGTGGTTGAAGGCGGCCTGCACGTCGAAGCCGGCGGCCAGGGAGACCTGAAAGCCGACGACCACCGCGGCCACGAGGGCCCAGCGATACGAGCCGGGAAGCGGGGTTTCCGTGCTGCTCACTTCAAGCCTTCGTGTTGCTCTTCTCGACGAAGCGCAACCGGAGGTCGGAGAGAACGGAAGAGAACAGCTGCTCTTCTTCGGCGGTGAGGTTGCCGCGGGTCTTCTCACGCAGCAGCGCCAACACGTCGATCGACTCGCGCGCCTGCATCAAGTCGATGGTGGTCTTGCCGGTGTCGGGGTTCTGGTGAACCCCGAGGTGAATGAGGGCCGACGAAGCGAGACCGAGCACGAACGCGCTGAACGTCAGCTGCTCGCCGCTCTGCTGCATGGTGAAGGTCTCGCCCGCCTTGCCCGCCATGATGGTTACTCAGCGCCTTCGTTGAGGTCTTCGTCGAGGATGTACTCGTCAGCCTCGGCCTGCACGCGCTCGCCCTTTTCGGCGACGTCGGGCAACGACTTGAGGTGCTTCTCGAAGGCCTTCTCGTCGACAAGGCCGAACTTCATGTAGCGCTCCACGGTGCGCTTGTCGGTGTAGCGAGGGTCGACGTCGGTCACGGGGTACTTCTCCTTGGGTGGGGCAGAGCCGGGGGCTTATAGCAGCGTCGCATGCCTCACAAGCTCCCTCGTGGGCTGTACGCCCTGCTCGATGACTCAGTCCGCGCCGAACTGCCGATGCTGGAGAAGGCGCGCGCGGTGATCGACGCCGGCGTGGGCGTGTTGCAGCTGCGCCTGGAGCAGACGGCCGATCGGGTGGCGCTCCCCTTGATTCGGGAGGTGGTCGCGCTCGCCCGGGCTCGAAACGTGTTGGTCATCGTCAACGATCGGGTCGACCTGGCCCTGGCGGGCGGCGCGCACGGGGTGCACCTGGGCGCCGATGATCTTCCGGTCGACGTGGCCCGCAGGCTGTTGGGGCCCGACGCGCTCATCGGAGCGACCTGCCGTTCGCTGGAAGACATCGAGCAGGCGAGGGTGCTGGGCGCTGATCACGTGGGCCTGGGCCCGATTTTTTCGACCACCACCAAACGCGTCAGCCACGCGCCCCTGGGCCTGGCGCTCTTCGAAACGATCGCCCGGAAGGCCCCGCTGCCGGTGGTGGGCATCGCGGGCGTCACCCTCGACAACATCGGGCAGGTGGCGGCCGCGGGGGCCTGGTGTGCCGCAGTGGCGGGTGACCTGCTCCGATCGGAGGACCTGGTTTCTCGCGCTCGTGCGCTGCAGGGGGCATTCTCTGGCACCAGATGATGAAGCACCACGCTCACGCAAGGCGTCCGTCGATCGCCATCACGCCTGATTCGAGCCTCGCGACCCCGGAGTCGCCGTTCGTGAAGTACGACCTCAAGGCGGCCTACGCCGACGCCGTGCTGCGGGCGGGGGGCCTGCCCTTCATTCTTCCGTACACCGACGATCGATCGCTCATCGAGCAGTACCTCGATCGGGTCTCGGGGCTGTTGATCACCGGCGGCGCCTTCGACATTCCGCCAGAGGCCTACGGCGAGCAGTCGAAGCCGGGCCTGGGCGTGCTCAAGACCGGCCGCACCACCTTCGAGATGGCGGTGCTCAAGCTCGCTTTGCAGCGCAAGTTGCCGGTGCTGGGCATTTGCGGCGGCATGCAGCTGCTCAACGTGGCCTTCGGAGGCACCCTGATCCAGGACATCGCCACCGAGCTGCCCGCGGCCAAACCTCACGAGCAGAAGCACGACCGCACCCAGCCGCACCATCCCATCGAGGTCAAAGACCAGACGGTGCTGGCCGAGTGTCTCGGGGGCAAAGGTCAGGTGATGGTGAACTCGACCCACCACCAGGCCGTGAAGGATGTGGGCCCGGGGCTGATCTCGAGCGCCAGCGCGCCCGATGGTGTCGTGGAAGCCATTGAAAGCATTGCGAAAGATCAGTTCGCTCTGGGCGTTCAATGGCACCCCGAGCTGATGCTCGACACCGTGCCGCCGCAGCTGGGCATCTACAAACTCTTCGTTCACCGGGCCCGCGATCGCCGTCACTGATCGGGACCCCGAGATTTCAAGCCCGCACCACTGCAATACTGCCGGTTGGTCGTTCGGGGCCGACGACCTGAGGTTCACCATGCACGGATTCAACTTCGCGTCGCGTTCACGCCTGCTTTCGGCGTGTGCACTTCTCTTCATCGCCGGTTGTGACTGCACCCCCGTGAAGCCTGTCGTGGGCGACGGCGGAACCGGCGGCAGCGGTGGTGGCTCCGAGGTGGGCGGCGGCACGGGCGGCAGCGGCAACGGCATCGGTGGTGGAGGCGGCCAGGACGACGGCGGCACCATCAACCCGACCGATCCCAACAACGCCACCAAGGACTCCGACTGCGACGGCCTGAGCGATCAGGACGAGTTCAGCAACATCTACGCAGGCGGCATGCGCACCAACCCGGGTAACCCCGACACCGACGGTGACGGGATTCTCGATGGTGTGGAAGCCGGGCGGATGACCTCGGTGAACCCGGCTTGTGCCTACGCGGGCGACCCTGACCCCCTCTCGCGCACCAACCCCACCGTGGTCGACAGCGATGCCGACGGCATTCCCGACGGCGTGGAAGACACCAACCAGAACGGCCGCGCCGAGCCCACCGAGACCGACGCGACCAACCCCGACACCGACATGGACAGCCTGAGTGACGGCGTCGAAGACGCGAACCGCAACGGCGTGCTCGACAGTGGAGAAACGGACCCGCGCAAGCGCGACACCGACGGTGACTTCATCGGCGACGGCATCGAGATCAACACCACCCTGACCAACCCGCTCTCGCGCGACAGCGATGGCGACACCTGCTCCGACGGTGCGGAAGACTTCAACCAGAACGGCACCGTCGACATGGGCGAGTCCGACCCGAACATGGCGGGCGATTGCGGCCCCTCGGTGAACCCCGACACCGACATGGATGGGCTCCCCAACCGCATCGAAGATCGCAACGGCAACGGCATGGTCGACACGGGCGAGACCGACCCGGCGCTGGCCGACACCGATGGCGACGGGCTGAGCGACGGCATCGAAGACGCCAACCGCAACGGCCAGCGAGAGGGCAACGAGACCAACCCGCTGCGCCGCGACACCGACTGCGATGGCCTGCTCGATGGCCCGACCGCGGGCACCGTGCGCGGTGAAGACCAGAACGCGAACGGGATGGTCGACATGGGAGAGACCGATCCCCGGCGGGCTGACTCCGATGCCGACGGCGTGTCTGACGGCGTGGAGAGCGGCCTCATCACCGCCAACATCGCCGACACCATGAACTGCATGAACGTGAGGGTCGA
>JANODF010000204.1:0-16404 GCA_031412555.1 Archangium sp. | reverse complement strand
GTCGGCCTTGGTGGTCTGCTCGAGGTGCATGGGCATGGTGAACTTCTCCACCAGCTCCATCGCCGCCGGGTCATCCCACTTGGGCTTGGTCATCTTGTCGAAGACGGCGATCGCGCCGGTCTCACGGAAGATCTTGTTCGCGCCGTCGACCACCTTGAAGTCGGCCCACGCCTCCTGCTCGGTGCGGTTGCGATCCCAACCCGTGTCGACGGGCTTGGCGAGAATCTCGGGCCCGATGACGGGCGTGGCGACCAGCTTGCCTTCGCTCTTCACGCCGCCGATGCCGCCGAGCTTCACCGTCGACTCAGCGGTCAGCTTGCTGGCGTAGTTGCCCTCGACCTTGTCGAGCGAGAGCGCCTTGGAGAGGTTCGTGTTCGGCGAGAGGTTGAGCGAGAGGCCCTTGTCATCGCTGACGGCCACGTCGTCCACCACGTTGCAAAAGTCTTCGAAGGTGATGCCGAAGGTCTTGGTGAAGTCGGCCGTCTTTGCCTTGGTGGGCACGTATTCGGCGATGAACTTCTTCCAGTCATCGGCGGTGGCCAGCTTGACGGTGGTGGTGCCCTTCTTGAGCAACACCGTGTTGGTCTGCGCGACCAGCTTCGCGGAGGCCTGGCTCAGGTACGTGCCCGCCTTGCCCTTGTCGTCGAAGAGCTGCGCCGAAACATCGCCAGCGAGAAACTGCCGACCGCGCTGAATCTTGACCGTCATGGGAGGAGCCTTTGAGGAGGAAGCGAGTTGGGAGGCGAAGGTAGCTGAACTTCGTCGTGGTTCAACCCAGTGTCGGCCCGACGCCGACAGAGTTGCTTCTTTCCCTACATGTTTGCGCACTGCGGAGCAACCCTGCAGAATTCCTCGACACTCGTTGACCCTTGGGGAACGTGGGTCTACGAAGCCCCTGACTTTTTCTCCCGACCAAAGGGGTTCGCAAATGCGGACGATCGTCGTCAGTGGACTGGTGTCGTTGGCCCTCGTGCTGTCTTCCTGCAAGAGCGATCCCGCGCTGCCCGAGACCTGGGAGAAGCGGATCACCGGCACCAAGAGCACGAAGGAGAAGCTCAAGGCCGTCGAAGATCTGCGCTCCGGCAAACACATGGGCGCGAACATGGTGCCCATGCTCGAGAAGCGCCTCGAGGATGAGAAGAAGCCCGAGGTGAAGGCCGTGATCGCGCGCGTGCTCGGCGAAGCGAAGCAGCCCTCGTCGGTCGACGCGCTGGTGGCTGCCGTCGATCCCGCGGCGACCGACACCGACGCGAAGACGATGAACAAGGAGATCGCGGTCGCGCTGGGCAAGATCGGCGACCCGAAGGGCGCTCCTGCGCTGGTGAAGCTGCTCAAGACCAAAGACAACTACACCGTCATCGCGGCCATCGAGTCGTTGGGCTCCATGAAGTCGCCCGAGTCGTTCGACGCGCTCTATTTCATCGCCACCGATGACGCGATCGAGCCCTTCATCACCAAGAAGGCGATCATCGCGCTGGGTGACATGGGCGATGCGCGCGCGGCGCCGGGCCTGGTGCGCGCGATGTTCAAGGAGCGCAAAGGCATCAGCTTCTACGGCGAGTCTTCCTTCGCGCTCTACCAGTTGGGCAAACCCGCGGCCGACCTGCTGGTGCCGGTCGTCGACGGGAAAGACAAAGAGCTGCTCGACTGGGCCGCGAAGAACAACGTGAAGGACATCGCGGTGCTCGCCAAGGGCGTGCAGGTGATCGGTGACCTCCACGACCGCCGCGCCGAGAAGTCGATCGTCGGGTACCTCAACTACAAGAGCGAGTTCGACGACCTGAAGCTGATCATGCGCATGCGTGCAGCCGACGCGCTCGGCCGCATGCGCAGCAAAGAAGGCGTCAAGCCGCTGGCCGCGCTGCTCGATGAAGAAGAGCCCAACGCGCGCAAAGAGTACGTCTGGTCGCTGGCTCGCATCGGCGGCAAAGAGGCCGTCACCAAGCTGGTGGAGACCGCCGGCAAGGGTCCGTGGGGCGCGCGTGAAGAGTCGATGCGCGGCGTGGCGATGCTGGGCGACGACGCGAGCGTGTTCGACAAGTTCGTGGCCGCTGAGCAGAAGCTGTTCGAGGCCGAGTGCAAGGACGACCCGGAGTTCGAGGAGTGCAAGGACCTCCCCGGCGCGGTCGCCAAGCACAAGGCGAAGATCCTCACCTACAAGAACCGCGCGGTCGCCGGTGCCGAGTGCAAGTCGGATGGCGCGTGCTGGGCCAAGCACCTCGACTCGAAGGACGAAGGCACCCGTGAACGTGCGGCGTATGAGATCGGCCGCAGCGGCAACGCGGCGTTGATCGAAGAGCTGATGAAGCGCCTGCCCGAGAAGAACCTCGATACCCGCCTCGCCATCATTCAGGGCGCGGACTGGCTCATCGATGACTCGAAGGACGCGATGGCCACGGCTCGCAAGGGTCTGCCGGCGCTGGAGAAGCAGGTCGCCGACGAGCGCGGCAAGACCGAGTTCGTGAAGGTGAACGAAGATCTGCGCCGCTTGCTGACCAAGATTCAGCGCGGCTGAGCCCTCTTTCCCTCTCCCCTCCGGGGAGAGGGTCAGGGTGAGGGGATTTCTTCCCCTTCAGTTGGCGAGACCGCAGCGCATCTTGCCGGCGGGGGTGTCCACCAGCCGGCAGTCGCACGTCTCCAGCAACGCCTCGCAGCGATCTTCATCTTCGGCCGTGGGCGAGGAGTTGAAGGTGCTGTCTTGCTGAGAAGCGCGCGTCAGGCAGTTCGTCCTGTCGTTGCTGTTGACCGTGCAGTCGCACGCCTTCTCGGAGAGCAACCGGCACTGGCTCTTGCAGCCAGAGGTCACGAGGAGCAACGAAGTGAGGGCGAGCAGGACGGCGTGGCGCATCGGGCGGCGGACCCTGCCACAGTCACTTCGGGAGCGCAGCATCGACTGTCTCCCGCAGGTAGCGAGCAGCCAGCCCCACGGTCCGCGGCGCGCTCTCCGGAGTCGGGGTGAGTGACGGCGCGACCTCCATGATGTCGCCACCGAGCAGCCCCACCTCACGGCCCAGGCGGCGAATGAGCTCGACCACCCACTCGGGCTCGAGCCCGCCGTACTCAGGGGTGCCCGTGGCGTCAGCCCACTTCGCGTCGGTGCCGTCGATGTCATTGCTGAAGTACACGCCGCGCACGCCCGTCGATTTCACGTGGGCGATGAGCGCGTCGAGCTGACCTTCGGGGTCGGCGAGCACGTCTTTCGCCCAGAACTGCCGCACGTCGAGGGTCGACTCCCAATGCGCGCGGTCGCGGCCGGACGCGCGGATGCCGACCTGGGTGAGCCGGCCCTTGCGGCCGATCAGCTCGTTGGCGTGCCAGCTCCAGGTGGCGAAGCAGTGTTTGATGCCCAGCCGCGTCTCGAGGAGATCGGTGTGCGCGTCGGGCTGCACGATGCCCCAGGGCTGCGGCGCGACCGCGGCCAGCGCCTGCACGGCCGGGAGCGCGGTGGAGTGATCGCCTCCGATGACGAAGGGTTTGGCTTTCGGGTTGAGCTGGAAGACGAGCTCGAAGGCGCGCCGTTCGATGGAGAGCGGGGCGACCGGGAGTGTGGCTCGCACTTCTTCGGGGAGGTCTGGGTAGACGGCGCGGCGGCTCGCGGTGAGTTGATCCGCGGAGAGCATCTCGTCGGAGAGAAGTTGCGGGACCACGAAGACGTCGCCGAGATCGAGCACCCCGCGGCTGGCGAGCTCGAACTCGTCGGCGATGAGCTGAAGGCGAATGGCTTGCGGGCCCAGGTTGGCGCCTCGGCGGAAACCGGCTCCCACGTCGGAGGGCACGGCGATCAGCACGCCTTTCGCGGTGGGGATTTTTTCAAGGGTTTCGCGGAAGCGGTTGCGCACTTCGGCGGGGGAGCTCGCTCCGTAAAGGCGCCGCTGGAGGGCCTCTTGTTCGGCTCGGCCCGTGCTGACGAGGAAAAGACCGGCTCCCGCGGGGCGGAGGATTGTTGCCAGCTCGTCGAGGGGACTCATGGGATCACCTTATAGAGACGCGAGGTACTGCCCTCACCCCGACCCTCTCCCAGAGGGAGAGGGGGTCTTCGTTTCGAGTTCTGTCTTCACTTACGACTACCAGGCGGTACGCATCCACACGGCCCGGAGGAGCGGGAGGGTTCGTTCACCCAGCGTCTGCTTGCCTGAAATGAGCGCCACCACTTCCACCCGCGTGCCGTTGGGGAAGGTGCCGCCCCACGACTTCTTCGGGGGAATGAAGAGGAACACCTGGCGATCGCCGATCTGAATGATGCCGATGTTCTCGGTGAGCCCTTCACCCACCATGCCTTCGAGCAACACCGCGCGCCCTTCGGCGGCTTCCGGCGTGTCGAGCACCACCAGGTCTTTCGAGTTCACCGCCAGCTTGAGCGACGGCGCGTACGCAGAGACCGCTTCTTCGAAGCTCGACACGTTCGTACCCGGCGCCCACGCCGCCGGACTGCCCGACTCACGACGGCGCGCGAGCTCTGCGTCGGCCGCGCTCACCGATTCCTTGAGTGCGTCGCCGCGCACCCGCCGGCACTCCCGCAGCCGCTCCGCGCGCGCGAGCAGCCCGCTCTCACTGAGCGAATCGAGGGTCTTCGCCATGTCCTGCTCCAGCGCGACGCAGGCCGACCACGCCGCGAACGTCGCCTGCGCGTCTTCGGTCAGCTCGACTTCACGATCCGCAAAACGCAACGCCTCGGGTACCAGCTGCAGCTTCGTGCCGTCCACATCGAGCGCGCCATCGACCGCCTGTACCGGCAACGCCACGCCTTGCGCGGAGACCAGCGTCATCGGGCCCGTGGCCGGCCGCTCGTTGCACCGAACGTCTTTCTGGCTGATCACCTGCTCCGCCCGCTGCGCCTGCACTTCTTCACCGGTGCGCGCGCGCGCGATGAGACCCACCGCGAGCGCCGGCAAGCCGATACCCAGGGTGATCAGGCTCGCGCCCTGCAGGTACTGCCGCGTCGAGGGGCCATAGCGGCCGCTGGCGTCGATCAGGTTCACGTCGGCCGTGGCGGTCACCGCGTAGCTGACGGCGAGCAGAATGCCGCTGGCCAGGGTGAAGGCGATGCCGGTGGAGAGCGAAGGCCCCGCCGCACCCGAGGTGCGCTCGGTGATCTTCTCTTCGGCGTACTCCTCGACCTGCTGCGCGCGGCACACGTCGAAGTTCACCACCGTGAGCTTGAGCATCGGCCAGTCGACGCGCACGTCGGAGGTCACGCCGCCTTCCAGCAAGACCGGCCGTTCGAAGGTGCGCAACAGCGGCCCCCGCTCGATGCGGGTGTTCGACTCGAGCGCCGTGCAGCTGGCGAGATACGGAATGAGCACCAGCAGCGAGAGGCGTCTCACTCGTTGGCCATGAAGCGTGCTTGCCCGCTTCACTTTGCGGCCTCCAGGTACTTCTTCGTCTTCTCGAGCGACATCACCGCCGCGTCGCGGGTGGCCTTCCGCTGCGGCCCGTGCACCAGGAAGCTGGGCACCGAACCCGCGGGATCCGAGAAGAGCGTGTACGTGAGCTTCGTGCCGCCGGCCGGAACGGCCTCGAAACGCCACTCACCCCACAACTTGTCCATGCGCACGAAGCCATCGGGTTTCGCCGGGGCCAGCTCGTTGGTGGTGCGAAACCGAACGCGGCAGCTGCCATCGGGGAGCCGCTCCTTCGTCACGGTCAGCGCGTAGTCGCGCTTGGCCACGATGGGTTGGGAGATCTGGTTGTAGACCACCCGCAGGTCGTCGCCGTCTTTGAGCACCTTGTTCAGAATCACCGCCGGCCCGTCGTTCTTGCGGGTGCCCCACTCCCACGAGGCTTCGCACAGCGCGTCGACGGAATGCGTGGTGGTGATCTCGGCCCGGTATTCTTTGTAGACGCTGCTCTTCACCGCGCGCTCGCTCACCACCACGCCGTCGCGATCCTCCAGCTTGGTGAAGGCGGTCGTGTTGTCGAAGACATCGGTCGGGAACTGCATCAGGGCCAGCAGGATGAAGGCGCTCACGGCGTGCCCCCGAGGAAGACGACCAGGTTGGGGCAGATGCGCAACGTCTCGTCGACGTACTCGCAGGCCGGGTGGGCCGAACGTTGCGCGCCGTCACGGACCAGGGGCAACCGGCAGGTGAGCACCTCGTCGCGGGTGGGCGAGGTGAAGGCGAACTCGGCCGAGTTGCAGCCCGTGCGCATCTCCAGCTCGGCCACGCAGTTCATGGCCGGCAGGTTGAGCCGGCTCTGGGCGGTGACGCAGGTGGGCTCCGCGCACAGGCGGGTAATCACGTCGCGGCAGAGCTCGTGATCGGGCGCAACGGGCCCTACGCAGGACAAAAGAAAGAGGACGAGGATGGGCGCGGCTCTCACGGAGCGGTGGAGCATAGCCGTGAGTGGCTGCTAGAGGCTCTCCATGGCTTGGTACTCGCTGACCGTCGACGTCCCCGAAGCTGAGAGTGAGCTCGTTCAGAGCGTTTTGTACGACTATGGGGCCGCTGGGCTCGAGGTCCGCGACTCGGCGAACAAGACGGTGCCCAACGTGCGGGCGCCGGGGGCGGGTGAGGCGATCCTCATCGCGTTCTTCGAAGACAAAGAAGACGCGGCCAACGCGCAGGTGGAGATCACCGAGCGCATTCCGGGCTCCCGCTTCGCCCTGGAAGACGTGGTCGAGCGCGACTGGAGCACCGAGTGGCGCAGCCAGATCAAGAGCGTCACCATCGGGCGGCTCTGGGTCGGCCCGCCGTGGGAAAAGGCCACTGCCCCCAAAGACAAGGTGTGCGTGTTCATCGAACCGAAGATGGCCTTCGGCACCGGCGACCACCCCACCACCTCGTTGTGTTTGAAGGCGGTCGACACGTTCATGGCCACCCACGAGGGCGCGAGCGTGCTCGACGTGGGCACGGGCACCGGGGTGCTCGCCTTCGCTGCGAAGAAACTCGGCGCGGGCCGGTGTGTGGGCGTCGACAATGACGCCACCTCCGTCGAGCTCGCCAAGGAGTGCGCGCAGGAGAACGGCATCGAAGGCGTCGAGCTGTCGGCCAGGACGCTGCAGGAAATCGAAGGCCAGTTCGATCTCGTGCTCGCGAACATTCTCGCCAACACCCTGGTCGAGCTCGCGCCGCTCATCGCGCCGAAAGTGAAGCAGCGCCTGGTGCTCGCCGGCGTGCTGGTGCCGCAGGCCGAAGAGGTCACTGCCGCGTTCGTCGCGCAGGGGCTCAAGCACGCGGGCAACGAGATCATCGGTGAGTGGATCCGGATCGAGCTGACCGCGTGATTCGCCTGCTCGTGCCAGGGGCTGGGGAGGGAGAGGTCAGCGTCAGCGGGCCGCGCCTTCATTATCTCCTGCACGTGCTGCGGGTCAGGGCGGGCGATGTGCTCGAGGTGTTCGATGGTGACGGGCTCGCCTTCGACGCGAAGGTGGTCAGCGTCGGTGAGCTCGGCGGGGTGTTGCTGCTCGGGCAGAAGCGGGAAGCGCCGCGGCCGAGATCGATCACCATCGTGCAGGGGTTGCCCAAGGCGGAGAAGCTCGAGCTGGTGTTGCAGAAAGGCACCGAGCTGGGGGCCAGTGCGTTTGCGCCCGCGGCGTGTGCTCGCAGCATCGTGAAGCTGGAAGGGAAAGAAGAGGCCAAGCTTTCCCGGTGGCAGCGCATCGTCGAGGAAGCGGCGCGGCAGTGTGGGCGGGCGAGTGTTCCGGTGGTGTTCGCCCCGAAGCCGTTGTTGGCGGCGATCACTGCGTTGCCAGGCGATCCTGCGCTGCTCGTGTTGGATGAAGAGGAGCGGGCGTTGCCGTTGTCGACGGCCGTCGCTTCGTTGGGGACCCGGCCGCTTGCGTTGGTGATTGGCCCCGAGGGTGGGCTGACTCGGGAAGAGGTGTCGGCTCTGGTCGCACGGGGTGCGATGGCTGTGACTTTGGGGCGCTTGGTTCTCAGGACTGAGACTGCGGCTTTGGCGGCGCTGGCGGTGATGCGGCACCTCGACGGTGAGCTTGGATAGACCCGGGCATCAGATGAGGGACACGGATCTGACAGAAGCGCTTCGAGCCCTTCGCCCCCGCATGGACTTCACGGAGACCTTGGTCGAGCGGGACGACTTCGGGCCGTTACCTTGCGAATTCCCCCCTCTCTCAAGAGTCTCCGATGACGATCACTCCGGGCTCGTGGGCAGCATTGCTCCACGACCTTCGCCGCCTCAACCCTGATGTCGAAGCCGCTGTTCTCTTGGCCGCAGACGGGGCTGTCTTGAGCATGGCCGCAGAGCCTGCCCTGGCTGACGCGCTCGCACCTGCACTCACGCTGTTGAGTTCCGTCGCTGCTCGAGCGACGACCGAGCTGGGTCGGGGTGCTCTCGACGTGATCGTCGCCAGCGGCACCCAGGGGCTCATCGTCGGTCAAGACCTGGGTGACGGCCGACTCCTGGCGGTTCTGGCCGGGGCCAGCGGCGCTCTTGGCCTGTTGCTCGACGACGTGCGCGCGTGTGCGGAGCGCTGCCGTGTCACTGAAGACTTCGGTGATTCAGCGCTCGGGGCGCTCTGATGCCTCTCGAGCTCGTCTCCAT
The DNA here is from genome assembly GCA_031412555.1 of Archangium sp. Taxonomy (GTDB): domain Bacteria; phylum Myxococcota; class Myxococcia; order Myxococcales; family Myxococcaceae; genus Archangium_A. The sequence continues at coordinate 7,899 of JANODF010000204.1, read as the reverse complement.
GTCGGCAGCGCTGGTGGCCAGCGCCGTCGCCGCATGGGCGCTGTGGACCTCCAAGGCCGCCCGCGCTCAGGCTCGCGCGCAGCAGCAAGAACTCACGGCCCTCAGCCACGAGGCGCAGATCAAGAACCAGCAAGCGGTGACTGCCAAGCAGGAGCTCACCCTGGTGCGCGCCCGTTTGTTCGATGCTGAGCAACTGGCCCCCAGGCTCACGCTGCTTTCGAACGACCTTTCTTCCCTCAGGTCCCGCCAGGCGGAGTTCGACTCCAATCGGGAGCAACTGGAGGCCGCTCGGGCTTTCAAGCTCAAGGCGACGCAGACCTTGAGTGAACTGCGCGCCAAGCTCGCGGCAAGCGAAGCGCGCGCGATTGAAATCGCGCGCGACCTGGCCAATGAGCAGCTCCAATGCCTCTCCCTCACCCAGGCGGAAGAGCAGACAAGGCGTGAACTCACCGAGCTGCGAGACGGACAGCTCGCACGAGAGCAAGCCCAGAATGGACACGTGCTTCGACTCGAGGCGCGGCTCTCGCGCATGGGGTTGAAGAAGACCCTTGCTGCGCCTGATTTGTCCGGCGCCAAAGACCGTTCGCGGGCCCGCGCGTTGCTCTCGGAGTTTGCGTTGGGCATGGAAGGGGGCGCTGCGGCCATCGTCGACCGCCGCGGCCTGGCCCATTTTGCCAAGGGAAACGCCGAGCGGGTGCGCGAGCTGGGGCGGCTCGCGGCGACCATCGGAGCGCCCGCCAAGGCCGCGGCGATGGTGCTGGGTGCGGTACCCGTGGCCTTCGGCCTGAGCGACAGCAGGAGCCAGCGGGTTCTCTACAGCATGGGCGACGACAGGCTGCTCGGGTTGGGGGCGACGAAGTCGATGAGCCTGGGGACGCTTCGCCTTGCGGTCGAGCGCCTGGGCGTCGAGGCCCGGCCCGCCGGGGCCTGGCCCACTTCGCGAAAGGCCGTGGTGCCGGAGCGCTTCGCCCGTCTGCTGAACGACTGGACGGAGCGGTGGGCAGCCAGAGGGGTCGCCTTCGGCTCTTCGCAGCTTCTGGTCGGCACCTCTGAGGGCTTGCTCGAGGCCCTGCCCCGACTCGCCGAGGCCATGGTTCCGCTGTGGAGCCGCGCGCGTCGAGATGAGCTTCCCGCCGATTCGACGCTGCAACTGATGCTCGACGACGGCCGATGCGCCGAGGTGCGGGTGCTCGACTCGGTCGCCGTGTTGGTGTTGGCAGACCAGCCGCTGGCGCCCGAGGCGCTCGACGAATTGCAGACCTCGCTCCGGTTCCACCTCAACCCTGCCGCGCTTTCGCAGAGGAATTAGACCGTCATGGCGTACCCCAACGAGCGCTCCGCCGAACTGACCGGAGCAGAAGACCCCGAGCGACTGGCTCGCGAGATTGATTCAGCCCTGGTCCGGCACGCGCGGTTCGGCGAAGAGCTCTCGCAGCTCAAGCAGCGCACCTCGAAGCTCCTGGGCGAGCCGCTCGCGGGAGATTTCCTCTCGCGGCTCGGCGCAGGTCTGCCACCGGGCGTCGAACACCCCAACCTCGTGCCGGTCTCCAGCCTCGGGCTCGTGCCGACCGGGCCAACCGCTTCGGCGAGCCAGCAGCCCGAGGGACGCGCGACCTTCGATCCCAGTCTCCTCAACCAGCTCTCAGAGACTGAGCTCGATGGCCTGCCGTACGGGGTCATCGTTCTTGATGGTCGCGGTCGAATCGTTGCGTACAACGACACCGAGTCACGCATGGCGGGCCTGCCGCGCGAGGCGGTGCTGGGCAGGCAATTCTTCGGCGAGGTCGCCCCGTGCGCGCGCGTTCAGGCCTTCGAGGGGCGCTTTCAAGACGTGGTGCAGGGGCGCTCGAAGCTCGGGGTGGAGACCTTCGAGTTCATCTTTCACTTCGCCAAAGGCGCACAACGCGTGTTGATCATGATCAGCAGAGGCCGCACCCGAGGCACCTTCAACATCAGCCTCATTCGACGCTGAGCCGGGCCTCCCCGAGGAAGAGTGAGGTGAGATGGTGTAGGTTTCTTGATCCCGCGTCACTCTCGTCGTCTCATCTGCGCCGTGAGCAGCGACCCGAAGAAGCTCGACGCAACCCCGACTGGCACGCCGGATCTTTTGCAGAAGGACCTCTCCCTCGATCGCCGGCGCCGCGTGCCGACGTTCGAAGAGCTGCAGGCCGTGCCGACTGAACCGATGCGCCCCGCGACGCCTCGTCCTCCGGTGGGCAACGCGCAGTCGGTGAGTAACGACGCGGCAACCCAGGCCGTGCAGCAGCTCGTGCCTCCTGGATTGCAGCCGCGCACCCAGCCCGCTCGTGTTGCGATCCCTCCGGCCAGGGCTGTTCCCGCCGCGCCCGCGCGCCCAGCGCCTCCGTCGCCGCTCGAGTTCGCTCAGTCACGGCCCCCCGCAGCCCCGATGCCCCAGGTGACGCCCAGCGTTCCGCAGCAGGGCGCGCTGGTGCCTGAAGGCCAGGGCACGCCCAGCCGGCCGCAGCCTGCGCTTCGCCCCGCCCCGGTGCAGGCCGCTGCTGTCGCCCGGGCTGAGCCGCTCGCCGCGCCCGCTCGCGCCTTCACCCCGGTGGCCACCGTGCCGAAACCTGCGGCGCTGCCCGCCGAGATGATGGTGACGCAGCCGGGGTTGCCCGGGCCCTTCGCTCAGGCGCGTGGCATGCCGCAGAACCAGGCCATTCCCCAGCGGCCGCCTTCGTTGCCTGAGCTCCCCCGGGTGGCCGCACCTGCCGCGCCCAAGCCCGTCTTCGAAGAGCCGCTGCTGCCCGGCGAAGGCCCGGTGGTCACGGCTGAACCCGCGGCGCTCTGGCGGCGCACCGGCGCGTACCTCACCGACCTGCTCTTCGTCGGCGTGCTGGTCTTGAGCTTCTTGAGCATCGCCATGGCGGTGATTGCGCCCAAGACGCTCACGCCGCTGCAGCAGCTGATGTCCATCGCGGTGCCGGGCCTCGCGCTCGCCGCCGTGCTGGCCTTCGTCTACTCGACGCTCTTCGCCGTCTTGTGGAGCGGCCGCACCCCCGGCCGCCGGCTGATGGGCATCCACCTGGTCGACAGTACGGGCCAGGCCCCCGGCCCCACCCGTGCGCTGATCAGGGGCGCGTTGTCACTGGTCTCGTTCGGTCTGTTTCTTTCCGGGTTCTGGTTGGCGTTGTTTGACCGCCACGGACAGACGCTCCATGACAAGCTGACGCGCACGTTCGTGGTGAAGCTCCAGGACGCCTGATCGAATGCCTCAGCGCCTCGCACAACACCTGATTGCCCGGGGTCTGCTCCCCGCGCGAGTCGTGGACGAGGCGCTTCGTCGGCTCGGGCGCGAGGGCGGCTCGCTCGACAGCGTGCTGCTCGAGATGGGCGCCGTGTCGGAAGCGGGCATGCTGCAGGCGATCTCCGACGTGAGCGGCGTGCGCCTGGTGAACCTGGCCGACTTCGAGCCGAACGCCGAAGCAGGCCCGTTGATGCCCTTCAAGATGGCCCGGCAGCTCAACGTGGTGCCGCTGTCGGTCGACGGCACCTCGTTGCACCTCGCCTGCGCCTATCCCCTGCAACAGCCGCAGCTCAAAGACGTGGGCTTCCTGCTGGGGCGCAAGCTGGAGCTGTGGGTCGCCCTCGAATGCCGGGTGCGCGACTGGCAGCAGACGCTCTACGGGCAGAAGGCCGAACCGCGGTACCAGCGCCTGCTTTACCAGCTCGATCCCACCCGGCCCCGGCCGCCCGTGGCCTCGCTCTCGGAGAGCCAGCAGAAGGCCGAACCGGCCGGCACCGAGACCGAGTCGTTGAGCACCGACGTGCTCGAGCGGCTGGCCAAGGGCATCGTGGAAGAGCCGGTGCTGCTGGATCGGCCCAAGAAGAAAGAAACGCGCCGGCCGATGATCGAGGTCATCGACGAGCCCGCGCCGCCTGACGTCGACGTGGTGGCGCTGGGTGACGAAGAAGATCCGCGCACCTCGGTGCTCGACCCGCTGGCCTACTCCCGCTTCGCGCGCTCCGAACATGGCCAGCCCGACGAGGTCAGCCCGCCGGTGGCGCTGGAAGACGACCCTCACTCCACCCGGGTGATGGACATCAGCGGTTACAAGAACTTCGCCAAGGAGATCTCGAACACGCCCAGCGGCGAGTTCAAAGAGCCCCGGGCTTCTGCCCCGCCGCCGCCCCCGCCGCGCATCTCGTTCCCCGGCGGCGTGTTGCCCCCGCGCCGCAGCCCGAACGAAGGCGCGCCGTCTCGCAAACCCGAGCCGGTGGCGTACGTGCAGCCCGCGTCGGCGCCGCGCCCCAGCAGCGAGAAGGTGCGCCCGGCTGAACGCAAGGCCGTGCCGGTGGCGTTGCCCAAACCGTCCGCGCCCGCACGCCCGCAGCCGGTGGCGCCGCCTCAGCCTGCTCCGAAGTTGCCGCGCGTGACGGCGCTCGACGAGATGGACTTCTCCGACGTGAACGAGGTCGTCTCGTCACCCGGTCCTGCGCCCGTGGTGCCGCCCGAGCCGCCCACCCCGCCCGACTTCACGCGGCAGGAGCACTCCCCTGCCCCGGTGCCGGTGATCACCCAGGCGCCCGCGCAGCTGCTTCGTCGCGTGGAAGACGAAGCCCCGCCGCAGCCCGTCGCCGAAGCGTGGATCGCCCCGGTCGAGCCCGCCCTGGTCACCCAGCCCACCGCGTCCACCGACTACTCGCAGGTGCAGGGCATCTTGCCTTCGCCCCCCGGCCTCATCGCTTCGTCGGCCACCGAGTGGAGCCTCGCGCAGGCCCGCGCCGCCTTGAAAGAAGCGGTCAACGATCGCGAACACCTGATGCACGTGGTGCTCGAGTACGCGCGGCGCACCTTCGAGTTCATCGGCTCCTTCGCCGTGATGCGCGGCGCCGCGGTGGGTTGGGACGCGCGGGGTGACGGCGACGTCAGCGCGATCCGCCAGCTGGCGATCCCCCTCGATGCGGCCAGCGTGTTCCGCACGGTCGCGCTCACCCGCGGCAGCTACGTGGGTCCGCTCCCGCCCGACGCGCTCTCGCAGCACTACCTCGCGTTGCTCGGCCGCATGCCGCGCACCGTGTTCGTCTGGCCGGTCGAGGTGCAGTCGCGCCTGGTGGCGATGCTCTACGGCGACTGCGGTGGGCGGCCCATCTCGCAGCGCCGCCTCGCTGACTTCATTCTCTTCTGCCAGGACCTGCCTTCGGCGTTCCACGAGCTGATCCTCTTCCGGAAGCAGAACCCGCGCGTGCCGCAGCAGTTCGCGTCGTCGTCGGGCATCATTCCCGACCCGGGCTACGCACAAGACGGCGCTGTGCCGCATGCCCCGGCCGATGAAGACTGGTTCCAGGGGTTGATCACCCTGCTCACCGGGCCTGATCCCTCCGAACGTTCGATGGCGATGATGGAGCTGATGAAGCACGCCGACGTCTCGGCGCAGGCGCTCGCCACCTCGTTCCCCGGCCCCACCGGTTGGTCGCGGTTGCCCGTGGTCGAGTTGCCTGAGCCCGATGAGCTCGGCCCCATTCCCGGAGCGCTCGCGCGGCTGGGTCAGGCGGGCGCTTCAGCCATCGCGCCGCTGCTCGATCATCCCGACAGCGACACGCGGTATCTCGCGCTGCTCACCGCGGGCAGCCTGCGATACCCCGACGTGGTCGATGGCGTGCTGCGTGGCTTGTTCGACTACGAGCCCGACATCTCTTCGGCGGCGCGTGCGGCGGCGGCGGCGTTGCGCTTGTTGCCCCACTTCCAGTCGCGGCTGCCGGCGTTGCGACAAGAGCTCGCTTCTTCTGATGCGCTGCGCCGAAGCCTCGCGGCGCGCGCGTTGGGCGTGCTGCACGATCGCGTCTCGGTGGAGGGCCTCATCAACCTCACCGGCAGCGAAGACGATCTCTGCTCGCAGTCAGCCGCCGACGCGCTCAAAGAAATCACCCGCGCGGGGTTCGGCACCAACCCCTCCGCGTGGACCGCCTGGTGGGCGCGCGCTCGTGACCTGCGCCGCATCGAGTGGCTGGTGGAAGCGCTCGACGCAGAAGACTTCGACCTGCGCCTGTCGTCCATCGAAGAGCTCTCCCGCACCTTCGGGGACAACTTCGGCTTCTTCGCCGATGGCCCCGAAGCCGAACGTGCCGGGGCGGTGGCACGTTGGAAAGCCGTCGTCTCGTCGCGCGCCGATCTCGATCTCTAAGGCTTCCACTCGACGACCGGCGCTGGAATACGGGCCCTCGTCGCCGCCAGCATGGGGCGCGGCGTGCACTCCCTGGACAGCGGGCTGCCGGTGATGGCGAAGACCTGGGCCTTCATGCCGGCCAGGTGCTGATCGGGCGGAAGCGGAAGCGAGGTCTGGTCGGTGACGAAGGTGCCCATCGGTACCGGAAACGACGGGTTGCCCCAGTTCTGCAGAATGACGACGTAGGAGTCCGGTGCCACTTCGGGCGCGGTCCACGAGAGGGTCCAGCCATCGGCCGAGAAGTGCACGTCTGCCGGCGGCGCCCCACGAAGCTTCATCTCAGGCAAGTCGCTCCACGGGGCCGTCCACGAGAAAGACGACCACGCGCGGGTGGTGGCGCTCTCGTGCACCAGCACCTGGCCCGAGACGGAATACGAATCGGGCTCCAGCGCAGGCAACACGAGCGGGGCGGGGCCCACTTCACCTCTCTCTCCTTCGACCGTAGCGAGGCGGGTGCTGCCGCGCCTGGCCGTGAAGGTCACCGGCCCCTCCACTGCGCCCAGCGCCGCGAGCGAAGCACCGTCCCAGAGAATCGATGCTTCCGAAGCCCGGGCCAGCGGCGTGAAGGCGCCCGTCAGCGTCACGATGTCACTCGCGGTCTGGGTGAAGTGGCCTGCATCGAGGATCCCGGTGGCGACGGTGCGCGAGAAGGCACCCGCGTCTTCCCGAACATGATGCGTCAACGTGACCTGGCCGACGAGCAGCTCGCTCGTGCGCCAGCTGATCAGGTTTTCCTGGGCGGTCACCGTTCCCGCACCGAGGCTGAAGAGAGGCTGATCTGCGCCCAGCTCAGAGCTCGACACCCTCAAGGTGTCTCCCGGGGCGGCGGGCTGCGCGAGCATGACGTCGAGCTGCACGCCCGCGCTGATGCCGCCGCGCGCTGAGTCGGCGCAGATCTCGACGCGCTCGCCGCCGGTATAGAAAAAGGTGTTGTTGCCCACTTGAATCATCGCCGGGCCCTCCGGCACGTCGCGAAAGACGTGAGCCCCCTCGCTGTCGCGTTCGATCGACTCCTGCGGGCCCTGTTCTTCCTGCCACCAGGCCACCCGGTCGTTCGCCGTCTTCACCTCGAGCCCGGCCGGCGTCACCACCCGTTCGCGGGTGAGCACGCGCAGCTCGCGGCGAGGCCGCAGGTCGACACCACCATCGAGCCCCATCGGTACTCCACAACCAGTCAGCACCACCACGACCACCACCATCGCTCTGGGCATGTTCAACCTCCTGTTTCGAGTGCGCGCGAAATACGGAGCCCAGCACGAACGGATTCACGGGGCCGCCTGCTTTGCCGATTTGTCCAGAGCGCGCCGTGAAGGAAGCCAGATCGTCACCAAACGGTGACCCGTCTGGATGGCGCGCCGCTACCGCGCTGAAACAGGGGCGCGCGTTTTAAGATGCGCGCATGTCGCCGCCCCCCACAGGTCCGCTGGACGCCCAACGCTTCCGGCTCCTGGTCGAGGCGGTGGTCGACTACGCGATCTTCATGCTCGACCCCGACGGGCGGATTCTGTCGTGGAACAGCGGAGCGCAGGCGCTCAAGCAGTACACCCCCGCGGAGGTGATCGGCCGCCACTTTTCCCTCTTCTATCCGCCTGACGCGATCTCGCGCGGCTGGCCGGAAGAAGAGCTCAAACGCGCCAAGTCGCTGGGCCGCTTCGAAGACGAGGGCTGGCGGGTTCGGAAAGACGGCAGCCGCTTCTGGGCGAACGTGGTGATC
>JANODF010000203.1:0-1922 GCA_031412555.1 Archangium sp. | reverse complement strand
CGAGCGAGTCGCCGACCAGCAGCGTGAACGAGGGCGCCTTCATGCCGCCTCCCCGAAGAGCCCCAGCTGACGCTTCTCAGGAGGCAACGAACCAGCCGGGCGATCGCTGAGCTTGATCTCGCGCAGCTCGCTCTCCGGGATGTATTCGGGCCGCAGGTTGTGGAACGGCGCGTCGAACTTCACGGCGCGCGAGTCACGCCACGGAAACTTGAGATCGTCGTCGACCACCACGCCAGTCCGCCCGTTCGCGGTGTACTTCGTGACGATTCGAACGCTGGTGCCGTTGGGAAACTTCTTCAAGCTGCGCACGTAAGCCGCGAGCGGGCGCACCTTGAGGTCCTCGGTGCAGAAGCGGCGCAAGCGGCTAGGGAACATCGCCTTCTTCGCGATGAGCGCTTTCATTCCTCCGGGGTGCCCGACCTCATCGATCGGACCGAGCTTCTTGGCGAGATCACCCCGTAGGTAGTCGTAGGTGGCTCCGTGCTCCCAGCCCGTATCCGCGAAGACGCGACGATGGTCTACGCCCTGCTCCGTGAGCCAAAGAGAGAGCGCAGCGGAGTCTTTGCCACCGGAGACCGAGGCCACGACGATGCGACCGCTCAGGAGCTCAGAAAGGGCGCTCATCGACCACCTCGCGCCTTGGCGATGGCTGCTCGCGAGCGCTCAATTCGGGCGCCGTGGTGCCGCCTCGCGATCGCCGCGATCTGGTGGTCTCCGGCGTCGGCGTATTCGCGCATCCGCCTGTCGAATTCGGTGACCTGTTCCTCCAGCGACGCGAGCAGGTCAGGTGAGGCCGCGATGAGGTCGGCGTTGGCCAGGAGGATCGCTTGCGGCTCGGTGCCGGCGTCGCCGTACTGCGGCGCCCCGCCGGTGACGGTCGCGACCTGCCGGGGCTTACCGTCGATGATCGCCATCACGGCGCCCATGCCCTCGTGAATCCACGGCCCCGGCGTGTGCGTGCTCATCGTCCACCTCGAGCCTTCTCGAGGACCATCTGCACCGGGCAGCCGCCAGGGATGCCGTCGCAGTCGTGGTGCCCCTGGTCGATCACGTGGTCGTGAAAGCAGGTGAGCTCCGAAAGCAGGTCGGGCGCCGCTGAGATCAGGTTGGCGTCCGGGTGGTCGATCGCTTTGAACCACTGGCTGTGGTGCTCACGACCCTGGACCGCGACGCCGAACTCCGTGGCGCGCTTCATGATGTTCAGGCCGTCACCCCCGGTGCGGAAGCGGGCGATGGCCGAGTCCATGCCCCAACGCTCGAGGTCGATCACGGTGAGGTCGAACTTGGGCACGCCCCCGCAGAGCTGCAGTTGCTTGCTCTTCTCGTTGAGCTCCCAGCGCCACGGGCCCGGGGTGTGCTCGACCGCCGCTCTGTTACCGAGGTCGGACTCGCCAGCTTGCGCACCCGTGCCCACTGCTTCAGGGGTGGTGGAGGGGACGGTCGAGGTGAGAGGTTGGCCGCGACGCGTGCGATCGTCCGCCGCTGCAGCGCGCGCGAGGTCCTCAGCTGGGGTGCTCATTCAGCGCCCCGCCGTGGCCGTGAGAATCACCTGACGAAGCCGAGCGGCGAGCCTGGTAGGGTCGCGCTTCAAGCGGAAGTCAGCGAGCGCTTCCTCGAGTTCTGACTCGATGGCGCGAGTTGCTACGTTGCTACGCGGGACCGACTTCAGGGTCCGTCGATGACCTCGGCTGTCCGGATATCCCTCTGAATTGGCTGCATGTGGCAGGCCTCGGACCCCCCTAGAAGAAGGGTTCGAGTCCCGCCGGGAGCTTGGAATTTCCTGCGCAGTTTCGTGCGTTTGCATGGTGGTTTCCCCTCGCGTAGCGGTTCGCGTAGCAGCCTCTCCGACAGCCATTTTCACCGGCACAGCCTTCACCGAGCGGCCCGTGAGCTTCAGGCACGCGACGGCCTCGCACTTCGCC
>JANODF010000202.1:0-7668 GCA_031412555.1 Archangium sp. | reverse complement strand
AAGAGCGCATAACTTGGCGAACTTCGGGCGGGGGATAGAGTCGGGGCCGCGTGACCTCGACCTTCAAGCGCCTGGGACAGAGCGAACTGCTCCCGCGCTACATCTTTGCTGAAAGTCTGGTCGCCCGCAGGCGCGTGCTGGAGATCGGTGCGGTCGCCTCAACCGCGGGGCAGTCGGCCCGGTTTCTGTCGACTCGTGGCGCTCGCATCGTGGTCGCTGCCGATAACGATCTGGCCGCCGTGCAGGAAGCCCAGGCACGTCTCGCCAGCCCCACGCTGCGTTTCCGCGCCGCGGTCTTCGATGACTTCGAGTCGGGCAGCTTCGACCTGGTGATCGTCTCGGATCTCGCGCCGTACGTACGCGCCCCCGAGTTGATGAAGGAGATCGCCCGCCTGGTCGCCAAGAGCGGCTACCTCATGGGCGGTCTGCGCAACCCGGCCGGCCTCGCGCTCTCCACCGTGCTCGAGGCCGACGAGACCGACGTGCCTCCGACCTACGGTCAGCTGCTCGACCTGCTCTCGGGCTATTTCAAGTCGGTCGACGTGGCCACGCAGTCACCCGTGCTCGGCTACCAGCTCGCGTTCGAACGCGGTGAAGGGCTGCAGGTCGATGGTTCACTCGCCGGCCTGAGCGAGGCCGCGTACTACGTGGTGCTCGCCGGCCACGAAGAAGTGCGCAACTTCGATCCCACCTGGGTGCAGCTGCCGCCCGAGCCGCTCGCGTTCACCGGAGGCCGGCTCGAAGACGCCTCGAATCGCGCGCGTGATTGGCGTGATCGCACCGAGAAACTCAAAGAGATCCTCGAGCGCAAGACCGCCGAGCTGCAGGTGCGCGAGGCCGATCTTCACGAGAACAAGCAGCAGCTCGAAGGTGCCAAAGACGCCGTCAGCCGGCTGACCGCTCAGCTGGAGTCGGTGCGCGAGCGCCCGGAAGTGGTCCGCGATCGCGAGGATCTCGCCACCCGCATCCGCCAGATGGAGGCCGAGCTGCAGGTCTCCCGCGAACGCGCCATCGACGCCGAGGGCAGGGTGACTGCCTCGCGCAACGAGCTGGAGGCGATCTCGCGTCAGCAGAAAGACGCTGCGATCACCAACCTCGCCGCGCAAGAAGGCGTGCGGCTCGAGCGGGCGCGCCGAGAAGAGCTCGCCACCCAGCTGGAAGACAGCCGGTTGCGCCTGGCCAAGTCGTACGAAGAGCTGCGGCGGGTGCAGGATCAGGCGGCCTCCGAGCGCGTCGAACACGAGCGCACCAAGATCGCCATCGAGCGGCTCAAGGAGTCCATCGAAGGCCGCGAGAAGGAGCTGCAGGACGCTCGTGATCGGGAGCTCCGGCTCGCCGAGGCCCGCACCGACGCGCTCAAGGCGATCGAGAACCTCGAGGCGGGTTTCGCCGACGTGCGCCGCCAGCTGGCTGAAGCCCGCGACGTCGTCGACCGCAAGGAAGCCGAGCGGATCTCCGCGGTGCGCTCCTTCGACGTCGAGCGCCAGGTGCGACACGGGCTCGAGGCTGAACTCGAGCGCGAGCGGGCACAGCTGGCCCAGCTCAACGCCGATCTCAAACAGCGCACCAGCGAACGCACCGGCGCCGAGACCGAAGCGTCCGCGCTCAAGGCCACCCTGGAGCGCCTGGAGAACGAGCTCGCGTCCAGCCGGGCATCTGAGGAGCGCTGGCGTCAGGCCACCAGTGAGCAGGAGCTGCGCTTCAGCGACACCTCCACCGAGCTCCAACGCGTCGCAGGCAAGCTCACGGAGCTCGAGCGTCAGCTCGGGACTTCTGACCAGTCGGCGCAGGAACTCCGCGAAGAACTCGAGCGCGCGGCGAGCCGGGTCAACGAGCTGGAAGACCTGCTCCGCGTCTCGCGGCAGAACGCCGAACGGCTGACCGAGGTGGTGGAGAGCGATCGCGCCCGCCTGGCCACGATGGAAGGCCAGCTCACCAGCACCATTGGTGAACGCGCTCAGCTCCGTCAGACGCTGGCCGAGACTGAGACGCAGCTCCTCACTCTTCGCAGGCAGTCGGAAGAGCTGGCTGCGGCCCTCACGCTGACCGCGCGCCACGAGAAGGAACTGGAGCAGGCGGTCGGTCTCGCCGAGTCGCGCATCAAGGAGCTGACCGACGATCGCGACGCGCTGTTGATCGACCGTGACGATCTGCGCGGCTCGCTCTCCGACGTGGAGAAGGTCCGCACGGAGCAGGGTGGGCGCCTCAACGAGGTCTCCGAGCGCGCTGAGAAGCTGGCCACTCAGCTCTCGCAGGTCGAAGGCGAACTGGCCCGTGCCCGCGGTGAACTCGATCGCACCGCACAAGACGCGACCTCGCAGGAGCGTGCGCTCAAGAACGTGCTCGATGAACGTGAGCTGCGGCTGTCCACGGCGCTGCGCGACATCGAAACGCTCCAGCTCGAGCTGACTGGCGAGCGCGAGACCCGCGGCTCGGTGGAACGCGCGCGCGACGCCGCCCAGCGCACCCTCGACGAGACCGGCAAGGCGCTCGAAGAAGCGAAGCTCGAGCTGACCCTGCTGCGCGAAGACCGGGAGCGAACCCAGGCGCTCCTGGAGTCCACGCAGAAGACGCTGGCTGAGCTCACCGACAATCGCGACCTGATCGACCTCGAGCGCCTCGATCTCGAGAAGCGGTACCGCACCCTCGAGACCGACGCGAAGCTGGCCGTCGATCGCAGCGTTGAACTCGAGGCGCAGATCCGCAAGCTGCTGGGTGAGGCGCGCGAGACGGAAGCCAGGGCCCTCAGCGAACGTGAAGAGCTGCAGGAACGCTCCGAGCAGGCGCTGCGTGAGGTCGAAGCAAAGGCGACACGCGAGCTCGAAGCGCTTCAGGCTCGCGCTGAGCAGACGCTGCGTGAGTTCGAGGCGAAGGCGGCGCGCGAACGCGAAGAACTCCAGGATCGTTCCGAGCGTGCGCTGCTCGAACTCACCGAGACGACGACCCGGGATCGCGAAGCCCTCGAGTCGAAGTTCACCGGTGAGCGCGAGGCCCTGCAGGGCCGGCTGGAGCTTTCTCAGCAGGCGCTGCGCGAGTTCGAAGCGAAGACCGTCGCCGACAAGCAGGTGCTCGAGACCGAGCTGCAGCAAGCGCGCGAGCAGCTTCAGACCCTGCAGTCGAGTTCGGGCGCGACCGCTCAGGAGCTGGCCGAAGCGGTGGCTCGGTTCGAGACGCTCACCGCGAGTTTTGCCGAGCTGCGCGCCCACTTCGACGAGACCGCCGGCCGTACCGCGCGTCTCGAGCGGGCCGCCTCGGATCTCACCACCCAGCTGGCGGCGGCAGAATCGGCCACCGCCGAACGTGACTCTCGGCTGGAGAAGCTCAACGCCGAGTTGAGTGCTTCGGTCGACGCCGCCCAGCGGCTGCAGACTTCGCTCACCGAGCTCCAGGCCACTCACGCCTCCACCCGCGACGAGCTGGAGAAGGCGACGCAGCAGCTCGAGTCGGCCACCATCGAGCTGGCGGTCAAGCGGGAGTCCGTCACCGAGCTGGGTGCAGCACTCGAAGAAATGCGCGCGCGCGCCTCGGCCGCGGAGAACGCTCGCGACGAACGCAAGTCGCAGGTCGAGCGCCTGGAAGCGTTGCTCAAGGAGCGGGAAGAGGGGCTGGGCACCACCAGCGCCAACCTGCTCAAGCTCGAAGAAGAGAAGACGCTGCTCAGCCAGTCGCTCGCCACCGCGATGAGCGAGGCCGAGCACGTGCGGCTGGAGCTCGAGGAGGCGCTCAGCGCCCGGGTGATCGAGCGCGAGCTTCGCGAGAAGGGCGAGACCGATCTCGCCACCAGCACGTCTGCACGAGGTGAGCTCGAGAGCCGGCTGGCGACGATCTCGCAGGAACTCGAGACGCTGCGCTCGGAGCGCAGCCAGCTCACCGAGTCGCTCACCGCCGCGCGGACCGAACTCGAGAGCACCACCCGAGCGCGAACCGATCTGCAGGCCGAGCTGGAGGCGACGAAGCAGGCCTCCGTGCGTGCGCTCGACGAGAAACACGCTGATGGAGAAACCAGGCTTCAGACGCAGCGCGATGAGCACCAGCGTTCGCTCGATCAGCAGGCGAAGGCGTATCAGGAGAGCCTCGAGGGCCACCGCGCCGAAGCGCAGAAGGCCCTGCAGACCCGCGAAGAGGAGCTGAAGAACTCACTCGCGGCTTCAGAAGCGAAGGCGGCCGACCTCGAGAACAAGCGCGCCCAGCTGCAGTCGGCGCTCGACGCCGCGAACGCCGCTGCTGAAGAGGCCCGGCGCAAGGCCACCGAACAGCTCGACGCGGTCAACAAGCTCTACCTCGAGGCGCGTGGCTCGATCGACAAGGCGCAGTCGGAAGCGCGCGGTCACCAGTCCGGCAAGCTGGCGATGCAGCAGGAACTCGACAAGCTGCGCACCGAGCTGGCTTCCTTGCGGACCTCGTTGACCCAGGTCGGCGGCGAGTCACGTGCGGCGCTGGAAGCCCGGGCGCAGCTGGAGGCAGAGGTCGAGCGCCTTCGTGAACGGCTGCCCCCGCTGGAGACCGAGCTCACGCAGCTCAAGGCGCAGCAACCCGAGCTCACCCAGCTCCGCACGCGGGTGCCGGAGATCGAAACGGCCCTCTCCGCGGCCCAGGAGCAGGTCGCCACGCTCACCGCCTCGGAGCGCGAGCTCAAGCGGCAGGTGGTCGACTTCGATCTCGCCCTGGCCCAGTCACGTGCACAGGCCGCTGAACTGGAAGGCGTTCACGTCGACGATTCGTCGAGCCGCCGCGAGCTGGAGGCCGAGCTCAAGACGCTGCGCGATCGCATCAACATCGCCGAAGCCGAAGCCACTCGGCTGCGTGAAGCGCGCCTGACGGACGACGAGACCAACCTCGAGCTGCGCAATCGCAACACCTTGCTCGAGGCGCAGCTGGCCGAGGCAAGCCGCGCGGCCCCGCAGTCGGATGAGGAGATGGCCCAGGTGCGCCGGCGTCTTCCCGAGCTGGAGGCCGAGGTCGAGATCGCGAAGGTCAGCGCGCGTCACGACGTGGAGACTGCGCAGGCGGCCCGGCAACAGGCCGAAGAGCTGCTGCTGGCGCTGCGCGTGAAGTACGGCGACCTGCAGCACAACCTCACCACCGCGACCGAAGATCTCACCGAAGCCAAGGCCGAGAACGAGTTGCTCGACAACGAACGCGAGCGCCTGGCTCAGCAGGTGGAGGATCTGGAAGCCCAGCTGCGGACGGCCGCGACCCCTCCGGCCAGACCTTCGAGTCCGCTCGTGCCGCCGTTGGTCGAGCGCCCCGTGGAGGTCTTCGAGCTCGAGGTCGAAGGCGGCGACGACGATGCGGAAGAGATCGTGTTGCTCGAGGAAGAAGCGACCGACCCCGGCAGCAAAGATCCGCGCAAACCCTGAACCGCAAACTCCCTCTCCCTTTGGGAGAGGGTCGGGGTGAGGGCGCCAGAACCAACCCAAGACGGCAGGTCCAGCACCCCCCCGAATCTGGTTAGCTGCCGCGCGTGAAACGCAGGCTGCCCATCGCCGCAGGGATCGTGCTCGCAGCCGCTTCCTTCTTCGCCTTCTGGCCAGACGAAGCCGGGCCCTCAGTCCCGGAGTCTTCGCAAGAAGCCTCGGCGGATTCAGATCAAGACGCACCGCCCCCCCAGACCCCACGCCTGACCGGAGGCAGAATCTCGGGCTTCGTGATGCGTGACGGCCAACCCGTCTCCCGCGCCCGCGTCTCTCTCAAGGCGGCGGGCCTGCTGGTCACCCTGACCCTCGACGACGGCCGTTTCCTCTTCGACGACGTGCCCTCGGGTCAGGTCTTCCTCTCTGCCTCCACTGCGGACGCCGCCTCGGAAGTGGTCGGTCCGCTCCAGGTCACCCCCGCAGGGCGCCTCGAAGACATCCAGCTCACCCTGACGCCCTCCGTGAAGATCGAAGGCCGGGTGATCGACCTGCTCACGCAGAAGCCGATCCCCGGAGCCACCGTCATCTCGCCCACCCAGGCCGGCGTCACCGACCAGGCCGGCAAGTTCATGCTCACCGGCGCCAAGACCCAGACCTGGCTCGACGTCTCCGCGCCTGGCTTCCTCTCGCGCACCGATTGGGTCTCGCTCGAGCTCGCTTCCGCCGGCGGCAAGCTGGAACTCGTGCTCACCCCCAGCTCGCACCTCGAAGGTACGGTGCTCGAGTCAGGCAATCCCGTCGCCGCCGCGACCGTCTGGGCCGAAGTCGCCGATGGTGCACGCCGCGGTGAACGCAGCATCAACGTCTTCACCGACAAGCAGGGCCACTACAGCCTCGAGTGCGCGGCGGGCACGCTTCAGCTGGCCGCGGTCACCCCCAGTGGCATTCGCGTGAAGGGGCCGCTGGTGCGCGTGGCCGTGGGCGAGAAGAAGACGGGGCTGATTCTCGATGCGGGTGAGGTCTCCAGCGCGTCGGGCGTGGTCACGCGGGGTGGTTTGCCGGTCGCGGGCGCGCAGGTTTCGGCGATCGATGCGTCGACGGAAGACGTCAACGCGCTGGGCAGCACCAATCTCGATGGCTCGTTTCGTTTCGACGGCCTGACGCTGGGCAAGTACGTGCTGCAGGTTCGTTCGGGCGCGCTGATGGCTTCGGCAGGTCCCTTCGATCACCGGGGCGATGGTCAGAGCTGGCAGGTCACGCTCAAGGACGGAGGGACGATCACCGGCCGCGTCGAGCCCGCTGCTGCTGGTGTGGCGGTGCGTTGGCGTTCAGGCACGTGGTCTGGTCCCGTGGCGCAGACGGTGACCGACGCGTCGGGTCAGTTTCGGTTCGAAGGCCTTCCGGAGGAGCTGATCTCGCTCGATGCAGAAGGGCCGGGTGGTGCTGCGACGGCGCGCGCGAAGGCGGGCGATGAAGTGGTGATGGTGCTCAAGAAGGGCTTCGTCACCGTACACCTGCAGGACGACACCGGTGCGCCGGTGACCGATGGGGTGTTGCTCTCCAAGAGCCTGGAGACCGGGGCTTCACGCCGGCAACTGGTGCTCGCTCCGGATGGCGTGACGCGGCTCGATCTTCCCACCGGGCGATGGCAGCTCAGCCTCGAGGTTTCGGGGCGTGGGCGCAGCGCGATGGTCGACGTGACGGTCACGGAGGCGGGCGCCGATGTTCGGCTCTCGCTGGAGACTTCGGTGGTGGTGTCGGGGCACGTGACCGACAAGGCGACGGGGTTGCCCATCTCGTCCGCGCGGGTCGAGGCGATCAGTGGCGAGTTCGGGCGTGGTTCTCGAGTGTCAGTGCTCACCGATTCGCGGGGCGAGTTTCTGCTGCCTCCGGTGGCTCGTTCGGGGACGGTCGCGGTCACTCGTGACGGCTTCGCGCCGCAGTGGCGAAGGGTAGCCGATGGCGCGCGGTGGGAAGTGGCGCTCGAGACTGCGCCTCAGCGCAAGGATACGAACCGATCCGAGTTCAACCAGTTCGAGGGCGTGGGCATGACGCTCGATGGCCGGTCTGGGTCGGTGTTGGTGACGCTGGTGAGTGAAGGCAGCCCTGCGGAGCGGGCAGGGGTTCAGGCGGGCGATCAGATTCTGATGGTCGATGGGGTGTCGGTGGTGGGGCAGGATCTCAACGCGGTCGTCGCGAGGATTCGCGGGCCTTCGGGCTCGCCTGTGGTGCTGCGGTTTCAGCGGAGTGGGCAGAGTTTTGAACTCACCATTCGGCGGAAGCTGCTGACGCTGTGAAAACCTCTCCCTGCGAC
>JANODF010000201.1:0-15548 GCA_031412555.1 Archangium sp. | reverse complement strand
ATTCCAATTCGCGCGACGATTCCCCTGAACCTGTCGTTGCCCATCAAGGGGAAGATCCGGGTGAGGTCGGAGGCGCTGCCGGTGAAGTTGAAAGACGAGTGCATCGTGCGGCTGCCGGTGTTCGAGGTGCCCATTCGCTCGCGCTTCGAGACGCGCATCGACCTGCTCGACAACCTGCGCACCGCGGAGAAGGAGCTGCGCAAGGGTGTGGATCAGGTGCTGGCCGCGGTGATGGATGTTCCGCCTAAGCTGCCGCCCTCATGAGCGACATCGATCCGGATTTCTGGCGGGCGAGGTGGAGCGAAGGACGTATCGGGTTTCATGAGGGCGCTCCCAATGCGCTGCTCAAGAAGCACCTGGCCCACCTGGGTGAGCGCAAACGCGTGTTCGTTCCGCTGTGTGGCAAGGCGGAGGACCTCGCGTTTCTCGCGGCGCAGGGACACCAGGTGGTGGGCGTCGAGCTGGTCGAGTCGGCGGTGCAGGCGTTCTTCGCGGAACACGGCGTGACGCCGGTGGTGACGCAGCGTGGTGTTTTCGTGGAGTACTCGGCGCAGAACATCACGGTGTTCGCGGGGGACTACTTCGCGTGTACGCGTGAGGTGCTGGGTGAGGTGAATGCGTTCTACGACCGGGCGGCGGTGATCGCGCTGCCGGAGTCATTGCGGGGGGCGTATGTGAAGCTGCTGCGGGCGCTGGTGCCAGGGGGTTCGCCGGGGATTGTGATCACCGTCGAGTATGCGCAGGAGCAGATGGCGCCTCCTCCGTTCTCGGTGCCGGAGGCTGAGCTGCGCGCGCACTATGCGGGTGCGATGGTCAAGTGTGTCGATCAGGTGAAGGCGGAGGGGCCGAGGCTGGGTGCGATTGGTGCGGTCGAAAAGTGCTTCACGGTGAAGCTCTGACAGCCCTCTCCCCGACCCTCTCCCCCTCGGGGAGAGGGAGGCAGTTGGCAGTTGTTTGGCGGTTGGTGTCTTGTTCAGGGTCGACCTAACACACCGCCGTCACCGACTGCCGCTCCTGCCGCTCCTGCCTCCAGAGTGGCCGGGAGCATCGAAGCGAACACCTGCGGTTTGATTCTGAACGCTGGTGACGGCGTCGTAAGCGTTCCAGTTCGGGCGCGACGTTCACCATTGGTCTGGTCTGCACTGCGACGGCCCAAAGATCTGACGACGTTGAGGTGACGCGGTCGCGCTACCCGAGCGTCGCTTTCTGGTGGAGGTCTGAGAGGTGCTTGAGTCGGTCGGCAGCGTCAATCCAAGCTTGGATGCCAGCAGCGTCGAGGGAGACGATCAGGAGGTCGCCGCTTCGGCGCTCTCTCGTGCCGTCACGAAAGCCAGCCGTGAAGCCGCCAACTGAGACGAAGAACCCAGCTCTGGCGCGTTGAAACTTGGTTTCGAACTTTCCGCAGAAATTCCGATACTCGGCCGCCCCCGAGCTGCTCGACCAGTTCTTACACTCCACGAGAAGGTACGGCGTCTCCTTTGACCAGGGGCCTGTCTCCACCTCGTTGCGAACGACGAGATCGAGTTCTTCGCTCGAAGTGCGGGCATGGGTCGTGACGTTTGTGAAGCCTGGCGTCGACAGAAAGAGGAGCTTGATCAACTCCTCAAGCATCGAGCCCTTCCGGTGCTTGTCACTTTCGGTCTTGCACGCGGTCCAAAGTTCACGCACGCGCTGCTCTCGCCCCTCGTCCCGAAGCGAGATGAGTCGACGCTCAGAGGTAATTTCAACAGCGTTGCGGACCTTCGCCTTGAGAAGAGCCTCAAACGCTCCGTTCTTGACGAGGTAATCATACACCCCCTCCGCGAAGGCCCGAGTGATGGCTTCAGGTGACGAGTAGCCAGTGACGATGATGGCCTTCGCGAACGGGGTGAGCTGACGCACTCTCGCCAGAAGTTCGAGCCCAATGTCTGGGCCCCCTGGGCCCTGCAGCTTCTGGTCGATCAAGACGACATCGATCTCCGAACCCGCCTTTTCGAGGGTCGTGGTCGCAAGTTCGACATCCTTCGCAACCAGAACCTGGTGACCCTCTGCAGAGAGGAGTTCCTCGTAGAGCTCCACGAATGCTGCGTCATCATCGATGATGAGGATCTTGCCCACGGTCATGACGTGCTCTCCAACGGAAGCGCTAACACGAAACGCGCCCCGCCGAACGAGCTGACCTCGCAGGCGACAGAGCCTCCCAGTTCAACGAGGAGGCGGCGTGTCATCGCCAGTCCGTAGCCGGTGCCGCCTTCGCGGGTGGTGAAGCCATCCTCGAAGATCCGCTCACGAAGCTCGGGCGCCACACCGGGGCCTGCATCATCAACAGTCAGGAGGAGGCTCGCCCGCTCCACAGTCCATCGCACCATCACCCCGCCAGTGGACATTTGGAGAGCGTTCTGAACGACGTTGCGAAGGGCACGCGAGAGCGGCTCACGCGGGAGATTGAGCTCGCTCGCAGCTCCTTCGACTTGAACACGCTCAGCACCATCCAGTACTCGGACGACGGACTCGACCAGCACGCGTACTGGTCCTTTCATCCTCTCTGGATTCACGGCCTCGGAGACCGTCATCAAGTCCTCTACGAAATGGAGCGCGCGGTTGATGCCACGGAGCGCCTTCTCGACGCGGCCACGTTCAGCCGGTTGGGACTCAGCCAGGAGCGTCTCGGTATGGTGGCGCGCCGGGACCAGGGCGTTTCGCACTTCATGAGTCACCAATCGAGCCAACTCACTCGTCGCCCGTACGCTGTCGTCAGATCTCGCGAGCACGACTTGCTGGACCTCGTCGTTCAGCGCCGCCCGAACAGCAGCGCGCCACGGATCGTCGGCGATGACGCGGCCAACGATGGGCCGCATCGCCGGAATGACCTTGTATTGATAGATTCCTTCGTCCTCGTTGCGAAAGGGTTGCAGCACTCCAAGACGCACCAACCGACTGAGCGTTTTCTCGGAGAACCGCCACGCGAGATCTTCCGCCTCTTGATCGAAGTAGGCCTCGATTCCGTCTAAGCCGACGCGGAGCAGTTCGCGGGACGCTCGCCAATGGTCGAAGGCTCCGGTGCTGCGCTCAGTCTCAAGCAGCAGAAGCCAGCGAACTGCATCTGCTGCGCTGAGCCGCAGCAAAGTACGCGACAACCCGGTCAGCTCGGGTTGGAGGAGTCCAGCCGAGAGGCGAACGAGCTGGTTCTCGACGGCGTACCTGAGGTGATGGTGTTGCGCGACGCGGAAGTTGAGGAGCAGTCGCTCAGCCTCGAGGTCTTCCACGGACGGTTTGGCGGCCGACGACCAAGTCTCGGAGAGCGCAGAGGTCAGTGCACGCTTCGCAATCTCTTCCAAGGATAGCGAAGGAGGTACTTCGCGCTCGAGAAACTCGACGAACTCGGGGAGACGCTCGCTCCACCATTCATGTTGTTGGCGCATCCCTTCTGGGCTCAGGCCCCTCAGCGCCTCAAGGAGGAAGCCGCGAACCCTATCGAGATCCAGTGGCGATGCTCGTGGAGCCACCCGCCGGGGCAAATGCGGGATTCGTCGCAGATACTGCTGAAGCTCTTCATGGAACACGGACCCGAAGCGTAGCCGCAGCTGAGCAGGCTCGCACTCGCTCAAGCCGTGCCGCCATCCCCGTGCTCAAGCCCCGGTCGAGGACCATCGGCGCCGCTGAGTTCTTCGGCAGCCGCTCGTTTCAGAAAGAGACCGTGTCGTACAAGACGTTCTTCGACGAGTCGGTGCAGGGCCTGGAGATCGGCTCCCCGGTGAAGTTCCGCGGCGTTGTTCCGAAAGAGAATGTCCGGCGCTGAAACTTCCACTCGCCGCCTGCCCGAATTGCCAAGGCAGGGAGATGACCGCGAATATTTTCCGCGGGGGCTTCCGCGCGCCCGCAGGCTTTGCGGCTTCGGGCACACTGCGGGCCATGAACGCGTGGGAGCTGGCCGAGTGGGACGCCGTCGAGACTGCGGAACGGGTGAAACGCCGGGAGGTGAGCGCCTCTGAAGTCGTCGATGCCGCCATCACCCGCGCTCGCGAAGCGACGCATCTGGGGGCCATCGTCACGCCGACGTTCGAGCGCGCACTCGCGGGTGCCGCGAAGAGTTCGACCGGCCCCTTGGCGGGCGTGCCCACCTTCATCAAAGACCTCGCCCAGGTCGCCGGCGTGCGCACGTCGTGGGGCACGGCCGCCGCGGGCCACTACGTCTCACCGCGCAGCGACCCGTCGGTGCTGGCCATGGAGCGCGCGGGGTTGATCAGCCTCGGCAAGAGCGCCACACCCGAGCTGGGCCTCACCGGCACCACCGAGCCGCTCGCGTTCGGGGTCTGCCGCAACCCGTGGAACCCAAAGTACTCGACGGGTGGCTCTTCGGGTGGTGCGGCCGCGTTGGTGGCGTCGGGCGTGGTTCCGCTCGCGCACGCCAGTGACGGCGGCGGCTCGGTGCGCATTCCCGCGTCGTGCTGCGGCCTGGTGGGACTCAAGGTGACCCGCGGCCGCATGGACATGGAGGGCTCCAACCTTCTTCCGGTGAACATCGCGGTGCACGGCGTGGTCAGCCGCTCGGTGCGCGACACGGTCGCCTTCTGGGACGCGATGGAGTCGAAGAGCTCACGCCGCCTTCCGCCCATCGGTGCGCTGTCGAGCCGTCCATCGAAGCTGCGCATCGCCGCCTACTTCGATTCACCGATGGGCCAGCCGGTGCACGCCGATTCACGGGCTGCGGCGGAGCGCGCCCTGAAGTGGTGCGAGCAACTCGGTCATCAGGTGGAGATGATTCCGTGCCCGGTCGATCGCCAGGTGACCGAAGACTTCCTGCGCATGTGGGGCTTCGTCGCGTTCGCACAGGCGAAGGCGGGCCGCGTGTTGATGCACCGCGGCTTCGATGCCTCGAAGCTCGAGCCGTGGACGAATGACTTCGCGCGCTACTTCTCCAGCGACCTCCGCACTGCGTTCAGGGCCATCCGCCGATTGCGCGGCTTCTCGCAGACGTGGTCGAAGGTGATGGAGAAGTACGACGTGGTGCTCAGCCCCACGCTCGCTGAACCGCCCGCGCTGCTGGGTCATCTGCAGACTGATCAGCCGTTCGAGCTGCTGTTCGCCCGGCTCATTTCGTACACGCCGTTCACCGTGGCCATGAACGCGTCAGGCGCACCGGCGCTCTCGTTGCCGATGGGACGAAGTGCAGAAGGTCTGCCGATGGGTGTGCAGTTCGCGGGTGCGCATGGAAGTGACCGTTTGCTGCTCGAGTTGGGGCGTCAGCTTGAGGAAGCCAACCCGTGGGAGAAGCTCGCTCCGCGCTCAGCCTGGCCGGGTTGACGCTACTTCGCAGCGGCGAGCACGAGGGCGTCGTTCTGCATCAGTTCGAGAAGCCGAGCCAGGTGGGGGTGTCGTGAAGCCGAGTCTCTTCGTCGGCGAGCGCACCCGTCGCGAGCACGAGGAGCATCGAGAGAAGACGGAAGTGTCCGGTTCGAAGGGTCATGGTTCTGGCTCCATTCCTCTCCTCGAACTTTCGATTCGAAAGCGGACAGACCTATTCGAACAAGGAAATCTCAGCCGCGCGCTCGACGCCGTTCACGAACCCGATGCGCACCTCGCGCAACGCAACGCCGGCGTCGAAGGTGATGGTCACGAAGCGTGCATCGGCCCTGGGCCCGAACTCCAGGCCACCGTCGGGGAGCGGACGCAGCGTGAAGTTCGGAACGCCCGCGTTCCACAACGAGGTCGGCAACAACTTCTGAACGATGGGCAACGTGCCGCCATCCGCGTCGACCAACTGAAGGCCCATCAGCGACGTCTCGGTCTCCGCCCCGCGAATCACCACCGCTGAAACCGAAGTGGGCGTCGCAAACGCCAAGGCCACACCTTGTGCGCCACCCGCATCCACCGGGCTCAAGTCACCATCGGTGAGGAAACACGGCGTACCAACGGGAGGACACGGAATCCCACGGCTGAAGGGCGTGCGCGTGCCCGCGACCTGCAGCGTCTGACCCGAACGCGCTTCGATGGTGGTGATGTTCGATCCAAAGGGACCTTCGTTCTCTTCGGTGACGGTGAAGCGCGCGTTGAGCGCGACCGCGCCTGAGAAGTCCTCCAACGCGAAGTCGTCGAAGGCCATCGGCTGCCGGGTGGGCGCCACTTCATTGGTCACTGGATTGAGGGCCATCACGCGATCGTCGACCAGCCAGGCAAGCCCTCCATCGGCCGTCACCCATTCGGCCCGGTGCACCAACTGATCACCCTCGAAGCTCTCCACCTCGGGGAGCGGCGCGAACGGCTCGAAGCGCAGCACGCCATCGACGCGCGAAGGCGCGGCACGCCAATCGGGAAACGGCGGCAAGGTGACCTCGCCCGAGAGACCGACGATGTCGGTGAACACCGTGCTGCCAGAAGCGAAGGTGGTCTCCACGCGGAAGCAGAAGACACCCTGCCCCGTCAGCTTGATCGCCTGCGCGCGGAAGACATCGAAGGAAAAGTTCCCCGCTTCGTCCGCGGTGGTCTCCTTGAAGGGCTTGGCTTCCGTGCAGCTCGCTTCACGCGCACCCGCGGGGTCACGCAGCAGCCGTACGACCTGGCCCTCCACCGGATCAGGCGAGGTGAGCGAGCCGTGCACGGGGAGAATGTCGTCGGGGTTGAAACAACCGCCGAGCACCAGCGGGAGGATCAGCAGCGCGCGTCTCATCAGTACACGACCTTCACGCCGAGCGTCGGCAGGATGATGGGTGCGGAGAGCGCCGTCTTCGTCGGCTCATTGGGATCCGCGTCGGTGCCGTAGCCATAGGTGTAGCCATACACTTCCGGCCTCACGAGCACGTTGAACACGTCGAGGTAGATCTCGATGTTGAAGGTGTTGAACGCGATGGCCTTCGACGCTCTCACATCGAGACGGCCGAACGCGGGCAGGCGATCGACCTGGTTGAGCGGCATCAGGCTCCACAGCTGGCGGCCGGCGGCGGAGTCATCGACCAACCGCTGCGTGCGAGAGCTGAACTCACCCGATTCGGGCCGGCCGGTATTGAGATGGAACGCGGCGCTCACCTTGAAGCCCTTGGGCAACTGATACCCGAGCACCAGGTTGAGCGAGTGCGCCTGGTCGAACGCGAACGGCACCATCGCGGTGGCGTCGGTCACCTCCGATTGATCCTCGTTGTAGATGGCGAAACGCCGCAGCCGCTCGCTGCGCATCAATGAATAGGAGAGCCAACCGAAGAGCCGCCCCTGCTGCGGCAGCCGCAACATCAGCTCGAGCCCGTACGCGCGGCCGTAGCGATTGCCGGAGAATCGATCGTCGAGTGACGAGATGCCGGTGACGAACTCCGACAGGCTTCGTTCGCGCGCCTGGAAGATGTGGTTCAAGAAGACGTCGGCCGAGAGCTCCATGCCGAACCAGGGCAGCTTGCCCACCGCCCCCACGCTGAACTGACCGACCTCTTGCAGGCCGCTGCGCAACGCACCCACGTCGGTGACCGGCAGCGAGATGAGCAACATGGGCGACTGGTGCGCGAGCCCCGCGGTGCCGCGGAAGGTCACGGCCTCGAACGGCTTGAAGCGCACCTCGAGCCGCGGGTCGACCGAGGCCATGGTGAAGCTCGGCGCGAGGTGCCAGGTGTCGAGCCGCACACCGGCCACCACGGTCCATTGCTCCGAGAAGAACGCGGCCTCGAGGAAGGTGCCGGTGAACACGCCCATCACGCGCGGCTGCCGGAGGAGATCTCCACCCGCGCCGATGCCGATGGTGGTCTCCACGTCGGAGACTTGCCGCTCCACGTCGAAGCCGGCCTTGAGCTGGAAGTGTTCGCCGAGCTCCACGCGGTAGCTGGCGCGGCCGGTGACGATGAAGCGGTTGAGCAAGAAGGAGCCGACGCGTTCGTTGTTCTGCTCGCCGAAGAGACCGAGCGTCTCCCAGCCGATGAAGCTGCCCACTTCGAGGTGACCGGGGCCCACGGGTTGTTGCAGCCGCAGGTCGATGCGGTGGAAGAGCGAGGTCAGGAAGACGGATGGGCTCTTCGGATCCGTGGTGCGCGTGCCGACGAGATCGCTGCTGCCGAACGCCAGCAGACGCACCGTGCCTTTGCCCAGCTTCTGTTCGATGCGCGCCTGGTAGTCCCAGCTCTCGAAGACCGGGGTGACCCCTTCACCGAACGCGCCCGTCTGGGAGAGCACTGCCAGCAGCCAGGCCGCGTAGTTGATGTGACCGCCGACGGTGATGTTGGTGCCGGTCCTTTCGATCGGCACTTCGACGAACGCCGAGGTCTGCAGCAGATCGGGCGAGACGGTGAAGTGCACCCGGTCATCGCGCGCCTTGGCCACCTGCGCAGCGATGACGCCGCCGGAGATGCGCCCGTACCGGGTGGGCGCGTTGGCTGGGTAGAAGTCGATCGACTCGATGAAGTCGGGGTGCACCACCGAGCCACCCGCGAGCAGGTGGTAGAGCTGCGGCACGCGCACGCCGTCGAGGAAGAAGCCGGTCGCCGCGGGCAAGGCGCCTCGCACCACCGGGTAGCTCAGACCAGAGGCGGGCGTGACCACGCCAGGCAACAACATGATGACTCGCAGCGGTTCACCGTTGGTGCCCGCGACCTCGTGCAGCTCGGCGCCCGAGAGGGAGATGCGGGAAAGCTCGGCGCGATCCACCTGGCCACGCACCACCGTCTCGTAGGGCTTCGAGAACGTGCGGTTGAGCCGGTAGAGCACCTGCACCGATTGGCCGGCTTTCAGGTTCTCCTTGAAGACGCGCTTCACGTGGCCTGAGGCGGTGACCAGCACGCGCTGTGGCCCCGGCGGAAGGTCGATGGTGAAGCGGCCGTCGGAGTCGGTCTCCACGGTGGTGATGCCGCCGTCTTCCAGGCCAATTTGCGCGAGCGCGATGCTCTCGCGGGTGCCTCGGGTGAGCACCTGGCCGCTCAGCTTTCCGAAGGGGGAGACCTCGCCCGCGTCGGCGCTGATCAAGACGGGCGCTTCGAAGCGGTAGCGGTAGGCGAGCACCACGCTGATGGGCGCGCCGTTCAGCGTGGCGGGCTCGAACGACAGGCCCTTCGCTGCGAGCAACGCCGCTTCGGTGAACGCTTC
Source organism: Archangium sp. (assembly GCA_031412555.1). GTDB lineage: Bacteria > Myxococcota > Myxococcia > Myxococcales > Myxococcaceae > Archangium_A. The sequence continues at coordinate 6,515 of JANODF010000201.1, read as the reverse complement.
GCCCACGCTCGACTGCACGGTGACGTCGATCACCGCGCCCTGGGTGTCGATGGTGAGCAACAGCTCGACGTCGCCACCGCTACCGGCATCTTCCGGATACGCGGCGGGTGAAGGCTGCAGCAGCTGCGGTGGAACCACGTCCGCGCCGGCATCGACGACGTCCGCGGCCTCCTGCGCGAAGACCGGCGCGCTCAACAGCGCGAGGACCACCACTGCCCAGCTCGCCCGGAGGTGCTTCACGCGCGGTGACTTCGCCGTCTCACCATTGCGAGTCCACCGAAAAGTTTTGGTTATGGTGCGGGCGTATGAGCCCACTTCTTCTCGCCGTGCTCGCTGCCGCTCCGATGGAACACCTGCGTGTCGACCTGAAGTTCACCCTCGTGCACGCCGACGGGAAGAGTGAGCCGAAGCCGATGGATAAGGTCTGGTACTTCGAGGTGCCTGCCAAGCGGGCCGATGACAAGTCGATGAACGAGCTGCTGCACCGCATCTTCTGGGACCAGAACGTGGCGATGCGTCAGCGCGAGCCGGGCGACCACGCGTACCTGAGCATGGTCTCGTTCAAGACTTCGAAGGTGGATCTCGGTTCGGTGAAGGCCACCAAGGGTTCGGCCGCGGATTCGTTTGGGTGGATCGCGGCACAACGCGAGGTGGTGTGGGAACCGAGCGCGGAGTTCATCGTCGATGCCACGGGTCGCTACGACAACATCGGCGGCAATGACTACACCGAGCTGCTCTTCTTACGGATGCTCGAGCAGAAGGCGGTCGATGAGGCGACGTTCGTGGCGTTCTTCGATGAGCACTACAAGGGGAAGACGACGGGGAAGAAGGTGCTCGAGGATCGCGAGAAGCGGCTCAAGAACCTGACCGAGATTCGCGGCGTCGCGACGACGGCGCCCGGCTCGGGGTTGTCTCGCAAGGCCGTCGGTGCGAAGCCGATCGCGTCGGGTCCGATCGACGCGAAGTAGTTTGTCTCCCTCTCCCTGCGCCCGCGGGGAGAGGGTCGGGGTGAGGGGCCGTTCGAGGGCCGCAGCCGGGCCCCTCTCCCCGCTTCTTCAGCCAAAGACGCGGTCGATCACTTCGGCCACGCCGCCTTCCGACAATTCGCACTTCACCTGATCAGTCGCGCACGCCCGCACCTCATCGGGGCAGTTCCGCATCGCGAACGATCGGCCGACCGTCTTGAACATCGGCATGTCGTTGAACCAATCACCCACCGCCACCATCTGATCCACCCCGATGCCGAGGTGCTCACCGATCGACTGCAGCGCCGTGCCCTTCGTGCGACCGGGCGCGCGCACCACCATGCCGCCCATGCCTTCGAAGCGGCTGAGCGGGAAGGAGATCAGATGCGCGTGCGCGCCGAGCTCTGCGCGGATCTCATTGGCGGTCGCTTCGATGTCGAGCATCTGACCCACCACGATCGCGGCGAGCAAACCGGCCGAGTCTTCCCAGAGCGGATGCGCGTGCAGGTCGTCGGTCTCTTCGAGTTCACCGGTCCAGGTCTGCACGTAGGGCGCGAAGAGTGCGCCCGCTGAATCGTGAATGATGCGGTCGCCGGCGACGAAGAAGCGCGCAGCAGCGCGGCGATGGAGCAGCTCACGCAAGTGCAGCGCGTGCGCGCCGTGAATGGCGGTGAGGTGGAAGGACGTGCCGCACTCAGCGGTGTGCATCACGAGCTGGCTTCCGTCGACGCAGCCCACCGGCCCTTCGAGCTCGAGCTGGAGCGCGACGTGGCGGCTGCCTGAATAGAGGCGGCCCGTGCAGATGGTCACCACCACGCCTGATGCGCGGAGCCTGGCGATGGCGTCGAGGTCTCGCTGGAGAATGGTGCCGTCGCGTTGGAGCAGCGTGCCGTCGAGATCGAGCGCGAGGAGCCGGGGCGACATGCGTTGGCTCGTAACACGGGGGAAAAGGGAGGCGACAGCCCTCTCCCCGACCCTCTCCCCCTCGGGGAGAGGGAGGCACTTGGAGTGCACTTGAGGCAACTGGTCAGGTTTATGAACTGTGTGACGTGAGGCTCGGCTCGCGCTTCCAGGAGGATCCCATGGATATTCAGCCCAACGGTTTCCCCGGACGCTCCTCGCACTGCGCGTAACGACACGCGTACGCCGTGGGGAGCGAGTGCTGCTTTGAACTCGCAGGAAAACCGTTCCCTTCATGACTCAAATATCTCGCCGTACCCGCTCGCGCACCGCGAACCGGGATCCGTCCACCCTCTTCCCAGGAGATTCACCACCTGAAGCAGCCGGCCACAGGCAGGCCCGGCTCGAACACATTCTCATCGATGAACTGCAATCGTTGATCACCGACGAAGCCACCGACCCATCACTCGATGGCGTCAAGGTGCTCGCGGTCCATCTGTCAACCGATGGAGGTCACGCCCGCGTCGCATACGCGGTGATCGCGCTCCTCGATCGCGAACAGGAAGTGAGCCGGGCCAGCAAGGCCGGGCTCTCACGCGCCACGCCGTTCCTTCGTGCGCGCATGGCGCAGCACCTTCAACTCAAGAAGCTGCCCAGGCTCACCTTCACCTTCGTGGGGGTCGCATGCGAAGAGTGATCGCTCCTCGCATTCAGGCCTGGGGCCGCGAAATCCCCGACGGCGCGCTGCAACAACTCGAAGCGCTGGCCGCGCAGCCGTACGTGGTGGAGCACGTCGCGGCGATGCCGGATCTCCACGTGGCCCACGGAATCGCCGTGGGCAGCGTGTTCGCCACGCTCGACACGGTGGTGCCTTCGGCGCTGGGAGGCGATCTCGGCTGCGGTATGAGCGCCGTTCGTTTCGATTTCCCCGCGGCGCGGCTGGGCACGGCGCAGTTGCAGCGTCTGTTCCAGGCGATGACGAAGGAGATTCCGGTGGGCGACGCCACCCATCGGGGCAAGGGCGTGGCCTTCACCGACGAGACGCCACTCTCCACCCATGCACTCGAGAGAAAACGCGCGCGGCTGGCGCCGAAACAGCTCGGCACGCTCGGCGGCGGCAACCACTTCATCGAGCTCGACCGTGATGGCGGCGGCGATCTCTGGCTCCTGGTGCATTCAGGTTCCAGAGGCCTGGGCTCGGCGATCGCAGCGCACCATCTCCGCGCGGCAGAGGTCGAAGGTTCGGGCTCCATTCCCGGCCTGCGCGTGGAGACCGCCGCGGGGCAGGCGTGCCTCGCGGATCTCGAGTGGGCGTTCACCTTCGCTCGGTCGAATCGGCGCGAGCTGCTGCGACGAACGACGGAGTTGGTGGTCGCACTCACCGGTCAGGAGCCGGATCACTCTTCCCACCTCGACGTGCACCACAACTTCGTGCGGGCCGAACACCACTTCGGCCGGCAGCTGTTGGTTCATCGCAAAGGGGCCATCAGCGCAGAAGCCGGTGAACGCGCGTTGATTCCCGGCTCGATGGGCACCGCGTCGTACCTCGTGGAAGGGCTGGGCGCGGCGGACTCGTTTCGTTCTGCCTCGCACGGTGCAGGCCGGGTGATGACCCGGAAGGAAGCGCACCAGCAGATTCGAGCCGAGCGCTTCCTGCAGAGCATGCGGCGGGTGGTGTTCGATCAGCGGAAGCGTGGGCTGATCGAAGAGGCGCCCGCGGCGTATCGCGACATCGGTGAGGTGCTGGAAGACGAGTCAGACCTGGTGGTGCCTCGGGTCAGGCTCGAACCGATCGCGGTGTTGAAGGGTTGAGCTTCAGAGCACGACCAGCGAGCGGGCAATCGACGACTCGCTGATCACCTTCGGCAACCAATCGCCTGCGGTCACGATCTCCATGTGGCCGCAGGCGGCGCGTTCATGCGTCACCTGCTCACGCACCTCGGGCGGCAACGAGACGCGCCACGCCTCTGCCTTCACGAACGTGTGCTGCCCCACGGCGCGCAGCACCGCACCCGGCCGCTCCGTGAGCCACCGCGTCCACGGCGCGGCGTCGCCGTAGAAGCCATCGAGCAGCACCACCTCCTCCACGCGCGAAGAGCGCAACCACGCCTTCAAGGTGCGGTTGCCCCCGCTGTGACCGATGACCAACACGGGCGCGGCGACGGGGGCCCCTACCCACTCGAGCAGCTCGTCGAGATCTCCGAACACCACGGGCTGATCAGCACCACTCGGCGCCGCCACGGCGATGAACAACGCATCCACTTCCGACTTCGCAAATTGCGCCGCCAGCTGGTGATTGGTGAACGCCGAGTCGACGTCATCGCGATAGCCGTGCACGTACACGACGACCTTTTGCGGCTCGCTGCCCGTTCGGCACCAGAGGTGCACAGGACCGCGCCGCGTGGTGAGGCGAATGTGCTCACCCCCTTCGATCGGCTGACCGGGAGGACACGGCGTGGAAGAGAGCAACGACAAGGTGAGCAGGGCGAGCATCCCCCTGTGCAATGCAGCCCTCGTACGGGCGGCCCGGTGGGCGGAAAGCACCGGCGATCCAGCCGTTTGCGCGCCGGGGAACCGGTTGACGCTCGACGGCTGTCGTAACGTCGTGTTGCACGCCGCCACACCGTGTGACGATGCGCCCCGCCTCGTGAATCCTTCGACTCCCCGCCTCGCCGTGTTGTTCGGGCCCCGCCGTGGGGTGACGCGCGACGTGCATCAGCGCCTGGTGGTGGGGCGTGGCGTCGAGGCGGATCTCCAGCTGATCGACGAAAAGGTTTCGCGAGAACACTGCGTCTTCGAACCATCAGGCACCGCAGTGGTGGTGCGGGATCTCGGCTCGCGCAACGGCACCTGGGTCAACGGCGAGCGGCTGACCGGCCCTCACGTGCTCGCGCCCAACGACACGGTGGGCATCGGCCAGACGCTCGTCGTGTACTCCCCCGACGTCGAAGCCCTGCTCGCGCGCGATGGTGACTCGACGTTGATCACCAGCAGGGCCAGCACGCTCGGCCTGACCACCTCGGCTGCGGAGAGCCCCAACCCCGATGCCTGGGCGCAGGCGGGCAAGCTGATGCTCGAGTCGGCGCTCGCGGCGAGCCGTGATGATGCGGCGCAGAAACTGTCGCGCGCCGTGCTGGCCGGGTTGACCTGTGACGAGGTGCTGCTCTGCACACGCACCGCGGAAGGTGCGCTGCGGCCGTGGGTGGGCATTCCTTCGGGCGTGGTGATGTCGATCAACCCGGCGTTGGCTGAGCTCGCGGTGAAACAACAACGCGCGGTGTCAGTGGAAGAAGCGCAGCCGCGCGCGTTGCGAGACGAGCAGACCACCCGGGTGAGCAGTCGCCGCGCGTTCGTGTTGTGTGCGCCGCTGGTCTCTCCGCTGGGAACCGCCGGGGTGGTCTTCGCAGCGCGTTCCACGCCGTTCGACTCGAAAGAGCTCGCGCTCGCCACCGTGCTGGCCACCGCGGTCGCGCCGTCGTTGCGCGCGATGCCCTCGAGCGTGGCGCCGGTGAAGGAAGAGCTGGTCGCGCAAAGCGCCTCGATGAAAGAAGCGGTGCGCATCGCGCGGCAGGTCGCTCCCACCACTTCGACCGTGTTGCTCACCGGAGAGAGTGGCACCGGTAAAGAAGAGCTCGCCGCGCTCATTCATCGCAGCAGCAAACGCGCGCAGGGTCCTTTCGTGGCGCTCAACTGCGGCGCGATTCCGCGCGAGCTGGCCGAGTCGGAGCTGTTCGGCCACGAGAAGGGTGCGTTCACCGGCGCCTCTCAGCAACACGCCGGCGTGTTCGAACGGGCTGATGGCGGCACGCTCTTTCTCGATGAAGTGGGTGAGCTCCCGCTCGAGCTGCAGGTGAAGTTGTTGCGTGTGCTCGAGGAGAAGCTGGTGCTGCGCGTCGGTGGGCGCGCGCCTTCGACCGTCGATGCGCGCATCGTGTGTGCGACCAATCGGGATCTCGAGAAAGAGATCAACACCGGGCGCTTTCGGGCCGACCTGTACTGGCGGCTCAACGTGGTGCGCATCGCGCTCGAGCCGCTCCGGAAGCGTGCGGACGATGTGCCTGCGCTGGCAGCCCGGCTGCTCGCGCGGCACTCGGCGTCGCTGGGGCGCAGGCCGCCCGAAGTGAGCGCTGAGGCGATGCAGGCGCTCACGGCATATTCCTGGCCCGGCAACGTGCGGCAGCTGGCCAACGCGCTGGAGCGGGCGCTGGTGCTCAAGAGTGATGAGTCGGAGGTGACGCTGGCGGATCTGCCTCCCGAGCTGGTGGCGCCCGGTGCGCGCCGCGCGTCTGCGGAGGGCACGCGCACCCTGGGTGAGCTGATCGCGGCGTTGGAGCGTGAGCAGATCTCGCTCGCGATGAAACGTGCGCGTGGCGTGAAGGCGCAAGCGGCGGAAGCGCTCGGCATCTCGCGGCCGACGCTCGATCGTAAACTCGAGGAGTACAAGATCGACTGGCTCGCGGAATCCCCCTCGCCCTGCGAAGCGGGGAGAGGGTCGGGGTGAGCGGCCTTCGAGGCACGCAGGTGGGCCCCTCACCCGGCCTTCAGCCGACCTCTCCCCGCTGCGCAGGGAGAGGTTAAGAGATCATGAACGTTCTCTGCCCCAGCTGCCGCACGCCGCTCCCGCGCAGCAACCCCGAGCACGTCACCTGC
>JANODF010000200.1:0-6734 GCA_031412555.1 Archangium sp. | reverse complement strand
CAGCCGTGAGAGCACGCCGACCAGCGCCATGAAGATGAGCACGCTGACGATCAACGCGATCAGCAGCGTCTTGCGCAGGCTGGCCAGGCCCTCGTCGATGCGCGCGCGATCGAGCGAGACCAGCACGAAGCCCTTGAGGCCACCCTTCAGCTGCACGGGGTCGGCGACCAGCAATTCGCCCGACTCGAGCTGAATCTGCACGTGCTGCTCCTGCTCGTTGAACTGCTTGAGCACGGTCTGCGTGGTGTACAGCGACGTGTCGGCGCTCTGGGCCATCACGTCGTCGGGCAGGCACTGACCCGAACACGCCAGCACCCAGACGTTTCGAATCGCGCGTTCACCACCGACGATGTTGTTCACCTCGGCAGACGCTTCGGTGTCGATGCCGTCGCGCGCGACGATGGGCACCTTGCGTTCGATCTCCTTGGCGACGGCCTTGCCGCGCTCCCAGAGCGTGTCGGTCAGATAGGTGTCTGCCTGGCTGGGCACGACCACGAAGAGCACCGCGACCAGCACGCACAAGGCGACCAGCAGCACGATGATGATGGCGCCAGTCAATCCGGGTCTTTGGGAGCGTGCAGCCACGAGACCGGGCACTGTGGCAGCGCGGGGGGATCGCATCAAGAAACGCGTGCCGTCAGACCAGTTCGTCGAAGGTCAGCCCGAACCGGGCGAGGTACTTCCGCAGCCGATCGGCATCGTTGGTCGAGCGTTTCTTCGCCCGGGAACGCGCGAACAGGCGCCGCCCCGCATCCGACGCCGAACGCGACTGGCTGCACACCCGCACCACCTCCGCGAGCTGAACGCGGTCGAAGTCGTCCAGCTCCGAGGGGTCCATCACCCGCTCGAGCCCATCGCCCTTCGGGGGCGCCCGCCAGGTGGAGCGCAGCCGTTTGATCTCGGTCTCCACCAGCGCTGCGCTGATTCGCCCACCGTCGGCCAGCGTCACCAGGCGCGTCACCGAAGCATTCAGGTCGCGGAAGTTGCCCGGCCACGTCGCTTCAGCCGAGGTGGCGAAGGCGAGGTACCGCTCGCGGGCTTCACGGGCCCAGGTCACCTGGGTTCCCACCGTTTGCCCCGCGCGTTCGGTCTCGTAGTCGAGGTTGGGGGCGACATCTTCGCGGCGCGCGGCGAGGCCCGGCAGTTCGAACGTCCACAGGTTGATGCGCGCCAGGAGATCCGCGCGAAAGGTGCCCTCCCCCACCGCACTCACCAGGTCGCGGTTGGTGCCTGCGATCAACACGAAGTCGCTGCGCACTTCGTGATCGGCGCCGACGGGGAAGAACACCTTCTCCTCCAGCGCGCGCAACAACATCGCCTGCTCGTCGAGGCCCAGCTCGCCAATCTCGTCGAGGAACAACACGCCCTGATGCGCGCGCAGCAGCAAACCTTCCCGCGCCTGCGCTGCCCCTGTGAACGCACCACGGGTGTGCCCGAACAGCGTGGCCATCGCGTGATCGCCGCGCAGCGTGGCGCAGTTCACATGCACCAGCTCGCCCTCCACCAGGTTCCGCGCGCGCTTGAGTTGATGCAGGCGCACCGCCAGCTGTGACTTGCCCGCCCCCGTCGGCCCCAGCAGCAACATCGGAGCGCGGGTGCGCAGCGCGACGTGCTCCATCTCGTCCATCAGCGCGTTGTAGGCGGCGTTCTTCGTGGCGATGCCCTGCTTGAGAAAAGACAACGCCTCGGTTCGTTCAGCGCTGAAGCGGGAGGCGAGCCGGTCATAGCGGCTCAGATCGAGATCGATGACCGTGCGCGTGCCTTCGGGCCCGGGCGACCGCTTCGTCGGCGGCCCCGTCTGAATGAGCCGCGCCGGCAGGTGCCGCGACTCGGTCAGCAGAAAGAGGCAGATCTGCACCACGTGCGTGCCGGTGGTGATGTGCACGAGGTAGTCCTCGCGCTCGGGCTGAAAGCGGTAGCTGCGCGCGAACTCGTGCAACGCGCCGTAGACCTCTTCGAAGTCCCACGGATCTTTGAGCGCGAGCCGCGTGGTGCGCACCTCGGTCTCCGGCGAGACCTGGCGGACATCGGCGCTCACCACCTCGGCCAACGCGGTGAACTTGGGGTCGAACAACAGCTCGAAGCGGCTCACCACCTGGGCCGGGTCCTGACAGAGCGCGACCGTGGGGCGCCAGCGGGTCCACCTGCGGGCGCCGTCGCCGTTGTCGAGCGTGGGCCCCAGCATTCCGATGATCACCAGCGGCCTGGTTCGGGCATTCATGCGCCCATCATCTCGTACTTGAGCCTATGGGATAAGACGTTTAGGCCCCTCCCCTCGAAGTCAGGCGTGGCACGGCAGCTGCTCTGTGCCCCGATCATGGAAACGAACACTGCGACCTACGAGTTGGTGGAGAACCCGAACGGCGCGCCGCTCAAGGCCTGGACACGCGGTGTACCGGTGGATGAACGCGCCTGGGATCAGCTGCGCCGCACGGCGTCGTTGCCGATCGTTCACGGCTGGGTGGCGGCCATGCCCGACGTGCACGTGGGCATCGGCGCGACGGTGGGCAGCGTGGTGCCGACGCTGGGCGCGGTCATTCCGGCGGCGGTGGGCGTGGACATCGGCTGCGGCATGAGCGCGGTGCGCACCTCGCTCACGGCGGCGCAGCTGCCGACCTCCCTCAAGGGTCTGCGGACCGCGATCGAGATGCGCGTGCCGGTGGGCCGCGGCTCGTTCCGCAAGGTGCCGGCGGCGCAGCAGGAGACCTGGGCGAAGTTTGCTCCGCGCTACGAGAAGCTGCTCGCCACGCGCCCGGCGCTGATGAGCAAGGATCCCTCGAGCCAGCTCGGCACGCTGGGCACCGGCAATCACTTCATCGAGGTGTGTCTCGATGAAGAGGACCGCGTGTGGTTCATGCTGCACAGCGGCTCGCGCGGGCTGGGCAACCGCTTCGGCACCCTCTTCATCGAGGCCGCGCGCGAAGACATGCGGGCGCACGCGCGCAACCTGCCCGACGAAGACCTCGCCTATCTCGAAGAAGGCACCGCGCTCTTCGCCGAGTACCTCGAGGCCGTGAGCCTGGCCCAGGAGTACGCGGCCGAGAACCGCCGCCTCATGATGGCCGCCGTGGTGGAGGCCGCGATCAGCACGCGCGTGATTCCTCCGTTCTCGGCGACCGAGCTGGTGGTCGACTGCCACCACAACTACGTCGCGCGCGAGCACCACTTCGGCGCGGATGTCTTGATCACCCGCAAGGGCGCAGTGCGCGCGGGCAAGGGCCAGCTGGGCATCATCCCGGGCAGCATGGGCGCCCGTTCGTACATCGTGCGCGGCAAGGGCAACGCGGAGAGCTTCGAGAGCTGCAGCCACGGCGCAGGCCGCGTGCTCTCCCGCACCGCGGCGCGCGCGCAGTTCACGGTGGCGGATCACGAGGTGGCGACCCGGGGCATCGAGTGCCGAAAGGACGCGGGCGTACTCGACGAGACCCCGGCGGCGTACAAGCCGATCGAAGCGGTGATGGCTGCACAAGCAGCCCTGGTGGACGTGGTGCACACGCTGCGTCAAGTCGTCTGTGTGAAGGGGTGACGAACATGCTGCTCATCGATGGTTCAGCGGGTGAAGGGGGAGGCCAGGTGCTGCGCACCGCGCTCGGTCTCTCCCTCGTGACGCAGACGCCTTTTCGCATCGTGAACATTCGCGGGCGGCGGCCCAAGCCGGGGCTGCTGCGTCAGCACCTCACCTGCGTGCAGGCCGCGGCTGCCGTGGGGCGCGCCGAAGTGGAGGGTGACGTGCTCGGTTCTTCCGAGCTGGTGTTCCGCCCGAGTGCGTTGGTCGCGGGCGCGCACGAGTTCTCCATTGGCTCTGCGGGCAGCACGACGCTGGTGCTGCAGTCGGTGTTGCCGGGCCTCCTGCGCGCGGGGGAAAGCACGACCATCACCATCGAAGGCGGAACCCACAACGGCCTCGCCCCGCCGTACGAGTTCCTCGCCCACAGCTTCTTGCCCGTGCTCGCGAAGATGGGCGCGCAGGTCGAGGCCAAACTCATCCGCGCGGGCTTCGAGCCAGCAGGGGGTGGGAGGCTCGAGGTGAAGGTGACTCCGGGAGCGCTCGCCCCACTCGAGCTGATGGAGCGCGGCAAGCTGCTCAGCCGTGATGCGGTCGCGATGGTCTCGGCAGTGCCGCTGAAGGTGGCGCACCGCGAGCTGGCGGTCGTTCGCGAAGAGCTGGGGTTCTCCGACGAGCAGGTCCGCGTGGAGCAGGTGACTTCACCGGGCCCGGGCAATGCGCTGGTGCTCACGCTTCGATTCGAGCAGGTGACGGCGGTGTTCGTCGGCCTGGGTGCACGCGGCATCACCGCGGAGAAGGTGGCACGGCGGGCCTGCGGTGAAGTGCGGCGCGAGCTGCGCACCGACGCGCCGGTCGGGCTGCACCTGGCGGATCAGCTCCTGATTCCGATGGCGCTCGCGGGTGGTGGCGCCTTTCGCACCGTCGAACCGACGGAGCACACGCGCACCCAACTCGAGCTCATCCCCAGGTTCCTGAACGTGAAGCTCGCCTGCACGCCGGAAGGCAACGGCACCTGGCGCATGAAGGTCAGCGCTTGTTGATCTGACTCAACGAGCGCGCGACGAAGCCGGCGAGCTCCGCGTTGCTCGCGAGCTTCTGCAGCTGGGGCACTGCGGCCACTGCGACTGGGCCGAGTGCACCGAGCACGCCCACCGCGAGTTGCCGCGTGGGGAGCGGAAGTTTGGCGTCGCTCGCAGCCTCCAGCAGCAGGGGCACCGACGCGGCGCCTCCTGCGAGGAGCATCTTGGTCGCCGCCTCCACCTGGCCCAGCTTCGCGATCCACTTCTTCAGATCGACCTGACCCGGTTCGAGATGGAGCCGGCCCCACGCGTCGAACGTGAGCACCTGCGCCTTCCGGAAGAAGCCAGACGCCTTGATCGAGAAGCGGCGCACCACCTCAGGACGGCCACGGCAGTGCCAGAGACCCACGATGCGCACCTGGTCGGCCTTCGGCAGCTCATCGGTGACCAGGCTCAGGTTGAAGCGGCGGGGTGCGGGCTCGCGCGTTTCGAGCGTCAGCAACGAGCCGCCGCGGAACACGACGGTGGCCTCGAGGTCCACGTCGACGGGTCGCGAGTTCGAGACGTCGTCCGGCGCTGAACGGTCCGGCGCTTCGGGTTCCAGATCGGCGCGAAGGTCGACCACCTGCCCTCGTGCGAACTCGAGCGCTTCGGGCCCGCTGCTGAACACGTCAGCCTCGTGGTCCCAGTGCACGCCCTCGGTGAGGTGAGCGAGCACACCGCCCGCGACGATCGCGGACACGAGATCGCGCATGCCGCTGTGCGTGGTGAAGACGACCTCGACGTCGCGGTCGCCCACCCGCTTTCGATCGGCGGCCGAGAGTTCCGCAGTGTCGGCCGCACGAAACGTGTACTCGAAGCCGGCGGCCACGCCCTCGTACTCGCAGGGCAGAAACCCGTCGAAGGTGAGCACGTCGAAGTGCTCGTCGAGCTTGAGCGGAAGGCCCGCCTCACGAATGGCCGCGGCCCACCGCGCAGACGTGGGCATCGCGGCGCGCTTCAGAAACACGGAACTGCCGACTGACATGAGCGCGACATAGCCTTTTGCGCAGGCGTGTTCGATGCGCAGCAGAGATCCGGTGAAGGTGCTGCTGGCTGCCGCGTGTCCGCGCCGTTAGGCTGATCGGATGAAGCGCTTCTTTCGCCTCGGGTCGACCGACGACCAAGCGCAGTTCAACGCCGATTTTCTGGCGACCCTCACTCCTCGCGAGTGCCTGCAAGCCGTCGAGGAGCTTCGCCGTGCCGCGCTCTACCCGTCCGGAACTCCCGAAAGACTTTCTCGATTTGCTTTCGTGCTTGGCGAAGGCCCGATGCCGGTACCTCGTCGTCGGAGGTCACGCGCTGGCGGTCGCAGGACACCCTCGCTTTACCCAGGATCTCGACCTGCTGGTGGAGCCGACGGTGCAAAACGCTCGGAAGGTCGGACGCGCACGGGCGGCATTCGGGTTCAGCGCTCACGCTGAAGCGGTCGTCGAGCAATTCGCTCACCCCAAGCGCATCGCCACCCGGAGTGGCGCCCCTCTCGATCGACATCATGACGTCACTGAGCGGCGTCTCATTTGCCCGCGCCTGGAAGGGCCGGGTGATCGTTCCCATTCGCTCATTGCGCGTGCCGTTCCTCGGGAGAGCCGAACTCATCGCGAACAAACGAGCGAGCGGTCGTCCCCAGGACCTGGTCGATGTCTCCGTGCTGCGCGAACTCGACCGACGCTGACTTGGAACGAGTTGCGCGGGCGCATTCGATGCGTGCGTGGCCCCGCAAATGTCGCGCGAGCGAGCGCGCGCCGAGCTTGTGAAAAATGACTCGCCATGACCACGCTCCTGAAGAACCGTGAGAGCACGATGAAACTCCGCCCACTCATCGAACCCATCGCGCGCGTCGGCCTCGTCTCGCGCGGGGCGCTCTACGTGATGGTGGGCGTGCTCGCCGTGTTGGCCGCGATGGGCTCAGGCGGCAGGACCACCGATCCCCGAGGCGCGGTCGCTGAAGTGGGCCGGCTCCAGGCGGGTAAACCGCTCCTCATCGTGTTGGCACTGGGGCTGGTCGCCTTCGCCGTCTGGCGCGTGGTGCAGGCGATTCAGGATCTCGATCGCAAGGGCCGAGGGCTCCCGGCGTTGGCCACCCGGCTGGGTTTCCTCATCAGCGGCTTTCTCCACCTCGGCCTGGCGGCCACCGCCGCGGGGCTCGCCATCACCGTGCCCGGCAG
>JANODF010000199.1:0-6646 GCA_031412555.1 Archangium sp. | reverse complement strand
ACCTCTCAACGCTCTGGGGGCTCTGAAGCGACGGCGGGATGAGCGCGTGCGGCGTCACCGCGCCCGTTCGTAATAGTTCGGCCGCAGCGACTTGATGAAGCGCCCCTCGAACTCCTGCACGGTGAAGCCGGCAGCGTGGGTGAACGCGGAGTCGAAGGACTGGCCCTTCGCACGCAGCTCGAACATCTGCTTGATGCCCGCCTCCCCGACGAGCTCCACCAGGGAGCGCACGGCTTCTTTGGCGATCGCGTAGGCGAGGCCGATGGCGCACTTGCCCAGGAAGAGCTGTTCGAGCGGCCGCTCACCCCCTTCGTGAATCACCCACCAGGCGATGTCATCGATCGAAGCGTGCCGGGTCTGATCTGCGACCACGCAGGCGAAGCCTTCCGCGAACCACGCGGGCCGGCTGGTCCCCGCCAGCTGATGCTCGAGCAGGTGTGCGAGCTCGTGCAACGCCGCGCCGGGGTAGTCGAGCGCGAAGCCATGGGAGTTGGTCTCTTTCGGAGCACGCAGCCGCATCTTGTTGGTGCCCACCGCCTGACCGAACGCATCCGAGCCCGAGTAGCCGGTCATCAGCGCTCCGGGTGTGATCTCCACCTCGATCGATTCGCGCAGACCACCCCAGCTCGCGAGGCGGGGTGACGCGGCGGCGGTGCGCAGGGACTCCTCGATGTACGCGCGATCGACGTCGGACACCGGCACGTCGATCTTCGTGAGCCGGACCTCGATGGGCCCCGTCTGTCGTACCCGGCCCGGCAAAGCGCGCGGAACGGGGGCCGCTTTCGGCGCGGAAACCGTGGGCGCGGGCGGAGGTGCCGGCACCACCATCAGCTCTTCACCTTCAGTCGTCTCGAGCTTCGCGCCCTTCGGCACGGTCGAGACGTCGTCGGTGTAGTGGACCTCGCCCTTCTTGTCGGTCCACCGGTAGATCACCTGTGCGCTCGCCGCCGTGCTCAGGAGAAGCAGGGCGGCGAGGGTGCGCATCAGAACGTGGTCTGCACGCCCGAAGCGCCCGCCGCGCCGGGGCTGCCCGGAGAGGTGCCGCCAGCGCCGGGAGTACCCAGCAGCACGGAGCCGCCCGTCGGGCTCCACTGAGAGCCGGTGTTCTTGGCGATGCCGAAGACCGAACCACCCGCGCCGCCGCCGCCGTGGCCGCCGGCTCCACCGTTGCCGCCGCGACCGCCGCCACCGCCACGCGTGGCCTGCCCCTGCTCAGAGGCGTAACCCGACAGTCCGCCCGCCGCGCCTGCACCTCCGCCTCCTCCGTTGCCGCCCGCGCCGCCTGCGCCGCCGTTGCCCGACCGCAGCACGACTGACTGCGCGCTCACCTGGGAATTGAAGAGGAAGATGGCCACTGATGCGCCGCCGCTGCCACCAGCGCCTCCCCCGATGCCACCGCAGCCGCCTGAACCACCGCCGCTGCCGGCCGAGCCGTAGGAGTAACAACTGATGCCGGCGTAGAGTCCGCCGAGGGGCTGGCCGAGGCCGCCGGCGCCGCCGCCACCACCGCCTCCGCCGCGGCCCGCAGTGCCGGCGATGCCGTTCTGCGCGCTCGCGAGTACGAAGCCGCTGCTGGTGAAGCTGCCTGCGGTTGCACCCGCGCCGTTGCCGCCAGCGCCGCCGCTCGCCCCATCCGCACCCCAATACACGGTACCGACCGACGGCGTGACACCCGCCGGGATGCCCTGCCCCCCGGACCCGCCCGACGGAAGCCCGGCACCACCGCTCGAGCCAGAGGGAGTGCCCGAAGGGCTGTATCGCGTGGCCGAACCGCCGCTGCCGCCGTTCGCACCGCAACTGCTCGCTCCGCCGCCGCCACCGGGAGGAGCGCTCGAGCAGTAGTCGAGGAAGAGATCGAAGTTGCACGCGATCGCCACGTTCGTGGGCGATAAGCGAGGGTCGTTGTAACAACCCTCAGACCCACCAGTTCCGACATTGCCAGCTGAGGCGGTGCCTTGCGAGGCGCCGGGAGCGCCAGCCAAGCCATTGCCCGCGCGCACCTCGACGCTCTCGAGCCGCACCGTGGAGGACTCCTTGATCATGCCGCCGTAGCTGCTGCGGTTGGTGGTGTCTCCGTTCGCCGCGTCGATGCGCATCGCCTGCACCAGCACGCTGCTGGCCCCATCGATCTCCAGGCCGGGGTTGCCGCCGGTGATGGTCACCTGGTTGGCGAAGGCGCGCTGCCAGGTGAGCGGGTGGTAGGCGCCCGCCACGTTGACGCCCTGCGCGCCCAGAATGCGGAGCGGACCGGCGTAGTTGCCCTGGGCCAGGTACACGTCGCGCTTGCTGGTGAGCGACTGCTTGTTCATCGCCTCGGTCAGGGTGAGCACCGGCGCCGCCTTCGTGCCGGGGTTCATGTCGTCGCCGTTGGGCGCGACGAAGATGCCGTTGTTCACTTCACCGTCGATGCCGTCGCAGTTCGCGTCCCTGAACATCAGGTCGGGCAGGTCGGTCGCGGAAGTGAACGTGCAGCCGTACTCGCAGCCATCGACCGGATCGTTGTTGAGATCGACCCAGCCCGCCGCGCACACGAAGCTGCAGGTCGAGTTGGTGCAGCTCGCCGTGGAGTTGGGTCGCGTGCACGCCTGGTTGCAGCCACCGCAGTTGTTGGGATCGCTCGTGACGCTGGTCTCGCAGCCATCGGGATCCATGTTGTTGCAGTTGTCGAAGCCCGTGTTGCAGGTCAGCACGCGGCACACGCCCACGTCGCAACGCGGCGTCGCGTTGGGGAGCATGCACACCCGGCCGCATGCGCCGCAGTTGGTCACGGTGGTGGTGGTGTCGAAGCCGTTGTCGAGCACGCCGTCGCAGTCGTCGTCGATGCCGTTGCACAGCTCGGTGATGGGCATGCCCGGCGTGCAGTTGGCCACGCCGCCGTCGACGCAGGTGTCGACGCTGCGCTCGCAAGCGCCCACGCCGCAGGTCGCGGTCATCTGGCCTTCGTCGGTGTCTCCGTCGCAGTCGTCGTCGAGGCCGTTGCAGGTCTCGGTCGCCGCCTCGCGCGCGTCACACACCACGCTGTTCGACACGAGGTCGCACTTCTTGAGGCCCGAGCAGGTGCCTTCGGCGTTGACCGTCTGGCAGGGCTGCTCGAAGTCACCGCGCGCCAGGCACGCGCAGCTCGCCACGATTGGCACGCACTGCTGAATCTTCGGGGTGCCGTCGGCGCCCGCACCGTTCACGCAGCGGTAGCCGGTGGGGCAGGTCTGATCGAACGCGCAGTCGCGGCCGCACACCTTCTCGGTGTTGACCAGGAGGCACTTGTCAGACGGGTACGGGCAATCGAGATCGGCCGCACAGGGCTGGCAGAGCTTGCGCTGATCGGGCTGGCAGGCGAACCGGTTGGGCGTCAGCTGCACGCAGACTTCGGTGGGCTGGCACCCGTCGCCGCAGCGGCGCACGCACACCGGCGAGAAACCCGGCGCCGCGTCGCACAGGCCGGTGACGCACCGTTCGTCGTTCTCACACGCTTCACCTTCGAGGAGCTGCGTGGGCGCGGGCGGCTTGGCTCCGCACTTACAACCCACGGCGAAGACCGACAGCGCGAGAACGAAGAGGTGGAGTTGACGCATGGAGAACAGGGCCTTCGCAGGTGGAACGGCTGATTTCAACGGGGTGTGCGCTCAATTCCGACACCGGAGGCCCGAGCCGAGCGCAGAGGCGGAGATCTTTCAAGACTTCGCGTTGCAATCTGGGTATTTCGACCGCGCTGTTCAGCCGCCTACCGGAGCTCTCGACCTTAATGAAAATCCACGAGTATCAGGGCAAGCAGATCTTCAAGAAGTTCGGCGTCCCCGTTCCCCGCGGCATCGTCTGCAAGACGCCCGCGGAGGCCGAGAAGGCCGCCATCGAGCTCGGCACGAAGGTGACCGTGGTCAAGGCCCAGGTGCATGCCGGCGGTCGCGGCAAAGCCGGTGGCGTGAAGATCGCGAAGTCGCCCGCTGAAGCGAAGGAGCACGCCTCGAAGATCCTGGGGATGATGCTCAAGAGCCCGCAGACGGGCCCCAACGGCCAGGAAGTGAAGACCCTCTACGTCGAGGAAGGTCTCGACATCGAGAAGGAGTACTACCTCGGCCTCACGCTCGACCGCGCCACCGCGCGCGTCACCTTCATGGCCTCGACCGAAGGCGGCGTGGAGATCGAAGAAGTCGCGCACACGCACCCCGAGAAGATCCTCCGCGCTGCGGTCGACCCGGCGGTCGGCTTCCAGCCGTACCAGGGCCGCAAGATGGCCTTCGGGCTCGGCCTCAAGGGCGACGAGATCGGCAAGTTCGTGAAGTTCTGCAGTCAGCTCTACCAGGTGTACATGGAGACCGACGCGGCGCTGGTCGAGATCAACCCGCTGGTGAAGCTCAAGAACGGCGAGATCGTCGCGCTCGACTCGAAGATGACCTTCGATGACAACGCGCTCTTCCGTCAGAAGGCCGTCGTCGAGATGCGCGACATCGCCGAAGAAGACCCGCTCGAGGCCCAGGCCAAGGAGCACGACCTCGCGTACATCGCCCTCGAAGGAAACATCGGCTGCATGGTCAACGGCGCAGGTCTGGCCATGGCCACCATGGACACCATCAAGCTCGTCGGCGGTCAGCCGGCGAACTTCCTCGACGTGGGCGGCGGCGCTTCGCGTGAGAAGGTGACGGCGGCGTTCAAGCTGATCCTCGCCGACCCCGCGGTGAAGGCGGTGCTGGTGAACATCTTCGGCGGCATCATGAAGTGCGACGTCATCGCCGAGGGCGTGGTCGCGGCGGCCAAAGAAGTGAAGCTGAGCGTTCCGCTGATCGTTCGTCTCGAAGGCACCAACGTCGAGCTGGGCAAGGAGATCCTGAAGAAGTCGGGTCTGGCCATCACGCCCGCGGACAACCTGCGCCAGGCGGCTGAAAAAGCAGTCGCCTCCATCAAGGCCTGAAGGAAAGAGAAATCACCATGAGCATCCTTGTTGGCAAAGACACCAAAGTCGTCGTGCAGGGCATCACCGGCTCGGCCGGCTCGTTTCACGCCAAGCAGTGCCTGGAGTACGGCACGCAGATCGTCGCTGGCGTGACCCCGGGCAAGGGCGGGCAGATGTTCGAAGGCAAGATTCCGATCTTCGATACCGTCGAGCAGGCCGTGAAGGCGACGGGCTGCAACACCTCGGTCATCTTCGTGCCGCCTCCTTTCGCGGCCGACTCGATCCTCGAGGCCGTCGACGCCGAGCTGCGCCTGGCCATCACCATCACCGAAGGCATCCCGGTGAATGACATGATCAAGGTCAAGCGCGTGCTGCAGAACTCGAAGACGCGGTTGATCGGGCCGAACTGCCCGGGCGTGATCACTCCCGGCGCGAAGTGCAAGATCGGCATCATGCCCGGTCACATTCACCGCCCCGGCCGCATCGGCGTGGTGTCGAAGTCGGGCACGCTGACCTACGAAGCGGTCTTCCAGATCACCAACCTGGGCCTGGGCCAGTCGACGGCCGTGGGCATCGGCGGCGATCCGGTGCACGGCACGAACTTCATCGACGTGCTCGACCTGTTCAACAACGACCCCGAGACCGACGCCGTGATCATGATCGGCGAGATCGGTGGCAGCGCTGAAGAAGAGGCGGCTGCGTGGGTGAAGGAGCACATGAAGAAGCCGATGGCGGGCTTCATCGCGGGCGTCTCCGCGCCTCCGGGCAAGCGCATGGGTCACGCCGGCGCGATCATCTCGGGCGGCAAGGGCACGGCCGAAGAGAAGATCAAGGCGATGACGGCGGCGGGCATCGTGATGGCCGCCTCACCGGCCGAACTCGGCACCACGCTGGTCGAAGCGGCCAAGCGCGGCAACCTCAAGCTGAGCTGATTCCCCTCTCCCTCCGGGAGAGGGTCAGGGTGAGGGCAGTACGGGCGGCGGATTCCGAAAGGAGTCCGCCGTTCTGCTTTTCAGCCGGCCTTCTTCTCGAAGCGCTTCTTGCTCCCCCCGGCGAACTCTCCGAGGAGGCGGGCGAATTGGCCGAGCTGGGTCTGCATGGTTCGCGAGAGCGTGGCCGATTTCACGAGGTCCTCCGCCAGACCGTGAAAGTCGCCTTCGAGTGCAGAGACGCGCTGGGCGACGTCCTTCATCTGGCCTGACAGCTCCTGAACTCGCGCAGACAGATCGCCGACGCGACTGGAAACGAAGGTCACCCGGCCCGACAACGCCGTCAGTTCGGCGCTCGTCGACATCGCATGTGCCGCGATCGATTCGAGCAGATCGGCGTGCTTCGTCGCCGTTGCTTCGAGCTTCGCCACGGCCTCCATCATGTCGACGACCACATCCCGCCCTTTGACCCTCGCCATCCTGCTCCTCCGCGCGCGTTGCGTTCGGCGTTGGGTACCACGCAGGTCAGACACTCGAGAGCGCATGCCCCGAGAGTAACGCCGGATGGTGCAGGAATCTGTGGCCACGCCTCAGCTGACGGACCTTCGCCTGCGGAGCTGGGCTTGGAGCAACTGTGCTGCTTCGCGCGGGCGCGCTTGAAGCAGGAGGTGCGGGCCATCGAGTTCGAGGTGCTTCGCCGCGGGGAGGTGCGAACGCAGGTTGGTGGAGACCAGTCGATCCTGTCTCGCGCTCAGCGTGATCACCGGCGTGGTGAGTGCTTCCAGCGAGGCCCGTTCGTCGATGCGCGAGATCGAAGCGAGTCGATGCG
>JANODF010000198.1:0-4170 GCA_031412555.1 Archangium sp. | reverse complement strand
TCGTCGGCTGGTTCCTCCTTCGCGCGGCGCGTAACGTGAGCGCACGCGAGGTGAAGGACATGGGCCAGGCGCTCAAGGTGATCGGCACCCAGTGGCACGGGGACCTGCTGCTGGGCCTGGTCGCCGCGGGCACCGTGGCCTACGGGTTGATGACGTTCATCGAAGCGCGCTACCGGCGCATCGTTCGCTGAAGTGCTCTGCCGACGCTGCCGTTGAGGCTGACCTTGCAGCCCCGAGCAGCGAAGAAATCGATCAGCACTGGCCCGCGCATGGGGCACCCGACAAACGACTGTATGCATTGAATCGATTGGGCGACACTGCTTGACGGGCTCGGTTCGGTTGAGTCGGATGACGACTTCTGAATCGGTCGTCGATTCGCGCTTGGGGAAACTCGTGGACGAGCCTGACGCACAGCTCTCATTGTTCTCGCGGCTGGTCGACAGCCTGCCAATTGGGGTGATCGTGCTCGACGCCGCGGGTCGAGCCGTCGTCTACAACCGGGTCGAAGAGCTGCTTACGGGACGCCGCCGCGAGTCCGTTCTGGGGACCGATTTCTTCAAAGTGCACGGCTACTGCATGGACGTGCCGCACCTGGCGGGACAGTTCCGCGAGCGCATCGGGAAAGGCCCGCTCTCGGCCGAAGCAGAGCTCTCCTTCCCATTTCCGTTCCTCGCGACGCCGCGCGAGGTGCACGTGCACCTCAGCTCGTTCGAGGCCGACGCGCGCCCGTATGGACTGCTGGTGATCCGCGACGTGTCGCACGAACGCTCGGTGTCCGTGATGCGCGAGACGCTCGGGCAAATGATCGTTCACGACATGAAGAGCCCGCTGTCGGTGATGACCTCGAACCTGAGCTATCTCTCTTCGGTGGTGCGAGACGACGCCGACGCGACAGAGGCGGTCGAGGATGGCCTGGAGGCGGCCCGGCAGATGCAGTCGATGCTGACCAACTTGATGGACAGCTCGCGGCTCGAGACCAATTCCTTCCCCGTCTCGGTCGCGCCTGTCGACCTGTGTGTGAAGGCGACCCAAGCGGTCGGGTTGGCACGAGCGGTCGCCCGCGCGCGCGAAGTGAAACTGGTGCTCGAGCTGCCCGCAGAGCCGGTGCTGGCCTTGCTGGACCCCGATCTCGTCCTGAGGGTGTTCGAGAACCTGATCGACAACGCCATGCGCAAAGCCCAGCTGGTGAGGGTATCGGTGCGCGACGAGGGTTCGCAGGTGGTGCTCGAGGTCGCCGACGACGGGCCGGGCATTCCCCCCGAGGAACGGGAGCGCATCTTCGAGAAGTACGCGCAGGTCGTGCCCGGTACCAGTCACACGCGCGGGAACAACCGCGGGCTGGGGCTCACCTTCGTGCAGCACGCAGCCCGAGCCCACGGCGGCGACGCGTCGGCCCACGCGGCACCCACCGGCGGTGCGCTGTTCAGGGTGACGCTGCCCGCGACGCCGCCGGGCGCTCAGCAGAAATAAATCGAATCGAGGAAACGAGGTTTCTTCGGCGCCCAATGGTCCACTCCGCGGCTCAGCGGAGAACCCCTTGCGCGCACTCACTGGGCTAAGCGCCGATATGTCGTTGCGATGCTCGGGCGGTCGCCACCTCGCCAGCGTGGTCAACACGCTCTTCCCCCGAGATGGCTCGCAGCCAGGCGTCAACCTCATGCCGGGCAGCGGGGTTTCCGAAGGGGTGGCCCTGGCGCCAGCCCAGGACGACGACCTGCCGTCTCTGTCTGATGGCCATGGCATCACCATCGACGTTCAAGCCCCGGTGAGCGCCTCGCTCTCGCCTGCACTGCTGTTGACGTTGGGCGCGACGTTGGTGCTCGGGTCTGCGCTGTTCTGGTACCTCCTCTCGTAGCCGGCTCTCGACCTCATGAACCAGAAGCAGCTCGTCGTCGCCATCGTGGGCGCGGTCGTCATCGTCAACCTCATTGGGTTTGCCCTCTTCCTGAAGCTCATCGGCAAGTTCCACCCCACCGAGCGCATCGAGATCATTCCCCGCATCAACGTCACCTTTCAGCGCCCGTGGACCGACCAGAACCAGGAGAGCGAGTCGTATTACGACAAGACGGCGCGCCGACTGCGGGCGCGGTTGATTGGTCGCTGGGCGCCCATCGACGAGCTGCAAATCACCCTGGGCGGCGACGCGATGTTCGACAACGCGCAGCTCAACGGCCCGGCTGACGTCGGCCTGCAGACCAGCTTCGCGGGCGCCAACGCCATCGACTACCGGACCTTCGGTGGCTTCGTCGAGCTCTTCAGCGAGAACCCCATCGTCAACGTCGCCGCGGGCGCTCGCTACGACAACAACAGCGCCGTCGGTGGAGCGCTCGTGCCGCGCGCGGTCATCTTCCGCAGCTTCGGCCCGGTCAACTTGAAGGGCCTCTTCTCGCTCGCCTTTCGCTGGCCCGGCATCGAGAACCTGAACCTCGGTACCAGCACCACGCCGCAGTGCCAGCCGCTGTGCGCCGAGCGCACCACCGTCTTCGAGTTCGAGGGCAGCGTCGACCTCACCAAGCGTGCGCGCATCTCGGCCAACGTCTTCAACATCGGCATCGATGCCCCCATCGCCTACACCAGCGACCCCGCGACGGGTGCCGAGGGCTACCTGAACCTCGGTCGCCAGGGCACCACGGGCGCAGAGGTCGCCTTTCGCATTCGAGGCAAGTGGGGCTACGTGAACGCCAACTACAGCCTCTACGTGCCCACGCTCGCCGTCGACGTACCGAACTACCAGGCGCCCGGCCGCACCGACATGTTCCTCGCCGCGCCCAACCACCGCGCGATGGTGACCGCTTCGGTCAAGCCGGTGAAGTGGCTCTCGTTGGCGCCGACGGTGTTGGTGTTCGGGCCCAGGGTGGCCCTGGGGCCCCTCGATGACATGGGCAACGACACCACCACCTCGATTCCCACGCAGGTGCTGGCGAACTTTGCGGTGCGCATCGACGACGTGCCGGTGAAGGGCCTGAACCTGAGCCTCGGCGTCTACAACCTGTTCGGCACCAACTACGGCTTCGTACAGCCCTACACCGGTGGGCACGCGCCGCTGCCCGCGCTGGGCCGCGAGGTGATGTTGCGCGTGGGGTACCTCTTCGAGCCGACCTACGAATAGTCGGCGGCCGACTCAGAAGGTCTTGGCGTCGACGAAGCGGTAGCGCACGTCGTTCTTGATCATGCGCTCGGAGGCCTCGTTGATCTGCTTCGCCGCGACCACTTCGACGCCGAGCCTGTGCCGTGCGCAGAGTTCGAGCATCTCCTGCGTCTCGCGAATGCCGCCGGAAGGGGAAGTTCGACATCGAGGAACTCGCGTCGGCCGCGCAGAGGCCCCGCCGACAGGACGGCCTCGCTCCTTCAGCAACGCTGCAGCATCGCGCTGGCAGCTGGGTTCGGGACGGGTGAAGGCCCCTATGCGTTTCTGCAGGTCAGCGCATCCGCCCTCGGGACGTCTCCTTGCGAGCAGGCTGACCTGCAAAAACGCATAGTCGCACTCGCACTCGCGCTCCCCGAGCGTGCTCTTCGATGAGTCCGCCGCAAACCGACGGCCCAACCTCAAGGTTCAAGAGCAGCGCCGGTGAGGCGTCGACGCAACGGGTCGTCCACGCCGCGCCAGGTCCCGTGGCGCGGCCGTGGTGAACTCCTCGATGGTGTCTGTCGACGTCCCCTTCTCAAGCCATCGACGAGCGACCTCTCGCAGTAAATCGGCGTCGCAGAGGCCTCCGAGCCGGGTCCCATCGTTGGGCGGCGTCGTGCTGGTGGCGGGCGGGCGGGTCTCCGGCGTCGACTCATGCGCGGCGTAGAGCATGCTCTTCGCGCCTTCATCGAGCCCCTCGGAATTGCGCGCCTGCCTCAATCTCGTCGTGCACCCCACACTCGTGCGTCATGAACACCGACTGCGCTGCGCGCGTGCGAGGTGCTCGCCGTGTTGGCCGCGATGGGCTCAGGCAGCAAGACCACCGATCCCGCCAGGCGCGGTCGATGAAGTCGGCCGGTTCTGCTGGCACTGGGGCTGGTCGCCTTCGCCGTCTGGCGCGCGGTGCAGGCGATTCAGGATCTCGATCGCAAGGGCCGAGGGCTCCCGGCGTTGGCCACCCGGCTGGGTTTCCTCATCAGCGGCTTTCTCCACCTCGGCCTGGCGGCCACCGCCGCGGGGCTCGCCATCACCGTGCCCGGCAG
>JANODF010000197.1:0-2981 GCA_031412555.1 Archangium sp. | reverse complement strand
CACCAGCATTAGCGAGATGGTGATGACGGGCCTGGTGGTCGATGATGTTATTGTGGTGATCGAGAACATCTCGCGTCACCTCGAAGAGGATCACCGCATCACGCCGCTTCAGGCCGCGATCACCGGCATGCAGGAGGTGTTCGGCCCGGTCATCGCCATCTCGCTGGTGCTGGTGGCGGTGTTCGTGCCGGTCAGCTTCTTCCCCGGCAGCACGGGCATCATCTACCAACAGTTCGCGCTCACCATCGCGTTCTCGGTGGCCATCTCCACGTTCGTGTCGGTGACGCTCACGCCCGCTTTGTCGGCCTTGTTGCTCCGGCATCCCAGCGGAGAGAAGTGGATCGGGTACCGGCTGGTCGATCGGGTGCTCGGCGCGCTGCAGCGCGGGTATGCGCGTGCGCTCGCCACGGTGTTGGCTTGGCCGAAGGCCGGCATGGTGGTGTTTCTGGTGTGCGTGCTGGCCACCTGGCAGCTGTTCACCCGCGTGCCGACCGCGTTCGTGCCCGAGGAGGATCAGGGCTGGTTCCTGGTGATCGTCAACGGCCCCGATGGCGCTTCGTTGCAGCGCACCGGCAAGGTGCTGGAGCAGGTCGATGCGGTGCTCCATCAGCAGCCCGAGGTCAGCGGCGTGTTCGCTGTCGGCGGCTTCTCGTTCGGCGGCAGTGGACCCAATCGAGGCATCCTCTTCATCAACCTGAAGGACTGGAAGGAGCGGAAGGGCCCGGAACACTCGGTCGGCGCGGTGCTCGGCCGGTTGCAGGAGCCGCTCGGGGCGATCACCGACGCCATGGTGATGGCCTTCCCTCCGCCCAGTGTCGAAGGCGTTGGATCGGTCGGCGGCTTCTCACTGCAGCTCGAAGACCGCACGCTGCAGGCCACGCTTCCCCAACTGGCAGCGGCCGCTCGCGCGGTCATGGAGAAGAGCGCGAGCGCGCCTGCCATCGCCGGTGCGTTCAGCAGCTTCACCGCCGATGATCCGCAGCTGAAGGTCGAGGTGGATCGCGAGAAGACGCGCGCGCTGGGCATCGGGGTGGACCAGGTGTTCGGTACCCTGCAGGTCTCGCTCGGGTCGGCGTACGTGAACGACTTCGACTTCGCCAACCGCGCGTACCGGGTCTACGTGCAAGCCGATGCGGCCTCGCGTGATGAGCCCGCAGACATCGGCGCGCTCTACGTTCGGTCGGCCACGGGGGCGATGGTGCCGCTCGACAACCTGGTGAAGGTGACGCCGGCGATCTCGGCGCAGGTGATCAATCACTTCAATCTGTTCCGCTCGGTGGAGGTGAGTGGCTCGGTGGCTCCGGGTTTCAGCTCAGGTCAGGCGCTCAGCTCGATGGAGCAGGTGGCTCGTGACGCGATGCCCGATGGCTTCGACTTCGAGTGGTCGGGTCTGTCGCAGGAGGAGATCGAGTCGGGCGGCCAGACGTGGCGCATCTTCGTGCTCGGGTTGTTGTTCGTCTTCCTGGTGCTGGCCGCGCAGTACGAGAGCTTCACGTTGCCCTTCGTGGTGGTGCTCACGGTGCCCTTGGCGATCCTCGGGGCGCTCAGTGCCCAGGCGCTGCGTGGCTTGCCCAATGACGTGTTCTGTCAGGTGGGCATGGTGATGCTGGTGGGGCTCTCCAGCAAGAACGCGATTCTGATCGTCGAGCTGGCGCGGCGGCTGCGGGTGGAGGGGCAGGAAGCGGTCGCGGCGGCTCGGCGGGCGTGTGAGCTGCGGTTGCGGCCGATTCTGATGACGTCGATTGCGTTTCTGTTGGGCGTGTTGCCGTTGACGCTCTCGACGGGGGCGGGTTCGGCGGCGCGGCGATCGCTGGGGACAGCGGTGTTCGGCGGGATGGCGTTGTCGACGGTGCTGACGTTGTTTTTTACGCCGTTGATCTTCGTGATCGTCGACAGGCTCACGACCCGCAAGCCCTCTCCCCCTCGGGGAGAGGGAGTTGCTGAGGCTGAGGCTGAGCCCGAGCCGTCTCCCGAGGTTTGAATCACTGCATGTGTTCGTTGGCGGGCAGGGCGGGGCCCTTGTCCGCGTCACCGTGCAGGCGGGCCTTCATTCGGCGAAAACCTTCCTGGTGCCACTCTCGGAACTTGGGCTTCGAGCCGTACCGTTCGGCGAGGGTGAGGTACTGCGCCTCGGCGGCATCCAGCTCGGCGTCAGACGTCGGCTGGCCTGAACCTTCTCCCCGCAGACCGCGGAATACCCACGGGCTCTTGATCGCACCTCGCGCGATGAGGGCACCGCTTGCTCCGGTTTCACGTGACAGGCGATCCCAGTCTTCACGCGTCACGATGTCGCCGTTGCCGATGATCGGGATCTTCGATTGCGCCTGCGCTTCGGCGATCGCGCTCCAGGTGGGCTTGTCGGCGCTGTTCTGCCGGGCATGCCGCGCGTGAATGGTGAGGTAGTCGAGGTGCTCGTTCGCCAGCTCGACGATGGGCAGGTAGACCTTCTGATCCTGCTCCATGCGGTTGAGGCCGAGGCGAATCTTCGCGCCGACCGCGCCGATGGGCAGCGAGGTGCTCTTTTTCCACTCCGCGAGGGTCTTGAAGATCGTCTCGAGCTTGCCGCGCCGCTTGAGCAGCGCAGGCCCGGCCCCGATGCGAATGACTTCAGGCGAAGGGCAGCCGAAGTTGAGATCGATCGCGCGGATGTTCTTGAAGTGCGCCACCGGCTTCTCGAGCTTCTCCAACGCCTCGGAGAGCTCCTTCTCGTTCGCCACCATCAGCTGCACGCCGGTGAGCACTTCGGGATCGAAGGTGTCGATGAGCTCGAGGGTGCTCTTGTTGTTCCGGGCGAGGCCGCGCGCGCGGATCATCTCGGTCCAGGTGAGGCTGGCCCCCCGATCCCAGCAGACGCGCCGGTAAGCGCAGTCGGAGACGCTCTCCATCGGGGCGAGGATGAAGGGGCTCGAGAGCTCGAGGCTTCCCAGCTTGAGGTGCTGACTCACGGGGGAACCATATGCGTTGGGTGGCGCGATCAGGGG
>JANODF010000196.1:0-7070 GCA_031412555.1 Archangium sp. | reverse complement strand
CCACCTACTCCACCAGCGCTTCGATGCCCTGCAGTGTCTTCAACTCGTGCACGGTCGGCTGCACGTGTACGGCCGGCGGCACCGCAACGGGCGGCGTCACGTGTACGGGCGGCGGCACGGCGACGGGCGGCGGCACGGGCGGTGGTACGCCCACCGGCGGCGGCGGCGGCACGACCAACGCGTGCACCACCTACGGAAACCGGTACGCCGCATTGATGGCCGGCCGGAGCACCTGCCCCAGCGGCGGCATCCAGCTCAACGCGGCGCCCAGCCTCTCCTCCATGTGCCTGAGTGCGTGCAACACGGCTGATCAGAACCAGATCACGAGCTTCACGAGCTGCCTGAGCAGCGTGCCCAACTGCACCAGTGGCAATGAGAGCGCGACCGTCACCGGGTTCCAGGAGTGCGGCTCCGTGCTGCTCAGCATCAGCCCCTCGTGCCAGTCGGCCCTCACCACGTTCAGCTCGACGGGTACGGGTGGCGGCGGCGGCGGCGTTCCCACGGGCGGCGGCACGGGCGGTGGCGGCGCTCCGACCGGCGGTGGCGGCGGCACCACGACTTGCGCGACCATCAGCAACTTCGTCACGGTGCTCGGTGATGGCAGCTACAGCGGCCAGACCAACACCGTGGGCGTCGGCGCGAATGGAAGCTCCGGCCTCGTCGACATCCTCCAGCTCGAGCTGTGGTGGACCACCTCGACCACGCTCCCGGTGACCCGTCCGCTCGCAGGCTTCACCTATGCGACCTGCAACTCCTGCGCGGTGCTGCGCCGTGGCTGCGACCTCGCGACGAACACGTGTTCGGGCGGCGAGTATCTCGGCCGAACGGGCAACATGACGGTCACCGCGGCGCCGCGTGGCACCACGGGCACCTTCTCGGGATCCATCTCTGGCGTTCGGTTCGACGAGTGGGTCATCAGCACCGTCGACATGCCGGTGGCCAATGGCCGGTGCGTCAACATCACCAACGGCTCGATGTCCGTTCAGGTCAGCGGACCGGCACCGTGAAGAGGATGGGGCTTTTCGAGGTACGCTGAGCCCCACGCTGTGTCGCTCGAACCCGGTACCAGAGTCGGTCGCTACACCATCTCCCGCCTGGTGGCTCAGGGCGGGATGGCCGAGGTGTATCGGGCGGAGCAGGATCTCACGGGCGGCATCGTGCGGCCGGTGGCGGTGAAGGTGATCCGCCCCGAGTACTCGGAGTCGGCCGACTTCCGGGAGATGTTCCTCGACGAAGCGCGCACCGCCTGCACGCTCAGTCACCCCAACATCGTTCACATCTACGAGGTGGGGGAGAGCGACGACGGCCTGCTCTACATGGCGATGGAGCTGGTGGCTGGCGAGACCCTGGCCACCGTCAATCGCACGCTGCGCAGCCACGACGAGCGTTTCTCCGACGAGGCGCTCTTCTCCATCGGCATCCTCTGCTGCTCCGCGCTCGACGCGGTGCACGCGCTCAAGGTGGAGAGCGGTCACGCGAACCTGGTGCACCGCGACGTCTCACCGCACAACCTGCTGCTGTCGACCTCGGGCAGCTTGAAGCTCATCGACTTCGGCATCGCCAAGGCGGCCACCAACCGCAACCTCACCATGCCCGGCGTGACCAAGGGCAAAGCCGGCTACTTCTCGCCCGAGCAGGCGATGGGCAAGAAGCTCGACGGCCGCAGCGATCTCTTCTCGCTGGGCGTCACGCTCTACAAGCTCGCCTCGGGCGGCACGCCGTTCGACGAACACAAGAACCACGGCGAGCGTCACGCGGCCCTGGTGCGCGGTCAGTGGAAGAACCTCGAAGAGGTGTACCCGGGGCTGCCCGACGGGTTCTACGAGGTGGTCAAACGGTCGCTGGGCGTCAAGCAGGAGGACCGCTACCAGACCGCGCGCGAGATGCGTGAAGCGCTGGAGCGGGCCGCTTTCGACGCGCACATCCGCATCGGGCAATCGAGCCTGATGGGGTACCTCGATGACGACGGCGAAGTGACCGCGGAAGGCGGCAGCCGCATGTCGGCCTTCCCCGGAATCAGCGCGGGCCCGAGCATCACCATCCGCGCACCGGTCACCTCGCCGATGGCCACGCCCGCCCCACAGGCTTCTTCGGTGCGTTCGTTGCCCCCGCAGCGGCAGCGGCACTCCACCGAGCGGCTGCCTCCACTCAACGAAGCACCACCGTCGAAGAACCGCGGCCTGCTCATCGGGGCCTTTGCGCTGGCCGTGGCGCTCGGGGTAGGCGCGACGCTCGCG
This sequence comes from Archangium sp., assembly GCA_031412555.1. Lineage (GTDB taxonomy): Bacteria > Myxococcota > Myxococcia > Myxococcales > Myxococcaceae > Archangium_A. The sequence continues at coordinate 4,833 of JANODF010000196.1, read as the reverse complement.
CTGCTGGGCCCTTCGAGTGAGCCGCTGGTGGTGGCGCCTCCGCCGCCTCGCGTGGAGCCGAAGGTGGTCGCCCGGGTGGATCCGCCCCGCGACCCGCCGTTGTTGTTCGCCGAGAAGCTTCAGCCCCCCATCGATGCGGGTGAAGAGACCATCGAGGTGGAAGAGGTGGTGCCGCCCGTGGCGACGCCGACCGTCAAGCCGAAGGTGATCAAACCGAAGGTGGTGGGCGCGGTGAAGCCGCCGGTCGAGAAGACCGAGAGGCCCGACAAGGTCGACTCCCCGCCTCCCATTCCGAAAGACGAGCCGATCCCCGAAGGCACCGGCAAGCTGGTGGTCAGCGTGGGCGACAACACCGCGCGCCACATCATCACCGTGCAGGGCGAGGAGTGGGGCACGCCTCCGATGAACCGCAAGGTCTCCAGTGGTGTGTACAAGGTGCAGGTGAAGCTGGAGAACGGCACCGTCACCACCTTCAAGGCCACGGTGATGCCCGACAAGACGACGGTGCTCACGCTCGATCCGGCCAACCTGCGGTGGTCTTCACGGAGCCAGTGAAATGAGCGCGCTCGACGGCTGGCTCAAGCTGAGGGATCACCTGTCGGATGATCTGCTCGGTGGCCCCCGGGTGCTCAAGGCCGCGTGGGTGATCAACCTGCAGAAGGGCGGCACCCTGCCCTTCGTGCTCGCGTTGATGTGGCACTTCGATTGTTGGACTCCCACCGCGTGGACATACGCGGCGCTGCACGGCAGTTACGGGTTGTGCTGGTTGCTGAAAGACCGCGTCTTTCCGGATCCCAACTGGGAGAAGAAGATCACCTTCGCGGGTGCGCTCAACATGTGGGTGGGCGTGCTGGGGCTGTACTGGGTCGCACCGGTGTTGATCGTCACCCGCCGCATCGAAGCGCCCGTGTGGTTGTTGTTCCTGGCCACGCTCGTCTACGCGCTGGGTGCGGTGGTGATGATGGCCAGCGATGCGCAGAAGTTCTTCACCCTCGAGGTGAAGAAGGGGCTGATCACCACCGGCTTCTTCGCGCGCGTGCGGCACCCGAACTATCTGGGCGAGATGATGATCTACGGCAGCTTCGCGCTGCTGGCGATGCACTGGCTTCCCTGGGTGGTGCTGGCGTGGGTGTGGCTGGGCGTGTTCGTGCCCAACATGGTGCGCAAAGAGGCGAGCATGTCGCGCTACCCCGAGTGGGCGGCCTACAAGAAGAGCAGCGGCATGTTGATGCCGTGGTGAGTGTGGTTTCGCCCTCACCCTGACCCTCTCCCAAAGGGAGAGGGGACTCAGTGCGGGGCGAGCACTTCTTGAACGACCTTGAGCAGCTCGTCGATGTCGAAGGGCTTGCGCAGCAGGCGATCCGCACCGAACTTGTGAGCGGTCGCCAGGTAGTCGACGCTGGTCTGCCGCGTGACGAACTTCGCGCCCCCTGACATCGCGATGATGGGCGTGTTGGGGAACTCCTTCTTCAACAACCCGATGGTCTCGATGCCGTCTTGCTGCGGCATGAAGATGTCGGTGATCGCCAGGTCAGACGCTTCTTGCCGTTGCGCCTCGAGGCCCTTGCCGCCATCCACCGCGAGCGTGACTTCGTAACCAGCGTGCACGAGCACCGTGCGGATCATCTCGCGGATGTCGCTGTTGTCATCGATGACGAGAACGCGAGCGAGTGGACGTTTGGCTTGCATGGGCTTCCGAGCGTTGGCGACGGGGTGAATCGTAAGAGCGTGAAGCCGCGTTTTGCTCACAAAAGAACCTCGGCGTCCGCCCGCTGATCAACGCTGCCAGAAGAGGGAGCCGCTGTACCCACTTCCGTGGAGCGCGTTTCGCTTCCCGCACGCTGCAAACCGTTACTCGAAGGCCGCACTCCAACGAGCGGTGCCCGAACGGCTGTTTCTCGATGATCTTCTGCGCGCCTGTGCCTTGGAGAAAGGGGCCGACCCGTGAAGGACAGTGACGACGACGACGAGAAACTCCACCGGGCGGCGGCACGGGAAAATGCCACCGCCATCCTGCAGGCCCGGGAACGCGCCGAGACCGCGCTGAGCGACGCCAGAGAAGCACTGCGGGAAGCGGCTGAACGATTGCGGCTCGCGCTGGCCCTGGGGAACCTGGGGGACTGGAGCTGGAACGCGATCACCGACGTGGTGACCATGGGCCCCACGGCCGCCCGGGCGTTCGGGGTCGAGCCCTCGACGGTGGTGACCCGCGCCGCGCTGCGCGAGCTGATCCACGAAGAAGATCGCCCCGGCATCGTCGCAGGCGTGCAGGAGGCGATCACCCACCACACCTCCTACGACCTGGAGTACCGCTTCTTCCGGCCTTCGGGCGAGCTGTGCTGGATGGCGGCCCAGGGGCGCGGCAGCTACGGCGCCGACGGAACCCTGCTGGGCACCATCGGCGTGGTGCAGGACATCACCGATCGCAAACGCATCGAAGAAGCGCTCAAAGACGAGTCGCGCGTGCTGGAGCTGATCAACAAGACCGGCGCGGCGATCGGCTCGCAGCTCGATCTCCAGGCGCTGGTGCAGCGGGTGACCGACGCGGCCACCGAGGTCTCGGGGGCGAAGTTCGGTGCGTTCTTCTACAACGTGATCGACCAGGCCGGAGAGTCGTTCAACCTCTCCGCGCTCTCCGGAGCACCCCCCGCCGCCTTCGGGAAGTTCGGGCTGCCGCGCAACACGCCCCTCTTCGATCCCACCTTCCGCGGTGAGCGGGTGGTGCGCTCGAACGACATCACCCGGGATCCCCGCTACGGCACCATGGCGCCCCACCACGGCATGCCCCAGGGCCACCTGCCGGTCTGCAGCTACCTGGCGGTGCCGGTGATCTCGCGTTCGGGTCAGACGCTGGGCGGGTTGTTCTTCGGGCATCCCCAGCCGGGCGTGTTCACCGAACGCGCCGAGCGCATCATCGTGGGCGTGGCCGCGCAGGCGGCGGTGGCCATCGACAACGCCCGGCTCTACGAGACGGCGCAGCAGGCGGTCGAACGGGAGCGTGCTGCGCGCAGCCAGGTCGAGCGCATGAGCGAGATCAAAGACCAGTTCCTCGCCACGCTCTCGCACGAGCTGCGCACCCCGCTCAGCGCGATCCTCGGGTGGACCCAGGTGGTGCGAAAACGGGCGTTGAGCGGTGATGATCTGAACAACGCGATGGAGATCATCGAACGCAACGCCCGCGCGCAGGCCAAGCTCATCGAAGACCTGCTCGACATGAACCGCATCACCTCGGGCAAGCTGCGCCTCGACATTCAGCTGCTCGAGCCAGAACGTTTCATCGACGCGGCGATCGAGACGGTGCGGCCGGCGGCGGCGGCGCGGGGGCTGCAGCTGGAGAAGTTCATCGACCCCGCCGCCGGGCCGCTCTCGGCAGATCCCGGCCGCCTGCAGCAGGTGATGTGGAACCTGCTGTCCAACGCGATCAAGTTCACCCCGAAAGAAGGCAAGGTGACCGTGCGCCTCAAGCGGGTGGACTCGCAGGTCGAGCTCAGCGTGAGCGACAGCGGCATGGGCATCAAGCCCGAGTTCCTCGCGCACCTGTTCGAACGTTTCCGACAGGCCGATGCGTCGACCACGCGGCAACACGGCGGGCTGGGGCTGGGGCTCTCCATCGTCAAGCAGCTGGTCGAGCTGCACGGCGGCTCGGTCACCGCGCACAGTGAGGGCGAGAACCGGGGCACCACCATCACCGTGTTGCTCCCGTTGGCAGAGGGGCCGTCGTTGCCCCAGGCGATGAACGTGTCAGCCGACTACCGGGTGGCCGACCTCACCGGCCTGCGGGTGCTGGTGGTCGACGACGAGCGCGATGCGTGTGAGCTCATCGAGCGGGTGCTCAGCGACTGCGGCGCCGAGGTACGCATGGCGCAGACCGGTGAAGAAGCGCTGGCCCACGTGCAGAAGAGGTGGCCTCACGTGCTGCTCAGTGACGTCGCGATGCCCGGGATGGATGGGTACGAGCTGCTGACGCGCGTGCATGCCCTCGATGAGACGAGCCATCTTCCGGCGATCGCCCTGACCGCGTTCGCCCGCGCGGAGGATCGGGCGCGCACCTCGAGCGCCGGGTTCCTGGTGCACCTGTCGAAGCCGCTGGAGCCGCTCGAGCTGGTGGCCACCGTGGCGAGCGTGACCGGCCGGCCGCTGAAGTGAGCTGAAACCTCTCCCTGCGAGCGGGGAGAGGTCGGCCAGAGGCCGGGTGAGGGGCTCGACTCCGCACTCCAAACGGCCCCTCACCCCAACCCTCTCCCCGCTTCGCAGGGAGAGGGAGCTTCAGTCCAACTTGCCGAAGGTGCCGCGCCGCTCGAGCCACTTGGTGAACTCCAGCACCGGCACCACCGTGAACGCTGCGCCGCTGATCACCAACCAATCGATGCCCGACAGCGCGAAGGTGTCGAACAGGTTCTGAAAGAACGGCACGTAGAGAATCGCGAAGAGCAGCACGAACTCCCAGCCCACGGCGATGTTGAGCCACTTGTTGGCGAAGGGCTTGTGCAGCACCGAGCGGCGATCCGACCGGTAGCTGTAGGCCTTGAAGAACTGGATCAACACCAGCGAGACGAAGGTCATCGACATCGCCTCGGCGAGGCCGCGGCCCGACTGCTGGGCCCAGGCGAACAGGCTCACGTTCACCAGCGTCGACCACACGCCACCGGCGAGCATCAGCGCGATCACCGGCCGGGTGAAGATGCCCACCTTGCCGTCGCGCGGGTGACGCTTCATCAGGTCGTCTTCCGGAGGGTCGACCGCGAGCGCCAATGCGGGTAGGCCGTCGGTGGCCAGGTTGACCCAAAGAATCTGCACGGCGGTGAGCGGGAGCGGCAGGCCCAGCAACGACGC
>JANODF010000195.1:0-14139 GCA_031412555.1 Archangium sp. | reverse complement strand
TCGGCCAGTTCGCCCTCAGCCTCGAGCTCGCCTTCCGCGAGGCGAGCCAGCACGTCGTCTGGCGGGTGGTGATCCATACGAAGCGCGAGCTTCGACCCAATCGGGTCACACGGGCCAGCGACTTCCGCGCAGGCTCTCGACCGTGGCGTTCGGCCGGCATTCAGCCTGGCCTGTTAGGAAGGCGTGGAGCGACGCTTGGCCATCACCTTTCCTTCTGCACGCTGCTGTCGTGGACGCTGCGGCCAAAGTTGCTGGCGATCCCTGGCGTGGCCAACGTCGCGATCTGGGGTGAGCGCGAACGCGAGTACCGCGTCGAGCTCGACGTGGCCCGACTGCAGGCCAACGGCGTGACGGTCGACGAGCTTCTGCGCGGGGTGCGTCGCGCTCACCTCCCCGCTGCTGCCTCAGGCCTCAGGCCGCTGCTCCGCCGCAGTTGCTCCTCGCGATGTGAAGGACACCGTCCGCTTCACGCTGATTTCCGCCGTCGCGCCACAGGTGCGCCCACCCCGCCTCGCCACGGCTGACGTCACCCGAAACGGCTCCTCCTCGAACTCCGTCTCCGGCTGCGGCTCTCGGTCTGCCGGCTGTGGCGGCCGCCGCACCGTCAGGGGCGTCCACTCGACGCGCAAGCAGGCCGAGGCCCCGCTTCTCGACCTTGACGCCGCGCTCCCTCGCGGGTGCTGCCGCACCCCAGCGCTCCCCCGCAGTTGCTCCTGCCGTTGTGAAGGCCACCGCCCGCTTCACGCCGACCGCCGCCGTCGCCCCACCGGTGTGCCCGCCACGCTGCGGCGCTCGCGCGCCCAGGCACAAACGGCTCCAGCTGACCTTCGTCCTGACGCCTTCGGCTGCCCTCCATCGAGCCTCAGTCACCCGCTCGGCTCTCGGCTCCGCGGGTTGTTCAGCTTGTTCTTTGTTGAGGGGCCGTCGAGCGCGGCGCAAAAGTCCGTCAACGGGCGTGTCAGTTCTCCATGCCCACCTTCCCCTCGTTTTCACCCCCCTCACAGGAGGACGGGTAGAGTGAAGCCATGGCGATATGGGCCTCCCTCTCTGATGCCATCAAGAAGGACTATGTCCGTGCGTCAGCCGCGCTCATTCCTCTGGGGAACTTCGGAGTCATCAGCTTTCTGTTCGACCCCTTCACCGCCACAACATTAGTCTACACAGTGTCAGGCTTTTCGGCCGCAGCACTCCTCGCGGTATCGATTCGTTATTTGCGAAAGTCAGCTCACTCAGATATCGATGAATTGCTAGCGCAGCGCAGATCGAACCAAATGGTGGCTGCTGTCTATCTTTTGCTATCAATTGCGGTGACTGCTCCGGCAGTGTATCGATTCTTGCTGCGCAACTCTGAGGTGTTCGACTCTGATGCGACGGGCGGTGGATTCAATTTTCGATTGGTCGGAAATGCCTACGCTCAGTCGGTCCCTGCCGATGTCGATGCGGGCGCCCCGCCCCAAGCGAATGGAAACCGGTTTGAATCGAACACGGCGGTCTACGCGGATGCGCAGTTCGATTCGTCGCGGTCGTCGTATCGCTGCGTTGCAACCAGAGAGAGCGAGGCGGATCCCCAAGAACGACTGGACATCCGATACTGTCGAGCTTTTGACATTCCGAGGGACTGTCCGGCGATTGACGGTCGCAGTGTCACGCGATCTGATTTCGACAATTCAGGGCACAAGATTCAGGCCGTTCTGGCGGCAATCGTTGCGACGCAGAATCACCGTCGTCGGATGGCGCTTTCGGCGCCGATGTACTTGATTGACCGCGGCGTGGATGACCTCTTCGGCTTGGTCTCCAATGAAAAGGGCCGCAGGAAGTTGCTTGGACTTCTGCCGAACAGGGAAGAATGGGGTGTGCTCTGGAGCACCCATCCCAGCGAGGCACAGGAACTTCTCAGCTTCGTATCGCGGTGGGTTGGATTGTTGGATCCGGTTCTCACCGTTTCATTTGTCAATAGCGGAAACAGAGCGATCAACATCGCGCGAGTCAAATACACTCTCAAGTATTTGGATTCTGACAAGGCCTACACTGTTGGTGCAGCGTCGCCGATGGACTATCTGCTGGACTTGGAAGAAGGTGTGCACGAACTCACTCTGAGAGGCCCGCCCATTGCCCTAAATGCGAATTCGACCAAGACAGTGAGTTTTGTGCTTCGAAAGGCGAAACCAAACCCCGGATCCGCGTATGAGTTAAAGCTGGCATTCACTACCAACGACGAACTCTACGCCGCGCCAGTTGATCCCTTCAACGTCCGATTTTGGCTTCGGAACTAGTCGCGCGCTTCTTGGTTCGTTCAGACACGCTGAAGTCAAAGTCAACTTGGTCGCGTCGACTAATGGGACGCTGAGAGCCGCCGCTTCGTTCGGCGACAACTCCGCTGACGAAGGAGCCCAATTCGGCGGTAGTTATCAGTCCGTCACCATCGCGATCCGCGGCGCCAGCCAAGGCCTCCTGGACTGCCTGAACAAAGAGCGAGGGGCCGTTGCCGCTCTTCGCCCGTTCGCTGAGGCCGGCGGATGCCAGCACCACCCCGCCACTTCCTCGCACCAATTCGGCCAGATAGTTCGCCATGAGAGCAGCTGCAGTGTTCGAGGCTGCGGTTCCGTCCAAAGCCTCATGTCCAGCGGGTCCACTGAAGCAACTATCGATGAGCAGCAGTTTTTGTCGAGAAGGGCTCGCGGCCAGAATCGCTTCGATTGCCCCAATATCCATGCCGTCCGAGTCCTCATCCTCATCTTGGGTAACGAAATGATACTGATTCCCAATAAGGCGTCCGTGCCCTGAAAAGAAGACCACGACTTGGTCGTCGACATCGGCCTGGGCGAGCAACGCTGCGGACTTGAGTATTTCATTCCGGGTCGCAGCCGGACCAGTCAGAACCAAACGCGTGGTCGCAGAATGGCTACGTGCTTTCTCGAATATCGAGGCAACCAGCGTCGCATCGGTTGCGGTGTTTCGTGGCGACTCGTCGTCGCCGACTCCAGATGATGAGCCAACCGCAAGAATGAAGAGGCGGCCCGGCTTCTTTGCTGCGCTGCTCGTGACCATCGCTGTTGCGGCCACACTTCTGGCCCCTGAGTTGAGCGTCGCCCACGCGCGAATTTGGTTAAGTCCTGCCGAAAGTCTGACCGGAACCGTAAGCGTCAAGGAAGCGCCGTCAATCGGTTCGGACCGCCACAACACCTCATTCACTTCAATCAAGAGGCGATCTAGTGGCGCTCCGTTTGCCGTCACGTCGATCCGAAGATCAATTGCATCCTTGCGCGTCGTAAATTGCTCGTCGAGGCGAAGGGAGACGACAGGGCGAGTATCCGGAGCGCGGTTCGATGGATCAGGACCGTGGATGCGGGACAGCGCAGCCCTGAGTGCGGCTACGACTTCGGGTCGCGACCGGCCCACTCTCTCCATGAGATTGTCCGGCCGATTCTGCTCAAACCCGAACTCGTCGAATGAAAAGGCGCGCGATTGATATCGCCAAGCGATCGCCCGCTGCCCGCCGCGCGTGCCGACATAGTCTCCATTGGGCGCGACAGCCAACCCGTCAACCGGCCCAGTGTCTAGAAGTGTCACAAGAAGCTCGTTCGTGAGGACGCTGAAGATCTGAACAGCCCCACCCACGGCCGCTACCGCAAGGTGTCGCTTGTCATGACTGATTGAAAGCCCTGCCACACCCGTTGCGTCAGACCGTAAATGCGCGATTGATTCGCCGGTTTTAGTGTCTATTTTTGTTATCGATCCGTCGACGCAACCGACCATAACATGGGAAGAGTCCAAGAACTCAAGCGCAGAAATTTCGGCGTCGATGCTTGCGACAGACACAGACATCCAGTCGAGGGTTCGCCATATGACTAGCTTGGTAGAGTCCGAAACTGAAGCAATGAGTTTCTCGTCGCTTGATATAAGAAGCTGTGAAACATAGTCGCCGCCGCTGTCGAGACGAACGTTCATTCTCGAGTCCTGACTGGCAACGATGACTAGCCCATCGTCCCGCCCCGCTGCGGCGAACCGGCCGGCTTTCGAGGCGGTCACTACGACGTTTCGGTCGTCGTCAATCCGTTTCAGTCTTTCAATAGAGCTGAGAATCGACTGTTGCGTTGCCATTGGCATCTCTCTGGCTTCCATCCACTGCCACGCGAGCCACGGTTGCTCCCCAATCGAAAAGAGACCAGTGCCTTGAGGGAACGACCAGATTACGGAGAATGCCGCTGAATGGGCCACCAGCGTTTGCCCCGTCTTGTCGAATGAAATTCCTCTAACGTCAAAGATGTCGCGACCCAAGTCGAGAGTAGAATCTTCCTTAAGGAATTTCCTCCCATCGAGCAGGCTCGTTTCAAACGATCCTAGATTCCACCGCTTGATCGCAAAGTTTTTTTCTCCCACCAGTAACTCTGCGTCGTCCGGGCTGAACGCCAACCCCCGGTAGGGTGCGGCAGCACTGCGAGCCATTCCGAATCCCGGTGAGGCTGGGCCGACCCTGTGTTCGGCTGGGTTGTCAGAAGGGTCATCCGGAAGACGGCGCGTCGAGTGTTCGCGTCGTTGAGCGCTTTGGTCCACACCGACTACCACGTTGATTCCGAGCCGAGCCTGCGCCAGCAGCGGCCGTACGTATCCTTTCAATTCACGCAGGGGAGCAGGCCCCAAGGCATCCTGAATCTGCAAGCGGCGGTTCACAGGTTCGTCGACGCCAAGCTTCAAGATGGGAGGCTCTAGCGCCAGAACCAGCCGCCTTCCATCTGGCGAGAATGCGAACTCGCTGGCAAGTTCGACGTCCCGGATCGCGCGTCCGGTCTTGCCCACATACAACTTGAGTGAATCGAACTTGACTCCAACGAACTCACCGCCAGGTGAAATGTGCGTGTCTCCGCATGCACCCTTGATCACGTGACGCCAGAGCAAGCGCCCCTCTGCGACGCTCCATAGTTCTTCGTAGGCGACGTTTTCGCGACGACGCTTGAGCGAGGCATTCCCACAGACATAGATCATGCGTCCCGACCTCTCAAACTCGACTTCCCTCGGGTCCAAAACTCTTGATTTCGAGAATGTCCTCTGTTCAGCGCACTTATTCTCTCCGCAAATGAGAGTTCGTGGCCAGACAGCAACCAAAGACTCTCGATCATTGATCTGGATAATTTTTGCGGACGGCTCATCGATGAGCTTCATGCCCGGTTGAGGCTCCTCAACTCGTCCAATCGCAATGCTGATGCTGCTTGTTGGAGATCCAGATGGTTGGCTCCAACGTACTATTCTGGCCTCGGCCGGAGGTTCTTCGTCGATCTCGCCAATGCATATGCCGGTTAGTTCGGTGCCATCCTTGGTTAATGCGAGGCCGACGACCGTCGCGCACGAGACATGGAAACGATTCAATTCGCGGTCTTCGTCGATCAGCCACGTGCTGATTGTGCTGCCGCTTCCGCGCATTCCCTTGCCTGAGACAAGAACGAGGACGGCGCCATTCTTGCTGAAGGTCAGCGCGTTTACGTATCCATCGGTCGTGTCGTGGCGCGCAATTTGTTTGCCGGTCGCGAGATCCCAAACAAGCGTCATCCCCGTCTGGTCCGATGACGCCACCCTCTCCGCGTTGTCGGAGATTGCAACCGTCACTATCGATTCGGAATGAGAGTACTGAACCACGAGGGACGGCTTCTGCGTGCTCTCAGAGACAGGTCCGCCGAAGACGGACGTGCTTAAGACCAACGTGGCGCAAATTGAGTGCCACCGCCATGCCTTGCTTTTGAGGGTTTCTGCTGTTTCAAGCATCAGGATAAATTCCTGTGACGCGGCAGAAGGATTTGAATCCTCTGCATTGGCTTTTGCCGGCTCGGCCGTGGTGGGGGGTGATGCCTCGGTCACTCGGGTTTGACGATTAGCTACGCGCTCCTAACCGCAGACGCATCAATCTGCAACCAGACAAGTTCGATATGGAATGCTGGATTGCTGCGCGCGAATTCGGCCGCGTTTGTCTGGATCGCTGCCTTCAGTCCGGATTCCCCTAGCGCAACGGGTGCGGACTTTCCGCTCCAACCGACGATGTATAGGCCATGCGTCTGAGCGCTGCCGAGCATGTACCTTGTTCCGAGTTGGTCCCTTGCCGCAGTGGGAGTTCGGTCATCGTCGGACCATTTGATTTCTAGCGGAACCTCGCTCGAAGTACCTAGGTCGGCGTACTGTACGCGAACGCGCAGGTCGACGCGCCGGTTGAGACGCATCCATGCCTCTCGGTCGATCACGCGACCAGGCATGAGATCATTCAGCCGCCGGCAAAGATACGCTTGAAGGACGTCTTCACGCGAGTGCTTCTCGTCCCATCCGTTCGGGAAGAAGATGGTGAGGTCGTCGGCAAGGTCGGTGGCAATCTGCAGCAACACCTCCTTTATCACTCTGAACAGATCGGACGCGGTGCGTGCGAGGCGATACTCCCCTGAACGAATGAGGTTCAGCATTTTAGCAAGTGGGAGCCCTCTTCGCCGCGGGATTGGTTGGTCGCCTCTAGAGGAATTGCCGGGCGGAAGGCCGGGTGGAACTCCATCGAGGACATCTTGTGCTCGTCGTTCAGCTGCGCGGTGACGCAACCACGCGGCGAGCCGCGGAGCGGCAGCCGACAGCCCCTCAAGGACTGCGATCCCCTCCGCAGTGTTTGCTTCGATCATCGTTGAAACCAAGCGGCGCCGAAGGTCGATCACGTGGTCTTCATTGCCGGTGCCGCGATTCTCCTGGGGCGGGCGATCGTCGTCCACGCTGCCGGGGAAGTGCTGAAAAAGCAGCCTTAGCAGGATCGTTTGAGTTTCCACGGGCCAAGTTGAGAGCGAGATCTTGCGTTGGCCAAAGAAGTCGAATGCGTCTGCAATGTCCAGGAGTGCAGGCTGGCCTCTTGCGGCGACATCTGCTTGGAGTGCGCGGACTCCGAGGCCGGGCGCGAGCTGTAGAAGGGCTCTGATCGAGGCGGAACGGAGGAGTCCATCGGCGTTCGCATCAGTTGCCCACGCCTCGGCTATCGGCAGTGCAAACTCCGGCGCTTGATTTACCAACTCATCAAGCAGAATCGCTCGGCTGCGAACAGGGAGATCAATTCGGGGCAGTAGGCTAGCGGCACCTATCGCCAAGCCCTGACCCCACAAGTCGGAAGGCGCACGAACCGCTCCAAGCAGACTCCCACTATCTTCAAGCATCTCGCGCTCAATCAATGACTGAAATTCCGCCACCGCAACGCGCGGGAAAGAACGCGCCGCGTCGGCAATGACGTCGTCGTTCTCCAATAGTCGCAGGAGCGTGGGGAACCATTTCGCGACGGTTGGGCCATCGAAGGATTGCGCACCAAATCTTCGGAGTGCCTCCTCTACGGCCGCTCCTTCCGTTAGCACAGTTCCTGGAATGGTGTTCCCTGGCGGAACCTCTGTGGGCTGGACCGAAACAACGAGCCGCATCAACTCCGCTAGAACGGTCTGCTGAAGCGCGTCTGAGAGGGAGTCGAACGTGCCATCGATATTGTCAGGGCGAAGTCCGGACCCTCCAAATGCGAGCCACCCAATCGTTTGAAGACGGTCGTTGGGCACCGTGCGGACTGCCAAGTGCTGCCGCATTATGTGCTCAAGAGAGACCCGCGCGGGCTCTTCACGAGCGTACCGCGACCTAATGGCTTCCATCTGGCGTTCTGACTTCGCGATCGAGTCCTCGATGTGTGTAACGATAGATTCTGCACGCGCTCGAAGTCGAGCAACCGCAACTGCCGGGGCGGGCGTCGACCTTGCCAGTCTGTAGATGTCCGTGACAACTCGCTCTGAGACGGTTGGCAGTTGCTCCAAGACCTCGAACAAAAAGGAGATGTCATCTGTCTGCAGGCTCAGACTGACGTAGTGGTCCAAATCGAACGATTCGGCGGATGCGACCCAATCAGCGTAAATGGTGCGCCGAACCTGCGGAGCGCATGCGAGAACTCGCTGCCAGTTGTCCAAGGCCTCGAATTGTTGCGAGATCGCTGCGTCCCGGACTGCTTTCGCTACTCGACTCGTGTGTTGAACAGGAAGCGAGGCGCAGAGTAGTTCACGCGCCTTGGTTACGAGAGTTGAATGATCATCGTAGTCGCGTGGTCGTTCAAGAATGCCGAGAGCTGTGTCGATGGTAAGTCGTTCCGCGATCTCGTGTTCAAGTATGACGCGGATGTCGATGACGTGCGCGGCTCTGCGCGGCGCCAAGGAGAGCGCGTCTTGAGCGCTAATAGTTCCTTTGTGCAGTCCCGCGGACAGGACATAGCTCAATAGGCGTGGGCTTCGGTCTAGGGCCGATTCGTGCATTCGCTTTGCTGTTGCAAGCAGATCGACTGGTTCGTCCAGAGTATCGAGATACCTGAGTGCTGCGATGCGGGCCGCCTCCTTCTCGGCTGAGTCATCGAGGCTTGATTTGGCTACGTCAATGAGGCTTGGGCTGGCGAGGGCCTCTGCGATCCAGAAGGCCAAGTCCTTCGATGTTGAGCTGAGTGTTCCCCAATTTCTTGTATGGGCTCTTAGCGCAACGTCGAAGGCAAATTTCGGCGCCAATCTCACGATTCGTTTGACCAAGTCGCTAGATGCGATGGAGAAGGACGCGTCCGACGCTGCCTTAAGTAGGCCGCTCAGTAGATTTTCGACATAGCGAGTCTGGCGTTCCTCCAGCCATTTGACCAACTCGGGACTCCTTGTTCCCCTCGCTTCTTCCGCTAGCACTTCAAGGAGAAGGTGGGCGAGGCTGTTTCCGGACGTGTCGGAGAGGTCGTCTCCTCCGAGTATCTCGCGGATTTGTTCCCAGCGGTTGGGTTCTGCCAATTCGCGAAGTTGCCAAGCTGCGAGCCATTCGCGGAGGTGTCGGTTTCGGATGCGAATGTTTCCGCCGAGTTGTTGAAATAAGCCCGAGCGGACTGCCTCTCGTGCTGCCTCGAGTTCGCGCTCTTCGCTTGATTGAAATAGGCTTTCAAGCGAAGGGTTGCGTCCAGAGCGGACAGAGCCGGAAAGTCGGATTTCGTCAAAATCGCCGAATTCCAGCATAAACGCTATTCTTGCTGCGGCGAGGAACCGGTCCTCGTGCCGCGATAGAGCGGCCGCTTCACCGTGGAATGGTTGATCTAGTAGCTCACCAATCACGCCTCGCCAAACGCCAGCTCGCGTTTCGCGTTCGACGACATCGCGTTGTGCCAGCCACCTTAGCGCGGCTGGATGCTCGGCAAGGTCTTGGAGGGAAGATCGTTGGATTGTGTCGAGGACTTGAACGAGCGCAGCAGAGCTTCCGCATATTTCTTCCGCCTCTCGTCTGCTAGGGGCCGCGATTCGTAACGTTCGGCATTCGCAGTTGAGCAACTGCTGGAGTTGTTCCGCGAATTGCGGCGGTAGTTCATTTTCGCGACAGGTGACCAGCAGATTGATGCGGGTGCGCGCTTCAGGCGACAGGCCTGAGAGTGCTTGAACGATAGCGCGTGGAGCCCGTGAGCCTTGGGAGGCCTCATCAAGGGCGTCGATGCACCAAACACCTTGGTTGCGGGAGTTGCGCCAAGACTCCCAGTTGAGCGGCAGTATCGTCGGCTGAAGAATGCCAATGGTCTTGATGTCCGTGTGCAGAAGGGTCGGCCCATCTCCCCGCCAAGCCAGCCAGATTCTAAGGCGGTCTAACCCAAAGGACTTGCCTGAATGCGGCGGACCAATCAGGAGAGCAAACCTGTGATGAATCAGGTCATCCAGTCTGAATGCGGTTCCGTTGCTCCGTGCGACTTTAGCCACTTCATCGATAAGCAGCCCGTGGCTGTCCACGGGGATCTCGGCGTCAGGAGCGAAGAAGTACCGCAGAAGCAGTGACGAGGATTCGGGTCCAAATTGGACAGTCTCGGGCTGTCCGCTCGGCGGTGGATGCGGCGAATCAACAGGCATCGTGCGAGGATAGCGGGCGCCGCTGGCGCCGGGAACATCGCCGCACTCACATCGTTGGCATCGATCTCGGAACGACCTAACACAGGTGGTGGTGCTCACCTGTCGGCCGCTCGACTGCGTCTCTGCCGAAGAGCTGCCGACGAAGAGCGCGGCGAAGGACTCCGAGGTCACCCGCGTCATCGACCTCGCCAAGGTGATCAAGCGACGGTAGAGCGCGGCCCATGAGCGCATGGGTGCTGGGGTTGGTGTTGGCGGCAGCGGGTTCCACCGACGTGAGCGGCGCGGTCACCGTCGGCGGCCGGCTGCGGCAGACGCAGGCAGGCTCGATCGGTGCGCTCGTGCACGGAAGGGTCGAGCTCGCGCGCGACTTCGGCCGCTTCTTCGTGGAAGGGCATGGCTCGGTGCTGCTCACGGGCTCGACGGCCGCAGTGGGGCTCAGCGATCTCGGGAGCTCTCTCACGCTCGGTTATCACCCGCTGGGCTTCGTCAAGCGGGTCTCGCTCGAGTTCATCCCCTTCAATCCTTCGATCCGATTGCCCAGCTTCGATTGGGCGAACGCCTGGGGAAATACGATCACCCAGACCATCACCCCGATGATCACGGGTCAGGTCGAGACCACTGCCGGGGCGCTGTTCCTGAGCGGCCGCTTCAAGTCGGTACTGGATCCGCTCACCCAGACCAACGAAGTACGTCCCGACCTCTTCATCGGTCTCGACGCGCCGCTCTCCAACTCCCTTCGGCTCGAAGTGCGCGCAGCCGCCCTGGACTACGGCCTCAACCCGTCTCTCGGCAGCCTTGGCGTGAGGGTGCCGCTCTTCGCGGGCGCAGGTGGTGCGCGCCTTTCGTGGACGTGGAACGAGTTCGTCGGGCCGGCGATCGACTTGACGACCTACGCGACGGATCCGCTGCGGTTCGAGCGCTTCTTTGCCTCCGAGCCGCGCCGCTCTCCCTTCGCTGCGTGGGTCGCGCTCGAAGCTGGCGGCGGAGCGCAGCAGCTCGCGGACCCCGACCGCTTCGGGAGCGGAAAGCTCCAACCCATGGCGTGGGCCGATCTTCAGGTGCGCGTGCGCCTTCGCGAGCTGCGTCTCTTTGGCACCGCGCGCTTGCAGTCATTCTCGTTCCTGGTCTTCGACAGAACTGGCACTCCGCCGAGCATCGCGCTCGCGCAGGGGGCGACTGCCACCCCGTTCATCATGGGAATCGTCGGCGCCGACTGGTCGCTTCGGGCGCTCAAGCTCACGCCAGGCGTTTTGTTCAGGGTGAGCCAATACGCGTCGAGGACGGCCCCTCCGCTGGCGGGCGGAAACAACCCTCCGCCGGGCCCAGCATCGAGGATTCTTCTCGTCGGCCCCAATGGCTACTTCTCACAGTCGACCCGTGGCTCCGCACAGTCGGTGCTGGCAGTGAAGGGTTCGGTTCGTTGGGAAGTGGTGTCCTTCGCTTCGGTCGTCGCCGAGGTGGACGTGGAGCAGGACTTCAACGACCTCTCGATCGACCCCTCCGTGGCGCCTCTGCTCACGCCGCTCACCCTCACCGCCCAGCTCTTCGTTCAGGCGCGCTTCTGACTTCGCCTGCGAGCCAGAGATAGGTCGCCAAAGCTCGGTTCGATTGCCACTTCTGGCGACTCTGAGTCCGCGGGTGCCGCTGATCATCACACTGCTCGGCGCGGTCATCGGCAGCGTCTTCTCCGCGGTCGGCACCAGCGACTTCATGCAGCACCTCGATCGCCAGGTGCACGCGATTCACTGCTCCTTCATTCCCGGGGCAGGCAAGGACGAACAAGAGGTTCAACCGGGCGAACCGAGAGCCTGGCGTGGTGGCGGAGGGCGCGAGAGGGCCTTCGAGGAGGAGGAACACCAACGGAGGGAGGTGGCGTGGTGGCGGCGGGTCACGAGCTCGGCGGACACAGCGACTCTGCGGCGGCGAACCGCCCCCTCATCGAAGACATCAGGTGGCTCGGTCGAATTCTGGGCGACGTGGTGCATGGACCCTTCGCTGAGACGAAGGAGTTCCTTCCGCAAGTTGCGGTGCGAGGTGGACGCCCAGGACTGCGCTGACGCGAGGGATCGTTCGAGACATTCAGCACGATGAGCTTCAGCGCTCAGCTCCGCGACGAACACGGCGCACTTTGCGCGTTCAGCCGCCTGACGCGATGCTGATCGAAAACCCCAGGTAAATCACCGACGCGCCGGTGCGGCTGGCATCGGCGGTCTCTCCATTGAAGGGCACCGGGCTGTACAGAATGCCCAGCTCCGGCATCAGCTCGACGCGCCGGCCCGCGCGGAAGCTGACCCCCACGTGCGTGCCCACCCAGACCGAATTGACCGGGTTCGTGCCCAGGCCCGTGAGCAGGGTGTCGGTCACGCGCACGCCGAGCACCAGCTGATGCAGCCCGAAGTTGAGACCGAACAACACCGGTAGCTCGAGCACGCCGATGTTCCACGGCGAATCACCGAGCGCCACCGCGTGGTATTTCACGGAAGGCGCCAGCGCGATGTGCCAGCGCGTGCCCTTGTAGAGCTGCAGCTTGGCGTCGAGCGCGACCCCGACGCTGGTGAGGTAGTGGGGCCAGCCGAACCCCCAGACCCGCCCGCCCAACTCGAGCCACTCGGTGACGCCGTGGCGATAGCCCAGGCCCAGCAGCAACCATGGCGCGGGCACGTTCGTGTTCTCCGCCGTCCTCACCGACACCAGGGTGCCTTCGACGCCGGGTGTGAACTGCGAGACGCCGGGAGCCAACGTGGTCGCCCGGCCGAGCCCGCTTTGACTGGCGCAGCCGCTCGCCACCAGCGCGATGAGCCACCACCTCATGGTGCTTCCGTGAACGAGACGAACGCGGCACACATGTCTTGATCGTTGCCGCCCCACGCGATGTCGCGCGGTGCACGGCCGAACGGTTGATTGGCGGGCGAGTTGTCGAAGCGGCACTCGAGGTACATCCGGTCTTCGGGCTCGAAGGTGATGGTCTCCTTGAACCAATAGGGTTGCTCCCAGCCGAACTCCCAATGGGGAATCTCGAGCAGGCACCGCTGCGTGCCGTCGGGCTTGAGGATGCGCACCGTCAGCTTCTTCCCGAAGTGGTGCATGTGCGGCGTGACGCCTTGCAGCAGCACCCGTTTGCCCCCGGTAAAGAGGTCGGCCTTGATCGTGTAGAAGAACGGCTCGTCGGCGACGCCTGCTTTGACCTCCATTGCCTTGCCCACCAGCCACGCGGGGTTCGCGAGCACGATCGAGCTGGCCTTCGAGGCCGTGGTGTCGAACTTGAAGTCGATCGACGTGAGATCGGTCTCGGGCGTGGTGATGCGCGAGACGCTGTAGTGAATGTTCAACAGGATGACGCTGCCCGCCTTCACGGCCGAGCCCAGCCCGCGCGGGAGATCGCCACCGACCATCGAACCGCCGAGGGGGATCGCGCCTTGAAACCGGCCCAGCCCGCCGTTGCAGTCGAAGCCGGGCAGTGGGTCGGCCGCGTCGAGGGCCTGCGCTTCCTTCGCCGCATCGCCTTCGAGCGCCGCGACCACGAGGTGATGCACCAGCCGCCGGTTTCCCGGCCTCGGCGACATGCCGGTGATGAAGCCGCTCTCGGCGCGTGGCCATTCGAGGGCGAAGCACCGATTGTCATCGGTGGAGTCAGCGTCGGGTGGTGCCGGGGTGTACCCGCCTGGCATGGCCAGGTTGACGTCGGTGCGCGAGAGCAGCCCCATCGGCGCCTCGACGGGCGGGGCACGCGCGGGATCGCCTTCGGGCAGACCGCGGTCGAGGAAGCGGGTGAGGCGCTGCACCTCCTCCGGGGTCAACGAACGATCGCCCAGGTAATCCGCGCAACAATCCGCGGCGAGGAAAGGGGGCATGCGCCGCGACTCCACCGCTGCACGAATGGAGCTGCGGGCGCTCTCGAAGGAAGCGAGCCGGGTGAGGTCGAGGGGCGCAAGGCCACCGGGCGTGTGGCAGCCCTGGCACTTCTTTCGGACCAGCGGTTCGATGTGTTCGTGCCACGTCGGCTCGGAGACGCTGTCTTCAGCGCCATCGACCCGATCGCTGCACCACTGCTTGACGGCGCTCTCGCCTTTACAACCAACAGCGAGGAGACCGAGAAGAACCCAAATGCGCATGCCACCGTCGGTTGCAAGACGACCGCCCTGCATTCATTCGCATTTGGGTTCTTCTCGGTCTCCTCGCTGTTGGTTGTAAAGGCGAGAGCGCCGTCAAGCAGTGGTGCAGCGATCGGGTCGATGGCGCTGAAGACAGCGTC
>JANODF010000194.1:0-6035 GCA_031412555.1 Archangium sp. | reverse complement strand
AGCTGGCCCGCAAGCGGTACCAGAAGAAGCTCGAGCGCAAGGTGCGCGACCGCACCACCGAGCTGCGCAGCGCGCTCAAAGACGTCTCGACCACGTACCAGAACACCCTGCTCGCCCTGGTCACCGCGCTCGATGCGCGTGAACACGAGACCAGCGATCACAGCCAGCGCGTCGTCGAATACACCACGGCGATCGCGCACATCATGAACATCAAGGGCCCCGAGCTCGATGAGATCGGCCGCGGCGCGCTGCTGCACGACATCGGGAAGATCGGCGTGCCTGACGCGGTGTTGCTGAAGCCCGGCAAGCTGACTCCGGAAGAATGGGTCGAGATGCGCAAGCACCCCGACATCGGCTTCTCGATGATCGCGCCGATCCCGTTCCTCTCGATTCCTTCGCAGATCGTGCTCTCGCACCAGGAGCGCTTCGACGGCCGCGGTTACCCCCGTGGGCTGGCGCGTGAAGAGATCCACATCGGAGCGCGCATCTTCTCGGTGGCCGACACCCTCGACGCGATGACGAGTGATCGCCCGTACCGCAAGGGCACCACCTTCGCGAACGCGATCGAAGAGATTCACCGCTGCAGTGGCACGCAGTTCGATCCGCAGGTGGTCAAGGCGTTCCTCGACATCGGCGAGGGCAACCTGGTGAAGATCAAAGAAGACATGATCGCCCGGAAGAAGGCGGCTGCGGCGGCGAAGAAAGCCGGCAACAACGGCGAAGGCTCCAGTGGTCCTGGCGGCGCGACCCCTGCCAGTGGATCGGGCGCCGTGCCTGGCGGCGGCGTCGCGGCGGCGGCACCGGATGTCACGACCTGAACTGAAGGACTCACTGCGGCGGCCGCTGCGCAATCTGCGGCTGTCGGTGACGGATCGCTGCAACCTGCGCTGCGCGTACTGCATGCCCGAGGAGGAGTACTCGTGGCTGCCCTCGCGCGAGATCCTCTCGTTCGAGGAGATCAGCGCGCTGGTCGATTCGTTCGTCGCGCTCGGCGTGAACAAGGTGCGGCTGACCGGTGGTGAGCCGTTGGTGCGGCGCGATCTGCCGGTGCTGGTGAAGCTGCTCGCGGCCAAACCGCTCGACGAGCTCGCGATGACCACCAACGGCGTGCTGCTGGGTGATCACGCGGTGGCGCTCAAGCAGGCCGGGCTGCAGCGGGTCACCATCTCGCTCGATACCCTGCAGCGAGAGCGGTTTCACAAGCTCACCCGGCGGGATCAGCTGCCGCAGGTGCTCGAAGGAATCGCCGCGGCGCGTGCGGCGGGGTTCACCGGCATCAAGCTCGATACCGTGCTCACGCGTGGCGTGAATGACGATGAGATCGAAGCGCTGCTCGAGTTCGCCGGACGGCACGAGGCGGAGCTTCGGTTCATCGAGTACATGGATGTCGGCGGGGCGACGCGCTGGTCGATGGAGCAGGTCATCTCGGCGAAGGAGCTGCTGAGCCGGTTGTCGGCTCGTTTCGGGGTCATTGAGCCGGTGCCGGGGCGTGGCAGTGCTCCGGCAGCGCGGTTCCGGTTGGCGGATGGGCGGGTGTTCGGGGTGATCGCTTCGACCACGCAGCCGTTCTGCAGCGCGTGTGATCGGGCAAGGCTGACAGCCGACGGCCACTGGTTCACGTGCCTCTACTCGACGGGCGGAACTGATTTGAAGGCGGTGCTTCGCGGTGGCGCGAGTGCCGGGGAGCTCGAGTCGCTCATTCAGCGGGTGTGGGAAGGCCGGAGTGATCGGGGGGCCGAGGAGCGGTTGGCGCTTCGTTCGCGGGGCCCGCTGGTTTCAGCGGCTGAGCTTCGCCGTGAGCCGCATCTCGAGATGCACACCCGCGGTGGGTGAGCGCCAAGTGCGCGTTTGTAAACAAAATCCCTGAGGGTCTGGACTTGTCCCGGGGGCTCACCGGCTCGAGATTTTGTTTACAAAGTGAAGGTTGGCTCGCGCGGACGAAGAAACGGTGCACTCGTGGGCATCGCCTCGAGGGGCACGTTCGCTCGGGCTCGGGCGACTCCACAGGTGTGACGCCTTCTTCAAAGCACGCAAGACAATCGCCTTGTCCGCCGGCGGCTCGCACCGCCAGCTGCGCTTCGTTAGCCCTCTCCCCAACCCTCTCCCCCTCGGGGAGAGGGAGCGCAGGAGCGAAAGAGCGTCAGGACAGTTCTGCTTCGATCGCCTTCGCGGCCGCGGTCATGTCAGCAGCGCTCGTGATCGGCCGGCCGATGACCAGCAGATCTGACCCGGCATCGATCGCCGACCTCGGCGTCTCCGTGCGAGCCTGATCATTCGCCGCCGAACCCGCAGGCCGAATGCCCGGCGTGCACAGCACCACCTTCGGCCCCACCAGCACCCGCACCGCGGCCACTTCACGCGCGCTGCAGACCAACCCGGTCGCCCCCGCCCTCACCGCCAACATCGCCAGCGCCTGGGCCTGATCACGCGCCGACGCCGGCACACCGGTCTCCGCCAGCGCGGCGTCATCCATCGACGTCAGCACGGTCACCGCGAGAATCACCGGCGCAGGATGGCCCGCTTTGGCCGCCCCACTCGCCGCACCCTCGACCGCTGCCTTCACCATCGCCGCCCCACCCGACGCATGCACCGTCAGGTACGAAACCCCCAACGCGCCGGCCCGCGCAGCGGCGAGCTCCACCGTGTTGGGAATGTCGTGCAGCTTCAAATCAAGAAACACACGAGCCCCGCGCCGGAGGAACTCCTCCACTGCGCGAGGCCCATGCTCGACGAACAACGACAGCCCGACCTTCGCGACGCCCACGTGCGGTGCGACGCGCTCCCAGGCAGCAACGCCTTCCGGGAGCGGCAGATCGACAGCCAGTGCAATGCGGTCGCGAGGGGCCAGACTCAGCCGCCCTTCTTGAGTTCGGCGTCGATGATCTTCTCGAACTCAGACGGAGGCTGCGCGCCCGAGATGAGCTTGCCGTTGATGAAGAACGCCGGCGTACCCGTCACGCCCACGTCGCTGCCGGCCTTGGTGTCGGCCTCGACGAGCGCCTTGTTCTTGCCGGTGTCCAGGCACTCGTCGAACTTCGCCTTGTCGAGCCCGACCGCGACCGCGTGGGCCTTGAGCTCTTCGACGCTCAGCGCCTTCTGGTTGGCGAAGAGCTGCTTGTGCATCTCCCAGAACTTGCCCTGGTCGTTGGCGCAGGCGGCGGCTTCGGCGGCCTTGGGCGCGTGGGGGTGGAAGCTCAGGGGAAAGTGACGGAACACGATGCGCACCTTGCCGGCGTACTTCTCCATCACGGTGTTCACGGCCTCTTCGGCCTTGCTGCAGAAGGGGCACTCGAAGTCGGAGAACTCGACGATGGTGACCTTCGCGTTCTCAGGACCACGGCCCGGGCCCTTGGCCTCGACCTGCACGCGGGGCTCCTCGAGGAGCATCTGGTAGTTCGCCTTCGCCTTGAGGTCGTCGAAGAGCTTCATCGCCACTTCGCGGCCCTTGTCCTTCTGGAGGAAGCCGATGATCTGCTCGCGCATCGACTCGACGGTCGACCCGGGGGGCATGCGCGCCTTGTTCTCTTCGAACACCTTGAGGATGTCGGCTTCGGCGGGCGCGGGGAGCTTCGACTCCAGCTGCGCCTTGACCCACTGCTCGTCGGTCTGACCGACCTTCGCGGCCTCGGCCTTGGCGAGCGCCTCGAGGGCGATCTGCTCGGCGGCCTGCTGGCGGAGCTCCATCTTCTGCTTCTCGAACTGCTTGAGCTGCGGCCCGATCTTCGCGTCGACGTCCTTCAACGTGATGACCACGTCGTTGTACTTCGCGATGGGCTGGTTGGGATTCTCGCCACCCGTCACGGCTGCCGTCGTGGGCGTCGTGCCGGTGCCGCTGTTGTTCTCCTTACAGGCCGTGAACACCAGGGCCGCGGTCGTGACCGCGATGAGGGACATTCGAAGGGGCTGGATCATGGGCTGCTCGCTTAGCAATCCCAACTCCAAAGGTCACTCCGGAAGGTCCATCAGGTCATCGTCGCCCGGCGGCCTGGGTTTGCCCGGCTTCTTGCTGACGCCCTTCCCTGCTTCTTTCTGCAGCTCCAGACGCAGGGTGGTGTCCGACTCGAAGCGAACTTTTTTGGCCAGCGGCTGAAACCCTTTGGCTTCGAAACGCACGCTGGTCAGCGTTCCCGGCGGCCGCGAGAGCGCCATCGGCGTCGAGCCCAACATCACGTCGTCTTCGTAGACTTCGGCGTGCGGCGGCGTGGTCTCGAGCACGATCTTCACCACTTCGACTGGCTTGGGCGCTTCGACGATCTCCGGTTTTGGCACGGGCACCGGCTCGACGGGCGGGGCCACCACCACCTTTTCCTTCTCACTGCCCGGCAGGCCCAGCACCACGAGGGCGCCCGCCAACAGGGCCACCAGGACGACCAGGCCACCGACGAGCAACGGCGTCCGGCTGGGGCGCACGGCCTCCAGATCCACCGCGCTGTCCTCCCGGGGCAACGGCGCCACGCGAGCGGTGGGCGGCGGCTTCACCGTCACCTGCCGCAACGCACCGATGCCCGTCGCCATGGGATCTTCCACCTGCGGCACGCCCGGAATGGAGGGGGTGAGAATGCCCGCGCTGGTGGCGATCACCGGCTCTTTGAGGACCTCCATGCGCGTCACCGCGGGCAGGGGCATCGGCGCCGTCTTCGCGGTCGGCGTGGGATAGGCGGCCACGGCTTCGAGCCCCGCCACCACCGCCTCCATCGAAGCCGGCCGGTTCTCCGGTGCCTTCTGCAACATCTGGCCGATCAGCTGCTCGAGCCCGCGCGGAACAGGACCGTGCGGTGAAGTGAGCGCCGGAGCGGGCTTGGCCAGCTGCATGCTCATCAACTCGACCGCCGAGTCACCCACGAAGGTCGGCTTGCCCCGCACCAGCTCGTGAAGAATGAGCCCCATCGAATAGATGTCGGAGCGCGCATCGACCGGCAGCCCGCCCGCCTGCTCGGGTGCCATGTACTGCGGTGTGCCCACCACTGAACCAATCGCCGTGAACGCGGCGCCCGTGCCCGCGTTGTTGATGACTTTCGCGATACCGAAGTCGAGCACCTTCACGAAGTCGGGCTGCCCGGGGCGCTGCACCAACATGATGTTCTCGGGCTTCAGATCGCGGTGCACGATGTTCACCGCGTGCGCCGCGGCCAGCGCCCGGGCGATCTGCAGCCCGACGTGCACCACCCGCTGGAAAGGAAACGGGCCTTCCTTGCGGTGTTTGATGAGCGTCTTGCCGTCGACGAACTCCATCACGAAATAGAAACGGCCATCGGCGGTGCGGCCGAAGTCGGAGATGTCGATGATGTTCTGCTGACCGATGCGGCTCGAGGCGATCGCCTCGCGCTTGAAGCGGCCCACGAAGTCCTGATCGCGCGACAGCTCGGGCAGCATCACCTTCATCGCGAACTTCCGGCTGAGCTCGAGGTGCTCGACCAGATAAACCGCGCCCATTCCTCCGGCGGCGATCTTCCCCAGCACCTGGTAGCGCCCGTCGATGACGAGCCCGTTCATCAGCACGCCGCCGCTGGTGGGGATGAAGGTCTGATCTTCGACCACCGGCGCCTTCCCCCGCACCGTCAGCTTCACCGAGCCCAGGTTGATGTGGCTGCCGGCGTCGATCTTCGCCTCGAGCGTCGCCACGCCGTTCACCCGCAGCGTCGACGTGCCCGAGATGTCGCGGATGAGCCAGGTCTCGTCCTCGAGAAAGACCTCGGCGTGCCGCGGCTCGAGCGCAGACAGCCGCAAGGCGCAGCCCGCACCTGACCCGAGCAGGAAGCTCTCCGATGGAAACGGCAACACGCGGTCACCGACGAGGAACGCCAGCGCACTCACGGCGCGAACCTACACGCGCCCGGCGCTGCTCAGAAGTGGAGGTGGTTCGAACCCATCGCGCGGGCGAGCTTCGCGGCGCGGTACATCTGGTAGCAGCACACGACGCCGATCGCGATCGCAGCGCCAGCAGCCGAGAACACGAGCGACGAAGGGCCGCGGGCGAGGAAGCCGTCCTGTGTGCTCAACACCGACGCGAGCACCGTGCCCGCCAGCGAGCCGGC
>JANODF010000193.1:0-12937 GCA_031412555.1 Archangium sp. | reverse complement strand
ATCGAGCTCAACGCGAGCGGCTTTCTCTTCACCACCATCTCGTCGCCACCGTGCGATCCCGGCCGCGAAGCGATCACCTGCGTCGCCTACGACGTGCAGAACACGCTCACCCACGAGATCGGTCACGCGGTCGGTTTCGATCACGTGGAGGATCCCAGCTCGACCATGGCGCCGACGGCGCCGACGGGTGAGACGGCCAAGCGGGTGCTCGACGTCGGCACGGCCAGCGGGTTTTGCCAGACCTACCCCCGGGGCCAACCGCCGGTGCCCTGCGACGATCTGGCCGTGCTGCGCAGCCGCATCATCGCGCGCAACACCGGCACCTTCGGCCTGAGCTGCGTGTCGTCCACCTCGGCGATGGGCCCTTCGTTGATGCTGATGGCTTTCCTGCTGCTGCGAGCCAGAAGCCGTCGCCGACGGGACTGATTGACCCTGATCTGCCAACCCCTTAAGGGTCGGCGCCGATGCTCCCCCTCGTACTCGTGGCCGTGCTTACTCAGGTCTCCCCTGACGCCGGCGTCGATGAAAACGATTCGCGTGGGCTGACGGTGGTCACCGGGTCGCGCACCGAGCGCCGTGCGGCCGACAGCGTGGTGCCCACCGAGGTGATTACCCGCGCGCAGATCGAACAGCTGGGCGTGAGAGATCTGCCGCAGTTGCTCCAGCAGCACCCCGGCGTCGAGATGGTCTACACGAACCGCGGCGTGGGCATCCGGCTCCAGGGGCTCGACCCGGAGTACGTGCTGATTCTGATCGACGGGCAGCGCATCTCGGGCCGTTCGGGTTCGATCACCGACATCTCGCGCTTCAGCCTGCGTGAGGTCGAGCGGGTGGAGATCGTGAAGGGCCCCGCGGCCGCGCTCTACGGAGCCGACGCGATGGGCGGCGTGGTGAACCTGATCACCCGCCGGCCGCAGAAGAAGTTCGAAGCGAGCCTTCGCGGCATGTTCGGCAGCCTGCTCGAAGGCGACGTGCGCGGAAACGTGGGCTCGAAGCTGGGGCCCTTCGAGCTGCGCGCTGGTGGCGGCTTTCGCACCCGCAACGCGTACTTCTGGCCGGCGTGCGACACCTGCCCCACCATCGAGACCGCGGGCGCGGCCGTGCGCCGCATCGATGGCGACGTCGAAGCCGCGTACGTGCCCGATGACGATCTGCGGGTCTGGGTGCGCACCGGCTACGTCTTCACCGACTTCACCGCCGTCGACATCAACGACACCAACGCGGTGTTCGACAGGTTTCAGCGCACCGAGCAGTTCGACACCTGGATCGGCGTGCGCAAGAAGTTCAACGCCGCGACCTCGGCCACCCTGCGCGGCCACTTCGGCCTGTTTAAAGACCAGTTCCTGCTCGACCAACGCGGCAGCCGGGCGCTCGACGACTACTCCGCCAACCTGACGCGGCTGTGGGAAGCCTTCGGCCAGGTCGATCACCGCATCGGGCGCCACACCCTGACCGGTGGTCTCGAAGGGTTCAGCGAGCTGCTCTCGTCGACGCGCATTCAACCCAGCGACGTGCAGCGCGGCCGTTTCGGCATCTTCGTGCAGGACGAGTGGGTGCTCGAAGGGCAGGGGCCCAAGGTGTCGATCTCGCCGGGCTTCCGCGCCGACGTCGACACGCAGTTTGGTTGGGCGCCTTCACCGCGTCTGGCCGTGAAGATCGACCCCGTTCCCGAGCTCACCTTTCGCGCGTCGTGGGGCCTGGGGTTCCGCCCGCCGTCGTTCTCGGAGCTCTACCTTCAGTTCGCCAACCCCGGCATCGGCTACCTCGTGCAGGGCAACCCGAAGCTGCAAGCCGAACGCAGCGGCTCGGCCAACGTGTCGGTCGACTACCGGCCGCCCCTCGAAGGCTGGGTGCTCTCGGCGAGCCTCTGGCACACCAGCCTCACCAACCTCATCAACATCACCGCCAACGGCATCCCCAACCCGGATGATCCGGTCACCTTCGGCTACGAGAACGTCACCAACGCGTACACCCAGGGCGTGGAGCTGAGCGCGCGCACCCGGCTCTCCCGCGGGGCGTATCTCGACCTGAGCTACATGGGCCTCGATGCCCGCGACGTCACCCGGCAGCGCGCGTTGGAGGGCCGCTCCCCGCACCGCCTCAACGCCAACCTCACCGTGAAGTACCGGCCGGTCGGGCTGGAGCTGGTGGTGCGCGCGACCTGGCACTCCGAGCGGCCGTACTACATCGGCTCGGGCCTGGGCTTCGCCAACGTGCTGGGGCTCGGAGAAGAGCGGGTGGTGATGGCCCCCAGCTACTTCGACCTCGAGGCCCAGCTGACCTACGTGTTCCGCTCGTGGCTGCGGGTGTTCGTGAACGGCTACAACCTGTTCAACTCGGGTGATCAGGACTTCAACCCGAGGCCGCCGCGCGGGGTCATCGGCGGCGTTCAGGTGGAGCTCTGATGAAGCGCCTTCTTCTCACGCTGCTGTTGTCTGGCTGCGCCAACGATCTCCGCGTCGATCATCCCTTCGATGGTGAGACCACCACGGGTCCGTTGGTGGTCGCTTCGGTGCTCGATACGGGCGGCACGCAGCTCCTCATCGATGCGACCAACAAGATGTCGCAGGTGTACGTCGATCTCGACGAAGGCCGCGAGATGAAGCCCGCCGAAGCGTTCGAGACCAACGGGTGGGATCTGTCGCTGCGCCGGTTCGACATCTTCGTGAACAGCGGCGCGAGCGGGCCCGGCGGAACCGTGGAGATCGCGGTGCTCAAAGACGTCGACTACGCCTCCCTCACCCAGGCGCCCGGTTCAGGCTTCACTGCCGATACGGGCGAGCGGGTGTTCAACACCGCTGAGGGCGGCTGGTACTTCTACGATCTGGGCGTGCACCGGCTGATCACCCGAACCGAGCTGGTCTATGTGATCCACACCTCGACGGGGGCCTACGTGAAGCTGCGCATGCTCAGCTATTACGATCAGAACGGTACCCCGGCGTCCATCTCGCTGGAGTACGCGCCCATCGCCGCGCCGTGACACACTTGGCACCGAGATGACTGCGCCGCCCCTCCGCGAAAAGGAAGCAGCTCGAACGCCGACCGTCGACGACGTCGAGTTCCGCGCGCTCTACAAGAAGACCAAGTATGTGGTGGAGACGGCCGACGGCTGGTCGTTGGTGATTACCCGCTACCGCCCGATTCCCCAGAGCTTCCCGCAGCCGCTGTTCGGCGAACCGATGCTGTTGGTGCACGGCTTCTGTCAAAACCGGCACGCGTGGACGAGCGGCGAGTTCGTGAAGAACCTGCTGTTCTTCGGCATCGACATTCACATCCTCGAGCTGCGTGGCCACGGGAAGAGCTCGATCGAGCTGCAGCACGAACGCGCCGCCAAGTTCGGCCGCAAGCCGCCCGCCGACATCGAGTGGGACTGGGACATCGACAGCTATTTTCTCTACGACCTGCCGGCGGCCGTTGCAGGCGTGCGGCGCATCACCCGGCGAGAGAAGATCTTCTATTGCGGCCACTCCATGGGCGGAATGCTCGGGTACGGCTACGCGGGCATTCACCAGGAGCAGCTCGAAGGCATCATCACCATCGGCGCTCCGGCGGAGATCGGCAAAGGCAGCCTCGCGCTGCAGTTGCTCGCTTACGCAGGCCCCGGCATCAGCTCGTCGGTCGACGCGGCGCTGGGCAGCATCAACCTGCAGCGCGGGGTGGGGCAGACGCTCTCGAAGTTCGCCTCGCGCTTCACCAAGCGGGTGGCCAACGAGGCGAAGAAGCCGCTCTCGTACCGTTACCTCCCGTTGGATGACTGGCTCAAGGCGGCCTCCGATGTGTTGGGCTACGCGGAGCAGAGCCCGGTGCTCAGCCTGGTGGCCAATCGCATCACCTGGCTCACCCGATGGGATCGCATGTCGATGTCGGACGTGCGCTGGCTCTTGAAAGAAGGCGGCGAGAAAGAACCGCGCAAGGTGGTGGACCAGTTCCTCCGCTGGATCCGCGGGATGGAGGTCGTCTGCTACCGCACGGGCTACGACTTCCAGCGCGGCTTCTCCAAGTTCAAGCTGCCCATGGCGATCATCTTCGGCGACATGGACCCGCTCGCTTCACTGGCCTCGACGCGGTCGGTCTATCGCGCGGCCAAGAGCGAGTACCTGCTGTGGCGCCCGGTGAAGGGCAACAGCCACATCGAGCTGACGATGGGGCACGACATCAGGCAGATCTGCTACGACATCAAGAACCTCATCGAGTACGCGAAGACGCACCGCGCTCGATCGCCTTCGCTCCCCAGAGTTCAGGACTGACCCCCACCCAGTAAGGGCAGGGTCGAAAAGTGGAGCACCGGCCAGCGATTGGTACGGTGCTACAGGATGACACAGCTCGGACATTCCAACCGGTGGCTCGCCCTGGCGCTGGCGTTCGTGCCTTTCGTGGTGCTCGCTCAGGATCGCGTTCAGCTCAACTCGATCACCAAGATCGAAGTGAAGGGCAACAACGTGGAGATCACCGGCAGCCGCCGGCCGAACTTCACCACCTTCACGCTCTCTGATCCGCCGCGGCTGGTGATCGACATCTCGGAAGCAGTGTTCGCCGACGTGCCCAAGGAGCTGAAGGTCTCCGATGGAACGATCACCGCGATCAAGACGGCCAGCTACGGCTCGGAGTCGGCGGCGATCGCGCGCATCTTGATCGGCTTCGAGCACGAGCTGGAGACCGACATCGCCAGCACCGGCACCTCGTTGCTGGTGAAGCTGCCCGCCGACGCGAAGCAGCAGCAGAAGCTGATCGCCGAGAAGATCGAGACCGAGCGCGCGCTCAAGGCGCAGAAGGAAAGTGAAGAGAAGGCCCGCCTCGAGAAGGAGCGCGTCGAGCGTGACGAGAAGGAGCGCCTGGCCCGGGCTGAAGCCGACAAGAAGCGGCTGGAAGCAGAAGAGGCGAAGAAGAAGGCCGACGAGGAGCGCCTCGCCAAAGCGGCCTCGGAGAAGCAGGCGAAAGAAGAGAAGGAGCGCCTGGCGCGTGAGGAGACCGCGAAGAAGCGTGAGGCCGAAGCGCTTGCGAAGAAGCAGGCCGAAGAAGAGCGCCTCGCCCTCGTCGCCGCCGAAAACGAAGAGAAGGCCCGCAAGCGCGAGGAGAAAGAAGCGCAGGCGCGCGCCGCGAAGGACGAGGCCGATCGCAAGGCGAAGGAGCTGGCTGAGCTCAAGCGCAAGGAAGCCGACGCCCGGGAAGCGCGCCTGACCGCCGAGCGTGAAGAGAAGGAACGCCAGGCGAAGGCAGAGGCCGATCGCAAGAAGACCGAAGCCGAAGAGAAGGCCGCCGCCGCTCGCGCCGAGTCAGAGCGGAAGAAGCAGGCCCTCGCCGAGAAAGCAGAGGCCGAACGCGAGAAGAAGGAGCAGGAGCGGCTGGCGAAGTCGGATGCCGAGAAGGCGAAGGCGGAAGCGGAGCGCAAGGAACAGCTCGCCGCGCTCGAGGCCCGCACCCGCGCCGAAGACGAGAAGCGCCGCCGCATCGAAGAGGCCGCCGAAGCGAAGCGGCAGATCGAAGCCGACAAGAAGCGCACCGCCGCCGAACGCATCGCCTTCGCGCAGGCCGAGAAGGAGAAGAAGGCGGCCGCCGCTGAAGAGGAGAAACGCAGAGTGGCCGAAGAGCGCCGGCACGCGGAAGAGGCGAAGAAGCAGTCGGAGGCGCAGAAGCTCGCCGCGAAGGAAGAAGAACGCGCCCGCCGCCAGAAGGACCTCGAGGTCGCTTCCGCCAGGACTCCGTCGCCTTCCGAGTTGGTGGCCTCCAGCAAGCAGGCCCGCATGACCTTCGTGGGCTTCAAGCAGCAGGAAGGCGTGGGGCGGATCTTCTTCCGCACGTCGTCTCCGGTGCACTACCGGGTCGGCGAAGAGAACGATCGCCAGGTGATCATCACCCTGGAGAACACCGAGATCAGCCTGCCCAACAACCAGCGCATCATCGACGCGTCGTTCTTCGACACGGCCGTTTCACTGGTGCGGCCCGAGGAGCAGGGCAGCGGGGTGAAGGTCACCATCAGCCTCAAGCAGGCGGTCGCCTATCGCGCGAGCCAGGCCGGCAATGAGCTGACGCTGGAATTCGAACGCCCCGAGTGACACAAACGCCCGGGCATGCTCGGGCTGTGGGTGGCACTCGTGTTGATGGCGCCGCCGGAGACGGTGGAGATCCAGCTCACCGCCGAGCGGATGCTGCACGACGGGCAGAAGGAACTGACCACCGCTGAAGGCCGGGCGAAGCTGGTGACCGAGGGCGCGGCCATCAACGCCGATCGCATCGTCTATGACCGCAACCGCAACGTGGCCACCGCGACGGGGCACGTGGTCGCTCGCATGACGCAGGGCGGGCGCATGGTGGTGATCGCCGACCTGATGACCCTGCGCTTCGATGACCAGCAGGAGGTCAAAGAGGTGTTCCTCTACGACGGGCAGGCGCTCTCGAAGAAAGACGTGAGCGCAGATGCCTTGCTGGCCGCGGAGACCGCAGAGGCCGCGAAGAAGGTGGGCGTCACCCAGGCGCTGCTTCAGGGAAATCACCTGGTGCGCGATGGCACCCGGTGGGCCGTCGATGAGCTCGAGTTGGTGCCGTGCGAGTGTGATTTCGAGAACCCCTCGTGGTCGATCACCACCAGCTCCGCAATCATCGACACGGAAGCGGAGCGGGTCTCGGTCACCAGCCCTGTGTTTCGCGTGAAGCACATTCCGGTGTTGTGGCTGCCGTGGTTGTCGTTGCCCCTGACCGATCGGCAGAGCGGGCTGTTGTTCACCCGGCCCAACTTCACGCCGCTCAATGGCTTCAGCCTCGAGCAGCCGGTGTTCTTCACCCTCGGCCGCAGCGCAGACATCACCGTCACGCCTGGATTCTTTACGGGCAGCCCTGGTGTTGGTGCTCCAGGTTCGACCGGAGGGCCGAGCCCCACCGGCGTCGCAGGCCCCAAGCTCGCGGCCGAGTTCCGGTACACGCCCTCGAGTCGCGCGTCGGGACGGTTGCTCGCCGGACTGCTCTATGACCTCCGTGACAGGCGAGACGTGCAGTTCGCCACGGTGCGTAAGCCGTCTGGAGAGGCGCGAGGGCTTCGAGGCGAACTCGGTTGGCAACACACGCAAGACTTCGACAAGGGTTTCGGTACTCGCGTCGATTTGAACGTGCACTCCGATGGCGACTACAACCGCGACCTCACCGTCGACATCATCGCCAGCGCGGCGACGTATCTGCGGAGCACGGCCAGTGTGTTCCATCGTGGCGACGATCATTACGTGGGGCTCGATGTCGGTCTGCGGCAGGACATCCAGTACGGCTACGACCTGCTGGGGCGCGGCACGATGGTCAACACTGTCGATGCCACGGTGGGGCGAGATCCCGTCGTTCCACTGAGGACGCGGCCTGTTGGCTCGTTTGGGCCGGGGACGCTCCAACGCCTGCCCGCGATCAGCTTCGGCTGGGCTCCGACCAAGCTGCTCGGCCCCCTGCGCTTCGATGTCGAAGGCGATGCCGTTCGCCTGGCGCCGCTGTTCTCCAAGACGGGTGACGAGGGCGGCGCTGCGGCGCAGGGGGCGGTGTTGCGCGAGCCGTTCGCGATGGCGGTTGATCGGCTGTTCAACCCCAACCCCAAGAGCGACTTTCGGGTCAGTCGATCGGGCGTGGGTGATCGCGAGTGGCAACCAGGCGAGAGGGAAGGGCGCGACCGCCTGATGATCTTGCCGCGCATCTCGTTGTCGGCTCAGCCGGTCGGTGCCCTCTCGGTGAGCGCGTTCCTGGCGTGGCGCCAACTGGCGTGGGTGGGTGAGCAGACCGGTGGAACCTGGAGCCGCGGCTATCTCGTTGTGGGCGGCCGGCTCGAGACCGAACTCTCCCGCACCTTCGCGAAGGGATCGGTGCGGCACGTGATCCAGCCGCTCGCCGAGTTGCGCGCCATTCCCATTGGGTTTCAGAGTGACTCACCCTCCGCCTCGGACTTCGTTCCGTACGACGCCGTCGACGCCGCGGTGCCCGGAGTGACGCCGCGGTTCCAGGGCGTGCTCGAGCTGCGCCAGCGACTGGTGACGCGCGATGGCACCGAGGTGTTGCGGCTCGACGTGGGGCAGGGCTTCGAAGCGAGCGGGCCGACGTACCAGACGATCACTCCGACGGTGGGCGAGACCTTCGGTCGGCTGGGCACGCGCATCGGGTGGTTCTCCGCGCAGGGCCTTCTTCGCCTCGACCCTCGCTTTCTGGTGATTCCCCAGGCGAAGGCGGAGATCACTCCCACGCGCGTGTCGGGCCGAGCGGAGTTCAGTGATGGGCGTCACGGCGCGTACGTGGGCTACGAGCAGCTGCTGATGGAAGGCACCGCGCGATCCCGCCAGCCCATCGACCTGCTCTTCTTGCTTGACCGCGGCTACACCTCGGCCACCCGGGTGCGTCAGCTGTCGTTCGGCGCGTTCTGGGACTTTGGGCCGATCAGCCTTCGTTACGACGCACTGGTCGCCGACACCGTGCTCAAGGCTGGCACCGAGCCGGTCCTGGCGTTTGCCCAGCACAGCGCGGCCATTGGCATCTCGCCCGCCTGCGACTGCTGGCGGGTCGATGTGATGGCCACACAGCCCATCCCGGCCGTGATTTCAGAGGCGACGCCGCTGCGGTTTCCCTCGTTTGGCTTCAACGTGACGATCTCCAAGTTCGGCACGATCGGGTCCCGGTAAGCCTTGACCGTGAGGGGGCATGCTTCGACAATGCCTCCCTGTTTGCCCTCGCAGAGTTCAGGGAGTCGAAGCGAATGCGCATGCGCCTGAAGGTGCTGGTTGGTGTGATTTCTGTCTGTCTGCTCCCGGCCTGTGCCGGGGGGACTGGTCCTGCGACGATGGAATACGTCGAGGTGCTGCCGGCCCAGCCCAAGATCGGCGACGTGGCCACGGTGCGTTTCCGGTTGCTCGATGAGCGCAGCATTCCGCTCGCCGGCGCCACAGTCGAGTTCAAGCTGGAGTCCACCAACCCTGGCGTGAAGCTCGACCCCCCGACCGCGGTCTCGATTCGAGGCAGCGGCTACGCCGATACCCAGATCATCGCGAACTCACGGGTGAACTCGGTCATCGTCTCGGCCACCTCGGGCGGCAAGACGGTCTTTTCGCGGCCCATCACCTTCGCCGGCTCCGTGCCCAGCGGCCGTCAGCTCACCTTTCAGTGCGGGCCCATCGCCGGTGATGGCTCCGGTGGCCGTCACGCCATCGGCGCCTACGACAGCACGCGCCACCTGATCGCGGGCTCGCAGCTCGACTGCACTGCGCACGTGGGCGATCGCAACGGTGATGGCGTGGCCGACGCCCTGGTCTCGTTCATGATGAAGCCGGCACGATCGGTGCGACCGGCCTCTCCAAGGCCGACCTCGTCGGTGACGCGACGGTGGTCTACAAGACCTCGTTGCCGCTCCCCGAAGACGTCATTCCCGACGTCTTCAAGTGGACCACCGCGGCCGACGACGTGTCGAACACCGGGGAGTACCTCGCCCCGTTGTGGATGCACCCATACGAGTGGGTCGAAGATCCCCGCACGCTGGCCTTCTCGGTCAACCCCTTTTTGTACACCCTGCGTGAGCCGCGCCGCCCCGACCCCATCCGCCTCAAGATGGATGGCAGCGGCCGTTACGAGAACAACCCTCGCGACAACCTGGTGAGCATGATCGCCATCACCTCGGGTGAAGAGGGCTTCGACGACACGAACAACAACGGCGAATACGACCAGGGAGAAGACTTCGATGACCTGACCGAGCCCTTCGTCGACTCCAACGACAACGGCACGTGGGACTCCAATGAGCGCTTCATCGACGCAAACGGCAACCGCGAGTGGAACGGCAAGAACGGCGAGTGGGATGCGAACACCCTCATCTGGAAGCAGGAGCGCATTCTCTGGACGGGCGCCCCCGCGACGGAAGACACCAGGCCGACGGTGCTTGGGGTGACCGGCCACCGCCCCATCTTCGCCCCGATCACCCAGATGGGGATGATCAACCTGGTGTGCGGCGGCTCGCCTTGCACTGCGGCAGGCCCGGAGCAGTTCGTCGCCGCCTACCTGGCCGATCCCTGGTTCAACTCGTTGGCGCAGAACGGAGACTCCGACAAGTGCGAGATCGACACCGAGGACAAATCGCCGGTCGTCGCCAAGGTCGAGTCGGGCTCGGGTTTCGCCTTCACCTACCCGCCGGGCCGCTACATGCTCTTCACCGTCAGAGACGCGCGTGATCCCAACGCGTCGCCCCTCGAACAGATCCCGCGCCGCATTCCAGCCATCCCCTTCCGTGCGACCATCAGCTGCACGTACACCTCGGCGCCGAAGGCGTCATACATCCTGAAGATCGGGGTGGGCAGCATCGTGGGCACCATCGAGTGATTGCCTGATGCCTTGATTCGGCTACTGTCGCCGCGCGCTGATTCTGGAATCAACATTCCAGTTCGAGCGCGCTGAAAGGCAGAAAGTCCGTGGCCGACAAGGCGCAATCAGCAGCAAAACCGGGGGCGAAGAAGCCCCCGTCGAGGGCAGAGCGCGAGGCGGATCGCCGAAGGGTGATTCTCCGCGCCGCCGTCGAGGTGTTCTCCCGCAAGGGCTACCACGGTTGCCGGATTCAGGACGTCGCCAAGGAGGCGGGCGTCGCGTACGGCCTCGTGTACCACTACTTCAAAAACAAGGATGAGCTGCTCGAGTCGGTCTTTGCGAGCGGTTGGCAGAACTTCCTGGGCCGGGTGCAGGCGGAGATCGCCACCGATCAACACGTGGCCGATCGGGTGCGCGGCATCGTGCACGTCGCCTTCGAGGCCTACCGGCGCGATCCGCGCGGCGTGAAGGTGCTCATTCTCGAAGTCGGCCGCAGCCCGGCGGGGGGCGCGGTGAACCGGGGTGGGGCGTTCTCTTCGGTGATCATCGCCGCCTCGCAGATGTTCACCGAAGCGCAGCGCCGCGGGGAGATCCCCACGCACCTCGAGCCCACCTTGTGCGCCACCATGTTGTTCGGCTCGATCGAGATGGGCCTGACCAGCTTCGTGATGGGGCTGCTCGACAAGCGGGACGACGAAGCGATCGACCGGGCGCGAGACCAGGTGGCCGAACACTTCCTCAACGGTCTGACCGGCGCGCGGCCTCGAGCCACGCCGATCCCGCCCATTTCCGCGAGCCGGCCGCGCAGCCGCCCGACGAGCTGAGAGACGCCCATGACCGAGACGACGACCGAGGTCCGTTACGAAGTCGCGGGCGGCACTGCCCGGCTCACCATCGATCGGGAGCCAGCGCGCAACGCGCTCTCGCCGGGCGTGGTGCAGGGGCTGATGGCGGGGCTCCGGCGCGCTGAAGACGACCCCAGCGTTCGCTGCATCGTGGTGACCGGCGCCGGTGAGCGCGTGTTCTGCGCGGGTGGTGACCTGGGGGGCATGGCCGACGGCTTTCTCGACGGTCACGAAGGCCGACGCGCGTATGGCGCGTTGTTGATGGCCTTTCAGCAGGTGAAGAAGCCCACCGTGGCGCGCATCAACGGCCACGCGCTGGCGGGCGGGCTGGGCCTGGTGCTCGCCTGCGATCTGGCCGTGACCATCGACACCGCGGGCTTCGGCACCCCTGAAATCGATCGCGGCCTGTTCCCCATGATGGTGCTCGCGTTTCTCCAGCGCCACGTGGGCCGCAAACGCGCGCTCGAGCTGTTGCTCACCGGCGATCGGATCACCGCCGCCAAAGCACTGGAGTGGGGCCTGGTGAACCAGGTGGTGCCACCCGCCGAACTCGACACCGCCACGAACGCGCTGGCCGCGAAGCTGGGGGGCAAGAGCCTCGCCATTCTCGCGCTGGGCCGGCGCAGCTTTTTCACGGCCGAAGATCTCCCCCTGCAGCAGTCGGTGGAGTTTCTGTCCGCGCAGCTCTCGCTCAACGTGCTCGCGGAAGACGCTGCCGAAGGCGTTACGGCTTTCCTGGAGAAGCGGCCGGCGAAGTGGGGCGATCGCTGAACTCGAGGCGCAGCAGGCTCTCGGGATCGATCCACCGGCCGTCGAGCTTCACCCCGAAGTGCAGGTGCGGCCCGGTGACCCGCCCGCTCTGGCCCACCTTGCCCAGGGGCTGACCCCGCACGACCCGGTCTCCCTGTTTCACGGAGAAGGCCGACATGTGGAAGTACGAGGTGAACAGCCGGCCCCCGTGGTGGAGGATCACCGTGCCGCCCGAGCCGAAACAGTCGCGCACCAGCACCACCTCGCCGTCATTGGCGGCAGAGATGGGGTCGCCGGTCTCGCCGTTGATGTCGGTGCCGAAGTGTTGGCTCTTCTTCTTGCCGTTGAAGAGGCGCAGGTCGCCGAACGGCGCGCCCACGCCATCGAGGCGGGGCCAGGCAAAGGGGGCCTCGAAGATCCACGGCTCGAAGTCGCGATCGAAGGCCTCGTCGAAAGCCTTCTGATCCGCGGCCGAACGGAGGCGGTCCTTTTTCGAGATGCTGGTGAACCGTTTGCTCACCGACAGCTGGCGCCTGCGGAAGTCGGGCTTGCGCACCTCGAGCGCACCTTCGAGGCGCTGCTTGCCGGCGGTGCTTTCACCGGTCACCTCGAGGCCCATCACGCCCGGTTTGTGATCGACCGACAGGCCGCTCAACGAAACCCAGCGGTCGCCATAGGGCAAAAAAACGAGCTCCGCCGAGCCGAGCTGGCCCGACGGAGCTTCGGTTGCGCCCGTGACCTCCACGAGCACGGCGTCACCGGGCCGCGCCACGCCGGGTTGGATGCGGACCTCGAGGCCCGCGACCACCACCAGCGAGAGCAGCGCCCCTGCGACCACGATCACGGAGCGCCGCCGGTAGCAGCGGAACGCTGCGCGAGACAGAGCGCAGCGAAGCGGAGGGCTGGC
Source organism: Archangium sp. (assembly GCA_031412555.1). GTDB lineage: Bacteria > Myxococcota > Myxococcia > Myxococcales > Myxococcaceae > Archangium_A. The sequence continues at coordinate 136 of JANODF010000193.1, read as the reverse complement.
CGAGGCGGCGCGACCAAGATCACGGAGCGCCGCCGGTAGCAGCGGAACGCTGCGCGAGACAGAGCGCAGCGAAGCGGAGGGCTGGCCGAGGCGGCGCGACCAGGATCACGGCACGATGTTGATGGTGCCGTTGACG
>JANODF010000192.1:0-4114 GCA_031412555.1 Archangium sp. | reverse complement strand
TGAGCGATGAGGTTGTTGGTGGAGGTCAACAGCCCGGCGGCGAGGGGCACCGCCGAGCTCTGCGTACGCCACTAGCGGATGCAGCAGACCTTGGCGCCGGCAGCATCGACATCAATGTACATTGACCAAATCCGGTCTGTGTCGATGGAACAAGCCTCCGAGGCCTTGACCACATGCTCCCCGTCCACGGAAGACAGCGACATCGAGCGCAGGCCGTACACCTGGCTGCGGTTGGCAGGCAGCTGCAGGTACCAGACACCCTCGTGCTGCGGAGGGAATGGCGTATCCCACGGCTCGGCCATGACATACACCCAATGGTGGTCCGTTTTGACGACCGTGCCGCGGAGCTGGATTGCGTAGATCAAGCAGTAGCTGTCCTTCATCAACTTGTCGTCTTTGCGGTAGGGCTCGACGAGCTTGAGACGGATGTTGGCGACCTCGCCCACAAGCGGCTTGAGCTCTACGCGGGCCGCGGCGAACTTCAGCTCCGTGGTCGCGGCCATTACCGAGCCCCTTTCTTCGCGGCCGGCTTGCTCTTGCGACCGTTCAGCACCGTGACCACGAGGTCGCAGAAATGCTCAGGGGCGTCATCTGCCTTGATGGAACAGACGTCCTCGCCGAACTGCTCCATCTGGAAGGTGGAAAAACGACGCGAGGCGGCGTCGCCAACGAGCTCGAGGTACCAGGTTCCTCTGTAGTCAGGGCTCCGGCCCTTCGGCCTCACAATGAGGTTCGTCCAGCCGGACCAGACGGCCTCCACGACCCCGTAGGCGTGAATGGGCTTACGCGCCCCCAACGAGACCTTGACCTGATCGCCTGCCTTGAAAATGCCTGGTCCCGTCGGGGGCGCGATCACCTTCACGTCGGGGCTGGGATTCAACTTCGTGGCGCTGCTCTGCTTCGTCGTCTGCTTCATCATTGTTTTTCTCCGTTGTGGTCCTTCGAACTTCAAGACGGAGTCTGACGATGCAGATCGAGAATGATCGTCGGCACAAACGGGAATCTGTGCCGAGGGTTTCTACTTCCGTGAGCGGGTAGCCTTTTTTCGCGGCGATCTCGGTGCTGCATCAGCGCCGCGGAACCTCGCCTCGCCGTTGTAAAGGTCGTCGGCGGTAACCGCGCCCTTGCCGAGGGCAGCTGCGACGATTCGGCATGCGGCACGCTTCGGCTCCTCGCGTCGGGCTTGGCGGAACATCTTGGGCGTCACCAAGATGGGTGGAGCCAGCGCCGAGGCTGCCTCCGATGGAGCTTCGATCAACTTGTCCACAAGACGCGCGACCTCGCGAGCCAGCGCTGCGTTCAACTGATCCACTTGAACGGCAACCCAGCTGGGGTCTTCAAAGCGGTTTCGATTGCCCTTCCTGGCCTCGGCCTTGGCACTTTTGATCACGGCCGCAACCTGCGGAACGACAAGGCCAAGTAATTGCGTCCCGTAGGATCTATTGACGCGCGTCGCCAGGCTATCGGCGCCTCGCAGATTTTGGTTCACCTTGTTCAGGTGAGCCACGAGGCCCTCGAAATGCTGGATCACACCAAGCGACACATTTGTGAACACCGGCTCTGCGAGGATCCAGAAGGCAAGAAGCTCAAGTCCATCGATAGTGTGAAACAGCTGCTTTATCGCCGCTCTGGCCCGTCGCGCATCAAAAGTCTCCTCCGGGCGCCGGAACCCGCCATTCCAGTCCTCCTTGCTTACGCCAAGCCTCGCAAGGCGAGCGCGAACGGGGCCATCGTTGAGCTCGACGACTCGAACCATCTCGGCGCTCCGGCTTCTCAGCCCAGGAATGCCCGGCAACTTCTTCGCGCCGACTGGCGGGTAGCGTTCGAAAGAGACCTTGTCGGGAAGTAGATCGGCCCAAGGCCCGTCGTTCGCTTCCTCGCTGCCGCGCGCTTTCCCGTCTGCGTACCGGAGATAGGGAATGTCCCGATCGAAGAAGGAGAGATGGGGATATCCGTCTCTCCACGCAGGTATGAACGTGTCGAACATCACGAGGTTGTTGCTGGTCATGGCTCTCTCCTGTGGATCTGGGTCGGGCAGCAAACACCTGGCACCGGTTGCGTGCTTCATCTTTCGCGCGCGCCGGCCTTCCAGGCAGCGACCCGAAGCCACGCCTCTCCCCCGCCCCGATGCCACCTGGCTCGACATCGAGCTCGTCGCGGGTGACGTGCAACGCGGGCGAGATCGCCACTTGGTGACGTCGCGAGCTTCGCGGTGACGTCAGCCGAGGCCCGCGGGCGCATTCATCATCGTCGCCGTAGATCCTCATGCGCCGAGTAGGGTTCGATCCGCACACCGAAGCCTGAGAGCGCCGATGACCGAGAAGGTTGAGACACGAGGGAAGAGCATTCGCATCTACCTGGACGGCGGCGAGGTCGCCGGCATCCGGCACGCCGAGCTCGTAAACTGGACCGGCCAGGCCCTTCTGTGCCCACGCAACCGCGTGCCCGAGCTCGTGACACGTTGGGAGACCGTCGCCTGCCGCTGCGGCGTGTACTTCCTCGTGGGCGCCGAGCAGCTCTCCGCGCGAGAGGTCTACATCGGCGAGACAGAGGACGTGCTCGGTAGGCTCAAGGAGCACGTCGCCAAGAAGGAGTTTTGGCAGGAGGCCATCTTCTTCACGAGCAAGGACGAGAACCTCACCAAGTCGCACGTGAAGTACCTCGAGTCTCGACTCGTTGAGCAGGCGAAGCAGGCGCGGCGCTACGTCGTCCAAAACGGCAACCAGCCGCCGCGGTCAGGCCTGCCCCGCGCCGATCAGGACGCGATGGAGGACTTCCTGCTCCAGATGCCTCTGCTCCTCGGCGTGCTCGGTCATCGCGTTCTGGATCCGCTGACCAGCGCCACGACACTGTCCGACGTTCAGCTCAAGCTCATATACGCCGTGAAAGAGGCGAAGGCCTTCGGCACGGTCACCGACGAGGGCTTCGTGGTGTTCAAGGGCTCAACCGCATTGAAGGGAACCACCGAGTCGATGACGCCGGGTTGGACGGCGTTGAAGAACGAGCTCATCGGCGAAGGGAAGCTTGTCGAGAAGGGCCCCCTTCTGCATTTCACTGACGACGTCCTCTTCAATAGCCCCAGCGCTGCTGCAGCGGTCATCTACGGGAACAACGCCAACGGGCGCATCTCCTGGAAGACCGAGAGCGGCCAGACGCTGAAGGAGATCGAGGAGAGCGGGAGCAAGTAGCTAGGCAGCGCTCGGAGCTTCGAGGCATCCGAAGTGAGCGGCCCAGCGACCGTCAGCGGCTCTCGGCCTCGATGATGGGAATGAACTTCTTCCCGTCGTCTCGCAGCGTGCACCGGAGAGAAACGTCCCAGCGGTTCGCCGCAGGATCACGCCAAACGGAGTGGGCCCACTCCAAGGGAATGACCAAGGGCTTGCCAGGGCCTGAGCCCTCGTCGTTGAGGACGCTGAAATGGATGGAGTTCTCCTCGAGACTCACTCCCAACAGATGTGCGAACCATGAGCGATAGGCATTCGCGCCGCTGGCGTACCCGTAGCCCCAGAGGCGAAACGTCTCGCGCTCGGCCACTTTGACCGCGATGAGCATCGACGCGATCTTTCTGGAGGACACGTCGTCGAGCGTACCGAACTGATCGGGCCAGAGATACGGCGTGCCCGACCCAGAGCGGATTGGAAAAAGCCAAGCTTCGTCCGCCTTCTCCTCTGGTTCGCTCCTCGCTTTCATCGAGACGCCCACTGGCACTGAGGAAGAGGGCCACACGTTGATCGCCAGAACGCAGCGGCCTTCGCCCTGCGGAATCTTGGTGCACTCCACCAGCGGCCGGGGCCGGCAGTGAACTGGCACTGTCTCGTCGACTTTCGCTTGGAGCGAATCGGCGTCCTCAGACGAGATCGTTGTGATCTTGGTTATCAATGCGCCCGGCGCGGCAACGCCGACGAGAATCGTGCCTCCGGCGCCATTCGCCATGGCCACGACGTCCTTGCACAGCTCAAGGAGCTTCCAGCCGGTCCCTGCTCGGTACGAGTTGATCGATGCTTTCGCCTCAAGCCGGTGAAGCTCGTAGGCCGAGCCAGGTAGTGGGAGCTGGTCGGCACTTCTGATCGGCACCATCCGTCGATGATGGCACAGGGCGCAGTCTATCCTCTGC
>JANODF010000191.1:0-4173 GCA_031412555.1 Archangium sp. | reverse complement strand
CGGGCGCGCGATCGGGCTTCTCGAAGAAGCAGAGGTACTGACCCTTGTCGGTGGCCAGCTCGAGGCCCACGAAGATCTTCAGCCTGGTGGTGCGCTGCAGGTCGAACAGCTCGTCGCACCCGTCCTGGGTGTTCGTCTCGGTGAAGGCGACGCCGTCGAGCCCAAAGGACTCCGCCCGGGTCAGAATCGCCCGGGGGTCGAGCTGGCAATCTCGGGAGAGATACGAATGAACGTGCAGGTCGATCAGCATGGAAGCCCTTGAAGGGGGAAATCGCTGGTGGGATAAGCCCCTCATGTTCACTGGCGTCAAGGTGTTTTCAGCGACGAAGGCGAAGGAACGAGAAGAGCTGAGCGAGAACGTTTCGCGGTGGCTGAAGAGCAACGCGGATCTCGAGATCGTCGATCGCGTGGTTCGGCAGTCCAGCGACAACGAGTTTCACTGCTACTCGCTGACTCTTTTCTACAAGCCGAAGTCCGCGTAACCGAAACCGCTTTCCTGCGGTCTCTCCCGGGGCGGCCCTGAGGGCGAAGCTCTGTCTTCCTTCTGCTTGGGAACTGAGCCGGCTTGGCCTACAAGGCTGCAGTCGGTTCGTTTCACTCCTGGGAGACACCACACAATGAAGGCTCATCCGCTGAAAATTGCAGCGTTGGCGTTGATCGCCGTTCCCCTCTACCTCTACTCGTCGAGCTGCGCTCCTGAGTGCGTCGACGTGGCGGACTGCAACGGCAAAGGCGCCGCCGGTGAAAAGTTCACCTGCGACAACGGCGTGTGCAAGCCGGGCAGCCCCTTCCCTGATGCAGGCACGGCGACCGGCGGCGGCACCGCGACGGGCGGCGGCACCGCAACCGGTGGCGGTACGGCGACGGGCGGCGGTACGGCGACGGGTGGCGGCACGGCGACGGGCGGCGGCACGGCCACCGGCGGCGGCACGGCCACTGGCGGCGGTGGCGGCACCACCGATGACGCGGGCACCGACGCGGGCGTGACGGACGCAGGCGTTGACGCTGGTGTGGACGCAGGGCCGGCGGGCTTCGACTTGATCGTCAACGGCTCGGGTTATGGACCGCACAACGGAGAGACGATGCACATGGCGCTCGTGAAGCAAGACGACGGCGGCGTGCTTTCGCGGCAGACGGCTTCGGTGTCTGGCGGCCAGTTCACTTTCACCTTCGCCGGCTTGCTGGCGGTCGATGCGGGTTACAACATCGACTACTACGCGGAGCACAACGGCAACATGACCTGCGACCCGCCGACCGCTGATCACATGTGGCGCGATGCGGTGACGCCGCGCGCGTTCACGGCGAACGTCACCTTCAACGTCACGCACAACACCAACTTCGTCGCGGCTGTGTGCGCCACGTTCCCCTGATTTTTTCTCTGATGGTCGGGTTGGGTTCCGCCGCATGCGGGCCCACTCCGCCCTCGGAGATGGATGCCGGGTCGCCTCACCTTCCCTGCGACGTGCAGGCGGTGTTGGCGGCCCGTTGTCATTCCTGCCACGGCTCACCCCAGGCGCAGGGCGCTCCTTTTCCGCTGCTCACCCAGGCTGATTTTCTGGCTCCCTACTTTTCCAGCACCGTTCGCGAGACGGCGATCAGGGCGATTCAGACCGACGCCATGCCGCTCAACGGGCCTCCCCTGAATTCGGCAGAGAAGACGTTACTGATCGGTTGGCTCGACGCGGGCGTGCCCTTGAGCACCGCGAACTGCAACTGAGGTTCTGTTACAGGCTGCTGACCCCATGCACGAAGAAGCTCTGCGGCAGTTGCTGGCGCTCCGGTTGGCGAACCCCCACGGGTTGCTCGGCGCGCACCAGGCAGGTGGCGAGGTCTTCTTTCGCGTCTTCCGCCCCGAGGCGACCAGGGTCGTCGTGAGCATGGCGGGCCGGCAAGCCACGCTGACGCTGCGCGACGATTTTCCCGGCGTGTTCGAAGGCCGTCTCGGCGGCAAGGTCGCCCCCTACGAGCTCGAGCTGCACTTCGCGACGGGCGTCTCGAAAGAGAAAGATCCCTACGCGTTCCTGCCCACCCTGGGCCCCGCCGATCTGCACTTCGTGGGTGAAGGCCGGCATCGCCGGTTGTGGGATCGCCTGGGCGCGCACCCCCTCACCCACCAGGGCATCGCCGGCACCGCCTTCGTGGTGTGGGCGCCCAACGCTGAAGGCTGCTCGGTGGTGGGCGACTTCAACCGTTGGGATGGCCGTCGCCACCTGATGCGCTCGTTGGGCGCCTCGGGCCTGTGGGAGCTCTTCGTGCCCGGCGTCACGCCCGGCAACCGCTACAAGTTCGAGATCTCCCCGCGTGGGGGAGCGCCGTTCTTGAAGGCCGACCCGATGGCCTTCCGCACCGAGCCCCCGCCGCTCTCGGCCTCGGTGGTGACGAAGCTCGAGGGCTACGCGTGGGGCGACGAAGTCTGGCTGCGGCAGCGCGAGAAGCTCGACGCCACCCGCGCACCCATGAGCATCTACGAAGTGCACCTCGCGTCGTGGATGCGGGTGCCCGAAGAAGGCAACCGCAGCCTGAGTTACCGCGAGCTGGCGCCCAGGCTGGCCGAGCACGTGGTGCGGCTGGGCTTCACCCACGTGGAGTTTCTCCCGGTGGCCGAACACCCCTTCGGTGGCAGCTGGGGCTACCAGGTGTCGGGCTACTACGCGCCGAGCGCGCGCTTCGGCACGCCCGACGACTTTCGCTTTCTGGTGGACACGCTTCACCAGGCGGGCATCGGCGTGTTGGTCGACTGGGTACCGGGTCACTTTCCCCGCGACACCTTCGCGCTGGCGCAGTTCGACGGCACCGCGCTCTACGAACACGCCGACCCGCGCAAGGGCGCGCACCCCGACTGGGGCACGCTCATCTTCAACTTCGGCCGCAACGAGGTGCGCAACTTCCTCGTGGCCAACGCGCTGTTCTGGCTCGAGCAGTTCCACATCGACGGGCTGCGCGTCGACGCGGTGGCCTCGATGCTCTACCTCGACTACTCGCGCAAAGAGGGCGAGTGGCTGCCCAACCAGCACGGCGGCCGCGAGAACGAAGAGGCGATCGGCTTTCTCCGCGAGCTCAACGACACCGTGCACGCGCTCCACCCCGACGTGCACGTGATGGCCGAGGAGTCGACCTCGTGGCCGCGCGTCTCACGCCCCACCCGCGATGGCGGCCTCGGTTTCACGCACAAGTGGAACATGGGGTGGATGCACGACACCCTGAGCTACTTCTCGAAGGATCCGATTCACCGGCAGCACCATCACCACCAGCTGACCTTCGGCCTGCTCTACGCGTACAGCGAGAACTTCGTGCTGCCGATCAGCCACGACGAGGTGGTGCACGGCAAAGGTTCGCTCGCCAACAAGATGCCCGGCGACGAGTGGCAGAAGCAGGCCAACCTGCGCGCGCTCTACGGGTGGATGTGGGCTCACCCCGGCAAAAAATTGCTCTTCATGGGCAATGAGCTGGGCCAGTGGAAGGAGTGGAACCATGACGCCAGCGTCGATTGGCACCTCGCCAGCCTTCCCCGGCACGCAGGCCTCGTGAAGCTCGTGGCGCGGCTCAACGCGCTCTACAAACAGGAAGGCTCGCTGCACGAGAGCGACTTCTGGCCGCAGGGCTTTCAGTGGGTACAAGCCGATGCCGCGGCCGAGAACGTCTACATCTTCATTCGCCGCGGTCACAACGCGTGGCGGGAGATCGTCTGCGTGGCCAACCTCTCGCCGCTCGTGCGTCAGTGGCGGGTGGGCGTGCCGGGTGGTGGTTGGTGGGCGGAGATCTTGAACACCGATGCCACCGAGTTCGGCGGCTCGAACGTGGTCAACGCACCGCTGAAGGCCGAGCACAAATCATGGGATGGCCAGCCGGCCAGCGTGGTGATCACCCTGCCCCCGCTCGGCGTGTGCTGGCTGGCGCCCATCGACGATCCGAAGTGAAGGCGAGGTGGGCCTCAAACCGCACCTCCTCGAGCCACGGGCTCCTTCACCCCGACCCTCTCCCAGAGGGAGAGGGAGTTACCTGGCGAGTGCTCGCACTTTTTCGAGCCACGGCGCGGGCAACTTCGCCGCCTGTGCACCGCGCGTGAGCGCCTCGACGAACCGATCACTCACCGGCCCATCACTCGAAGCCCGCTGCGGATTGGTGGTGAACGCGGTGGCCTCGACCACCCCACCCGCAACCTTCACCTGCACC
>JANODF010000190.1:0-22145 GCA_031412555.1 Archangium sp. | reverse complement strand
CCGCTTTTGCAGAGCGGTGCCTTCGCCATGAGGGCCAGTGGACCAGGTGTGGTGCGTGTTGCTGGGGCGGAAGGGCTCGAACCTTCAACCAACCGCTTCAAAGGCGGTGGCTCTGCCAGTTGAGCTACGCCCCAATGAGAGCCTCAGGTCGGGATTGAACCGACGACCTCCGGTTTACGAAACCGGCGCTACTGCCAACTGAGCTACTGAGGCGTGCACGGCAGGAAGGAGTCGAACCTTCAGCGGCGGGTTTTGGAGGCCCGTGCCCTTTCCACGGGGGCTGACGAAAGGCCCGAAAAACTCCTGACGGCCTTTCCGGGCGAGGCGCGCGCGGCGCGTCGTGGCTACCTGTTCCGGCACCACAGGAGACGAGCCATGGAGACGATCGGAATCATCGGTGCGGGGAACGTCGGCAGTGCATTGGCCCGGGGGTGCAAGCGGGCCGGCAACGAGGTGAGGGTGGTGGGGCACGAGCAGAACGCCATTCGTGAACTGGTCACGTGGGCCGAGATCGTGGTGTTCGCCGTGCCCTTCGGCGCGCTCGATGAGCTGGTGAAAGATCTGGGCGAGTTGCTCGCCGGCAAGATCGTCATCGACGTCACCAACGCGGTCGACGCCAGCATGCATCTGGCGGTCGGCTTCACCACCAGCGGCGCGGAGGAACTCCAGAAGAAGCTGCCCCGCTCTCGCGTGGTGAAGGCGTTCAATACCGTCTTCGCGCAGCACATGGATGCCGGCCGGCTGGGAGACCGAGCGCTCACCGCGTTTGCCGCCAGCGATGACGCCGCCGCGCGTGCACGGGTGCTCGAGCTCGAACGGGGCATCGGCTTCGATGCCGTCGATGCAGGCCCGCTCGAGAACGCGCGCTTGCTCGAACCACTCGGGTTCTTCAACATCCAGCTCGGCTACGTTCTGGGCCGGGGAACGCAGATCGGTTTCAAACTGCTGCAGGCCTGAAGGAGAAACACGATGGGTCTCATTTCGCTCAGGCTCACTGCCAAGCCGGCGCAGGTGGCTGACTTTCCCGTGCGGCGGGCGCTCCCTCAGCGCGAGCGGCGGCTGGTGGGGCCCTTCTGCTTCATCGATCACATGGGCCCGCACACCGCGGTGGGTCTGGCGGGTGGTGGCGTCGGGCCTCACCCTCACATCGGGCTCGCAACGGTGACGTATCTGTTCGAAGGCGAGACGCTGCATCGCGACAGCCTCGGCACTGAGCAGGTGATCACTCCGGGCGACGTGAACTGGATGTCGGCCGGCAGCGGCATCGCGCACAGCGAACGCACTCCGAAGAATCACGTGGGGAAGCAGAGCGTCATGCACGGCCTGCAGGTCTGGGTCGCGCTGCCCGCGGAGCTGGAGGAGTCCGCTCCTTCGTTCCAACACGTGGGCAAAGCGTCACTGCCTTTCTCGTTCGACCAGGGGGTGGGGCTGCGCGTGGTGCTGGGCGACTGGCTGGGCGCGCGCTCGCCAGTGAAGCTGGCCTCTCCGACGGTGTACGCGATGGCCGAACTCGAGCCCGGCGCGGCGTTGGAGTTGCCCGCGCAATACCCGGAGCGCGGGTTCTACGTGGTGGAAGGTGAAGTGAGCGTCGACGGCGCTTCGTTCACGGCGGGCGAGGTCGCGGTGTTGACCCCCGGCGAGTCGGGCCTCATGACCGCTTTCACGAAGAGCCGCGTGGCGGTCTTCGGAGGCGAGCCGCTCGAGGGTCCACGCTTCATGTGGTGGAACTTCGTGTCGAGCCGCAAGGAGCGCCTCGAGCAGGCGAAGGACGATTGGAAACACCGCCGCTTCGCCTCGATCCCCGGCGACAGCGAAGAGCGCATTCCGATGCCCGGCGAATAGCCGCCCCGGCCGTTCAGACGAGGCCGGTCGGACGACGCCCCGCGCGGCGGCATTTTTCGGCGACGTTTAGATCGTTGGCTTCTCGTGCGCCGAAGGGCTGCGAAGCGAACAACGAGAAATCGAATGGACGGTCTTGAGACACACACGAGGGAAGCGGCCCTCGACTTCGAGAAGGACTTCGGCGCGGCCGTCTCGACGCCGCAACAGGTCGAGCACGCGCTCGCCGTGGCCATCGAAACGAGCCTGCACACCTACTTCGTCGAGCTGGCCGGCTTCGACCTGGTGGTCGATCAGGTGTTGTTGCTCGGCAAACAGCTGGGGGCCGGCGAGCTCCAGTTGCGCGCGGTGATCGATGTCGGGGGCAGGCTGGAAGGCGGGAGCGAAGAGGGTGATCAGAGCGCCAACGCGGCGGGGTGCCGTCGTACGGTCGAGGCGTTCGAGCAGCTGGCGCGTGAACGAATTCAGTCTTCGCGTGATGCGTTGGCCGATCGACTCCAGCAGCTCTCCCTTCACCCCCGGCAGCTCAGGCGCCTCGATGAGGGCCTCCGGAAGGTGCTCGCTGGCGTGAGCCACGCGGAACGTTCACTGCGAGAAGGGCTGGCAGCCTCGGGCCACCGCAGCTCCCGCAGGCCCCGTTCGGTCAGCGGCTGGCGGCTCGCCGTTCGGCCGGCTTTCGGCGGTCTCGCAGCAGACCTCGTGCTGCGCATGCATCAGGACCTCGAGGTGCTCGAGCAGGTCGAACGCGAGGCGGGCGAGACGCTCTTCTCGTTCCGGAAGCGGGCCAGCGCCCTGCGGCTCGCGCATTGCCGGGTGGAAGATGCCCGGCGCGCCATGGTCAGGGCGAACCTCGGTCTCGTGCAGACGCTCGCCAGCAAGTACGCCCATCGGGGCCTCGACAAGAGCGACCTGCTGCAGGAAGGCTCGATTGGGCTGATGCGCGCGGTCGAGAAGTTCGACTACCAGCGCGGCTATCGCTTCTCCACCTACGCCCGCTGGTGGATCCGCCAGGCCATCACCCGCGCCATCGCCGATCATGGCCGCACGGTGCGCGTGCCGGTGCACCTCAACGAGCAGGTGATGCACTTGCGGCGGGTCTCCAACCGGCTGGCCCAGAAGCTCGGCCGCGAACCCACGCTCGAAGAGGTGGCTGAAGACGCGGGGCTCTCGCTCGAGAAGGTGACCACCAGCCTCGGCCACCACCGGGCTTCCGTGTCCCTCGATGCGCCGGTCGGGCCCGATGCCGACGCCAGCTTGCTCGACCTGGTCGCTGACCCCAACGCGGCCGATCCCACCGTGCCCATCGAACACACCGAGCTCAAAGACCGGCTCGAGACCGCGCTCGCGCACCTGCCCGGCAACGAGCAGCGCGTGCTGCGAATGCGTTTTGGTATCGGCACGCCCCAGCTGGAGACGCTGGAGGAGATCGGCCAGGTGCTCGGTGTCACCCGCGAGCGCATTCGGCAGATCGAATCGAAAGCGCTCAGACGTCTGCAGCTGCGCGGGCGCACCCTGGAGCTCGACGCCTTCCTGGCCTGAGCTCAGGTGCGAAACGGTGTGAGCACCTCGGCCTGCCGCAACAACGTGGCGGCTTCGTCGTGGCGGCCCAGGCGCGTATACGTCGCGGCCGCATCACGGCGCTCCTGCAGCTCGCGCTCGATGATCTGGGCAACGGCTCCCGGGCTCAGCACTTTGCGCGCGACCTCTCCAGCGCCCAGACCCGCGACGCCGCCGGCGATCACCCCCTCTTGCACCGCGGGCGCAGCGGTCGCGTCAGCCGCTTCTGCGTTGTCGATCGCCGCGAGCGCCTGACGCAGCACCGAGATGGGCTCTGGCTGGCGCGCGCGCATCGCTTCTTTCAGGGCGGCGCGCAGGGCGATCTTCGTTTCTTCGGCGGTCTTCATGGGGAGTGGCTGCGTCAATTGGAGGCCTCTATACCAGCCCCATGAACTGGTTCGGGCTGGCGCTGGCGACTGCGATTGCTTTCGGCGCGTACAACATCTTCATCAAGCTCGGAGCCGGCAAGATCGATCATGTGCTCGGCGCCGTGGTGCTGCAGGTGGTCGCGGCGATTCTGGGAGCGACGTACGCCGTGATGTTGAAAGTGGGCGGCCGTACGCTCGAGGTCACCCGCACCGGCGTCATGTACGCGGCGCTCGCGGGCATCGCGGTCGGGCTGGCCGAGATCCTCACCTTCCTCGTGTTCGCGCGCGGGGCGCCTGCTTCGTTGGCCACGCCGATCATCATGGGCGGCTCGATTCTGCTCACCTCGGTGCTGGGCATCGCCGTGCTCCGGGAACGGCTGGGGCTGCCGCAGGCGCTGGGGATCGTGTTGATCGCCATCGGCATCGCGCTCGTCTCTCGCGGGGCGCCCGTTCACGATTCCTGAGGGCTCACCTCGGAAACGACGATTGGATCGGCGCGCCCCCGGGCGTCACCCCACGCCGTGACATAGGCTTTGCGCCGCGATGGACATCTACCAACTCAAGACGTTCGTCGCCGTGGCCCGCGAGGCCAGCATCACCCGCGCTTCGGAGCGGCTGCACCTCAGTCAGCCCGCGGTCAGCGCGCACATCAAGGCCCTCGAAGAGACCCTGGGCCTCACGTTGTTCGAACGCACGCCTCGCGGCATGAGCTTGACCCGTGAAGGCGAGCGGCTCCTCCTCAAGGCGGAGCAGACGCTGGCTGCGCATCAAGAGCTGATGGACGAAGCGAGCCGCATCAAGGGCAGGGTGACCGGCAAGCTCCGCCTCGGTGCCGCCGGGGGCAGCTCGAACAACGAGGCCATCGGCAAGCTGCTCACCGGCCTCTCGGAGCGCTGCCCTGAAGTCGAAGTGGTGCTCGAGCACGGCACTTCGCTCGAGATCATCACCCGCATCCGCAACGGCGAGCTTGACGCGGGTTTCTACAATGAAGCCGGTGAGCCCGACGCCGAGCTGGGCACCCTCGAAGTGTCCCGATTCAAGATCTTCCTCGTGGCGCCGCCGGGCCTGGTGACCGCGCCGCTCGATTGGAAGGCGCTCGCCGAGTTGCCCTGGGTCTACCCGGCCTCGAGCGCGTGTTGCGGCCGCACGGCGGAGAGCCTGTTCAAGGCGCATCACATGCGCCCGAAACGAATCATGAGCGTCGATCGCGAAGACGTGACGCGCACCCTGATCGCCGGTGGGCTCGGGGTGGGGCTGCTCCATGCGGACACCGCGAAGCAGGCGCAGGCACAGGGTGAGGTCGAGCTGCTCCTCGAATCAAAAGAAGCAGTGCGGGTGTTGTTCGCCCATGCCGCGACCCGCTCGCAAGACCCGATCCTGCTGGCCGCGATCGCGATCCTGAATCCTCAAGGGCAGGTGGCCACCAGCTCGATCGCCAGCCCCGTCTGACTGAACAGATAGAGGTGCTCGGTGTTGCCCACGCGCGCCTTGTGCACCGCCGTGGCCCAGTGCGCACCGAAGCCATCGAGCCCGGGATGGGCGGCCTCGAGCGAGACGCGCTTCCAGGTGCCCAGCGGAGGCGTCTCGAGTGAGAGCTGGTAGAGCGCGCTCGCGCTCAGCGCGAAGGCCTGACCGCACAACGAGCTGTAATTGAGCACCGTCGGCAGCGGCGCTTCGGGAATGGGGGTCGAGATGGGCACCGGCACTGGCAAGCCGAACACGCGGCCATCCGACGTTCCCACCCGGCCCCGTTTCCCCTCCATCCACACCGCCACGGCGACCGCGGTCGTCTCACCCAGTCGCAGCTCGTCGGTGAGCCAGAGACTGGGGCTGTGCACCACCACGCGGAAGAGGCGCTGCTGCTCCACGGTGTAGCCATCGAGCAGAGGGCCGGTGCCCGCGTCACCGCGATCGAACGCGGCAAAAGCGAGCGACTGAATGTCGGCGGAGGGCAGGGGCACCGCCTTGATGCCGATGCTGCGAACGCCCGCGTCGGTGGCCAGCAGCCGGGAGTCGGTGGCCCAGATGCGATCACCTGCGCCCACGATGAGCCAGGGCAGGCCCTCTGCATCGGTGGCGATCGTCGAGAACGCCTTGGTGCCGCTGGCGTCGATCAGCATGCCTCCGGTGCCTGCCGAAGGAAGCAGATCGTCGGAACGTGCGAAGACGGCGTGCGGCAGGATCGCATCGCCGGCCATGCTGTTGAGCTTTCGGCGCATCGGCTGCACTGCGAGCGATTGGCCGCCCTGGGTTCCTTGCCGGCCCGTGGAGCTGATCATCCAGTCCGGGTTCTCCGTCACGCTGCCGGCGACGTAGAGGTTGGAGAAGTTCGCGACCCGCAGGCCCAGCGGGCTCGACAAGCCGCTCGGCGGCGTCCGGAACTGGGCGAACTCGTTGATGACGTCGTCGTTGTAGGTACCGAGCAGGGCAGGCCCGCCTGCGACGCGATCAGGCGCGGTGGCGGCGAGCATGGTTTCGCAGCCGGTCAGCGGGCACCTTCGTGGAACGCCGACATCGTCGAGCCCCTGCAGTCCGTCTGCCTGCGCAGCGACCCGGTAGCCGCGGCTCACGCTCGACGGCAAGCTCACCGGTTCGAGGCTGCAGCCGCCATCGAACGAGAGATGCCGGTAGCCCACCACGCGCGCCCCGCCATCGGTTGCGCTGCGTTGGCACAGCGCCAGCACGGCCGGGTCTGCGTTCGTCAGCGACTCGGTGCCCGTCTTGATCAGCACCTCACCCGGCCCACACGCCGAACAGGGGCCGTAGGCCGGCTCGAACTCGAGCGAGGCGCAGCTGTTCGTGTTCTGCGGCGTGAAGGGGCGCGTGAAGACGGAGAGCTGTCGATGCTGATCGGTGATCGCGGTGAGCAGCTTCTTTTCTGGATCGTACGAGAGGCGGTCGATCGGCGTGGGCGTGGGCGCGCACGCATCGCTCAGGCCGGGCAGGGCCATGCGGCGCCAGACCGGTGCGGGCGTCGGCCCTCCGTCGAGCGCAAGAAAAGAAGTGCCTGCGCGCGGGGCGAACCAGGGCCCCGCCGTGGTGGCAGCCAGCGCGGATCGACGCCGGAAGACGTCGTCGACGAAGACGACGTCGGTGATGGCCGCGGGCAGGGTGGCCAGCTGCAGCGTCGAAGGATCGCAGGCGCTGACCATCGACGTGCCGTTTCGGCCGCACAGCGCGATGGTGGTGCCGGAGAACGCGGCCAGTTCTTCTTCGGCTTGCGTGGCGGGAAAGGCGTAGCGGAACTCCGCGTTGGAGAGGGTGGGGAAGGCCAGGGGCACGGGCGCGCCGCCATCGAGCATGCCTCGGTAGTCCACCAGCCCGCTGGAGTCGGACACCAGCAGGTGCCCTTCGACCTCCACCATCGCGTGGGCCGGGCGCACCAGGGTGATCGAGTCGCGTGTGGAGCTGAAGGGCCAGAAGTGCGACGAGCTGCTCGTCACCACGTGGAGACCACCATCCGCGGTGAAGACCAGGCGGTTGGGAATGAAGCTGGACAGCTGATCGGATCGCACCACGTTCACCTGGAGAAGCTCGACCTCGGCCGGCAACAACGGGCTCACCTTCGCCATGCTGAAGTTGACCGAACCGGCCTGCAGGCCTTGCGCTGCCACGTCGACGCACGCGCCTTCGGGGCCGCACCGCCACGTCGCTTCACAATCGGAGTCGCTCACGCACAGGTACGCCGCGCCCGCATCGAGCGGGTGACAGACCTGACCACGCACCTCGCGGCCACAACGCCACCCCGGCGCGCAGTCGCCCGCATCGGGGATCGATTCCGCAGCCGTCCTGCACGAACGATCCTGAGCGGCGCTGCGGTCGTAGCAGACGCGCTCGGTTCCGCAGTGCCAGGTGGTCGAGCAGTCAGCCGAACTCTCGCAGGCATACGGCAGCGCTTGCTCGGGGTTCAGGCAGTAGCCCGAGAGCCCACAGCGCCAGCCACCAGGGCAGGCGTCGAGTCCTTCGGCGCGATCGCACGCGTAGAGCCGGGGCACCTCGTCGACGAGGTCGTTGGCACAGCCCGCGAACGAAAGCACGAGCAAGCCGAACAGTCGCAGGGTGGTCTTCATCAGAAGCTCCCCGCGAACGCGACACCCGAACCGGTGAACATCATCGCCACGGAGACCTCGCCGCTCGCAGGCCCCGAGGGCAGCAGGTAGATGCCCACGCCGATCAACGCCGCACCACCGCAGAGGGCCGCGAGGCCGATGCTCTTCTGCACCGCGAGCTCGTCGCCCTTCTGCTGGTAGTAGGCGGGGTTCTCCAGCAACCCCGAGGTGCGTTCACCCGACTCGAGGTCGTGACGGAACTGCTGCTCCTGAATCAAGGCCGAGGCGCCCAGCGCGAGACCGACCGCGGCCGCTGCGCTTCCGGCGCCGATGAAGGCGAAGCCGGGCACCCTGGAGGGGCGCGGCGGAGGCGGCGTGGCGGTCGCTTCAGCCAATGCCCAGGGGAGCAACTGGCGCAGCGTCTCCGCGTCGCGCGCGATGCGAATCGAGCGGGCCACCACCTGTGATTTCGACACGTCGATCATCTGCATCGACAGCTGCAGGGAGGGGCCGATCTGGCTGATAGTGCCGCTGAGCAAGTACGGCGCGCCCATCGCACCGGCGAGCTCGGTCAGGCAGCTCGAGGCTTCCGCGCAACCCATCAGCTGCTTTTGCCGCTCGAGCCCCAGAATCGTCTGCACGTCTTTCGAGGTGAGGCTGCGGAAGTAGCCGCGGCGATCGATCTCCGGGCCCACGCCGTCGGAGATCGATTCGGCGGTGGCCGCGTCGACCCCTCGCACGGTGAACTGCTGCACCAGCAACCGGGGCACTTCGGGGGAGGCGGTGGCGGCCATCAGCTGCAGGACGAGCGGGACGGCGACTGTCATGCGGTCAGCTTACTGATCGAGCCGAAGCCCGCCGTCTATTCTCTGCCGCTGACGCGCCGCGTTCAGCGCTGCGCCTTCGAATACCCGAGCGAGCTTGCAGCTCCGGCGCTAGACGGCCTCGATGCGAATCGCGCTGTTGGCCGTGCTGGCGTTCACCTCCTGCGGTGCTTCGGGTTGGTCGTGGCAGCGCTACTCGGTGTTTCGCGATTTCGGTTCGTTCCAGGGCATCGACGGCAAGGGTGCACCGCTGGCGTCGACGATCGGCGGCGAGCTGAGGTTCGACGAGGCCACCTATCAGTGGAAGCGCGTCGAGCTCCCCGGGGCGGGGGCGAAACTCCGCGTGGCGATCAGCGGTCGCGAGTACGCCAGCACCTACGGCATCTACCGCAAGGAGCCGAACGCGACTGACTGGCAGCTGCTCGAAGGGAGCCGCGAGCTCGATCTCGAGTTCGTCGCCGAAGACAGACTCGGCCACATCTACGCCCAGACCGCGTTCTTCGCGATCCCAGCCGGAGGGAAGAAGGCCTGGTCGGTGCGGGTCGCCGGCACCGAAGGCTTCGTACCCCTCGACCTCGACCCGACCCTCTTCGAAGAGCTGAAGTCGGATTTTCAAGGCAACGTGTACGCCATCGGCCGCGTCGCCTCTCAACCGAGCCGGTTGCTGCGGCTCGAAGGCACTCAGCAAGTCGAGCTGCCTCACCCCGCGGCGCTCGACTTCGACTTCAAAGGCAATCGGTACCTCGTCACGCCCGCGGGTTCGATGCGCGTGGCCGACGGCATGGGCGGCGTCAAGACCGTGCTCAACCCGTTTCGGATTCAGCAGGTCGGCGCCGGTGGAGAGCTCGAGCCCTGGCTCGAGAGCCCAGGAGGCCCCGCGCTCACGTCGCTCGGCTTCGGCAAAGACACCCGGTGGTACGGCACGGTGTTCGACGACCCGGCGCTGCTGCCTGCCGGCGCGGGCTATTCGACGGGTGATGTCGTCTCCATCGGTAAAGGCGATCGGGCCTGGGTCCTCGCTGCTTCTGCGGTGGAGGGCGGTGATGGCACCCTGGGGGGACCGGTGCGGCTCAGCAGCTACGGGGGCGGGTTCGTCTCTGATGGGAGCATCATCTGGGGCGCCTGCGAGTCGGGCTGTACCGGCACCGGCAACAGCTTCTCCTATGGGCTCTGGCGACTGCGCCTGGGAGGCCAGCCGTGAAGACACCTCTCGCCGCGGCGCTCGTCGCGCTCACTGCCTGCTCTGATTCTCACTTCACCACCACCTCGCTCGAGCTGGTGGCGGGCGGGATGGGCACGGTGGGCATCGTCTCCACCGCTCAGCCCGACGAAGAGGCGACGGAGACCCCGCTGCTCTCGCTCGAGCCGGTGCCCGAGGAGCGCGGTCTGACCGTCTCCCTGGGGTTGACCCCGCCCAACCCCGGGAACATCCGGGGCGTGCTGTCGGTACGCGCCGCGGTCACCGCGCCTCTCGGCTCGACGCTCGTCACCGTCAAGTCGAAGCAGGGCTCAGCCACGCTGCAGGTCACGGTGAAGGCTGCGCCCGCCTTGAGTCTGGTGCGCGGCCTGGGTCAGCGGAGATCGATTGCCGGTTACGGTGAGGTGCTGGACTTCGTGGCCTGGGTGAAGAACGACGGCACGGTGATGCAACGCAGCGGCGGCGTGACGACACCGGTCACCGGCTTGAGCGACATCAAGACGATCGCAGCGGGCTACGCAGTGACGACCGATGGCCGGCTGTACTCCTGGCTGACTTCACCCGCGCCGGTGCTGGTGCGGGAGGGCGTGGTCGACGTGAACACCGACTACGGGCCGGCCCTGGCGCTGCTCGACGACGGCCGGGTGATCGACCTGGTCAAGGGCGAAGCGCTCGCCGACGTGAACGACGTGGTCGCGCTGCGGGTCTCGGGCTTCTCGCAGTTCATCGGTGGCGGCGCTCAGTACAGCCGCACCAACCGGTACTTCTTGAAGACCGATGGCAGCGTCCTGCTGCAGGACCTCGTGGAATACATCTCGCCGCCGCCCGTGCCCGCACCGACGCTGACCACCACCCTCTTCGCTGCCGGCGCGAAGGACGTCACGTCAGCGGGGTTCGTGCAATCGGCCGACGGCCAGGTCTTGTACAACGGCCTGTTGGTGCACGACTTCGAGGCGAAGAAGATCGCCAGCACCCCGCGCGTCGCCTTCCAGATGAACGCGGGCACCTTGAGCACGAGCCGCACGGGCCTCGCGCTCTTTGCTGACGGCGCGTTGTGGGCCAGCAGCGTGAGCAGCACCAGCGGCTCGAATCAGCAGGGGGCGCCGACCTTCACCCAGAACGCGGCGCAGCGGCCCTTGCGCGCACCCAACGACGCCCCCATCGAGGATTTCGAAGTGGTCGGGCCTGAAGTTCTCGTCTTCACCCGTGAAGGCGTGTTCATCACCGATGGCGCAGGCGGCTTCGTCGCGGCCGACTTCCCCGACCTGCGGCGCTAGACGTCAATGCCTCGAAGGGCTCGCGGAGGCTCGGCAACCCTGCGATACGAAGACGTGCGGTGGCCTCTCGTGACGATGCTGTGTGCCGGCGTGGCCGCCGCCGCAGGTGAGGTGCTGGTCGATGACTTCGAGGGGCCCAACCGGCTCCTGGCCGACGCCCCGCCCGGGCCCTGGGCGAACCTCGACCCCTATTCGAACGTCACGCTCACGCGCTCTGCGTCGGCCGCCAACCGGGGCAACGCGGGGCTGCGCGTCGACGATCAGTCGTCGCTGATGGGCGCCGGCGACATGACCGCGTTGTACAGCCCTGCCCTGCCGCTGCCGCAGACGGCGTCGCTTCGGTTCTGGGTGCGCATCAGCAGCAGCAACGGCCTGGGCGCAGCGACGTTGGGGCAACTGCTCTCGAATCTTCCCGACGGTCGCACGCTGTGTGACGTGGGCATCGACTTCGGCACCCGGCAGCTGCTGCTCGATGGTGCAGACAGCCAGGGCGTGTTCCAGACGGTGCCGGCGACTGCGTTTCTCGATGCGGGCACGATGGCGTTGCTCGAGTGCACCGTGCGGGGAATGGGAACGCTGTTCGGCGAGCGCCTGCTGCACGCCGACGGTGCGCTCGTCGCCCAGCAGACGGGTCTCGACCTGCGCGACGCCGGCGTCCTCAACGCGGCGGTGGGTCAGCCCTATTCCAGCGATCGCCGCTTCATGGGCGTGCTCGACTTCGACGATGTCCGGGTGGCGGACCGGCTCCAGGCCAGCCGGCTCTGGGTCGACGCGGGCGTGACCGCGTTCATCCGCGGCCAGTGCACGGCGGTCGACGTGGGCTTCGTCGACTCAGAGGGCAGACCCCAGTCGCTGCCGTACGACGTGACGTTGTCGTCGAGCATCCTCCAGGCCCAGCCCTTCGCTGACCCCGCATGCACGGCTGCCTTTTCTTCGCCCTCGTTGCTCAGCGGCCAGACGCAGGTGCGGTTCTATGTTCGGCCGGCCGTCAACAGCCCGGTGAGCATCGATGTCAGCCATCGCGATCTCATCGCCGGTAGCCTGGTACGGCCACTCGTTTCTCCCTTTCCAGATGCCGGTTCACCTGACGCGGGCCCCAGCGACGCAGGAGCGCCTGACGCTGGCGAAATGGATGCGGGCGAACGCGACGCAGGTTCGACTGACGCTGGCCTCGATGCGCCTGCAACGCCCCTGACGTTGGCCGTTGGCTGCGGCTGCGCATCGGTGTCACCCTGGTGGGCGCTGGGGGCCTTGTCGCTGTTCGTTCGTCTTCGAAGGAGCCGGTCCACATGATGCACACTTCGCGGCAGGTCGTTACCGTGCTCTGGCTCGCGGTCACTGCTTCCTGTTCGTCAGGCGCGATCGGCGACCTCAACGATGGTGGGCTCGACGCAGACGCCGGCGTCGAGGTGGACGCTGGCATCCTGGCTGACGCGGGCAGTGACGCGGGCGCTCAGACCGATGCGGGCAACGACAGCGATGCGGGCACCGACGCTGGCATCCCGATCGACGCGGGCACTGAGCCCTCGCTGCTCACGGTCACCTTCACAGCGAGCGACGCGGGTCTGCTCAACCCCGAGCGCGGCTTCTACGACACCATCAACCTCATCGGCAGCAGCACCTTCAGCTCGACGCGCGCCGCGGGCAGAACGCTCGCGCTCGCCGGAGTTCGTCTCGATGCCTTCCGCACCACGCCCATCGACGCGCCGACACTCGCTGCGATCAGCGCAGGCCTGGGCCGCGTGCGAACTGCCGGCATCAAGATCATCCTTCGTTTTCAATACAACGAAGGGCCGATCGGCGCGGCCGACGCGAGCCGCGCGCAGGTGCTCGCTCACCTCACCCAGCTTCAGCCCATTCTGCAGGCCAACGCCGACGTCATCGCCGCCATGCAAGCCGGGTTCATCGGCGCGTGGGGTGAGTGGCACTCTTCGACGAATGGCCTCGACAACACCACTGACCGAACGGCCATCCTGCAAGGCATTCTCGCGGCGCTGCCCACTTCGCGCATGGTGCAGGTGCGCACTCCGCACTTCGTCGACGACCTCTTCCCGGGCGGTGCGCTGAGCCCGACGCAAGCCTTCAGCGGAACGAACGCCGCCCGCACGGGCCACCACAACGACTGCTTCCTCGCCAACAACAGCGACTCCGGCACGTACCAATCACCCGTGGAAACGTGGAAAGACTACGTGGCCGCGGGAGGCCGGTTCACCCCGGTCGGCGGCGAGACCTGCGCGGTGTTCGCGCCGCGATCCGAGTGCGCCAGCGCCACCGCTGAGATGGCCCGCTTGCACTTCCGCTTCCTCAACTCCGAGTACCACCTCGGCGTCCTCGGCTCGTGGACCTCAGGCGGGTGCATGAAGGAAGTCGAGGATCGCCTCGGCTATCGCTTCGTCTTGCAGCAGCTCGCGCACTCGAGCGAGGTTCGCCCGGGTGGGCTGCTGCACCTGCGGTGGACCCTTCGCAACGACGGCTACGGAGCGCCGTTCAACGCCCGGCCGCTCCAGGTGGTGTTGGAGCAGGGCGCCCTCAAACGAACCGCAACGCTCTCGAGCATCGACGTGCGCCGCTGGGAGTCGGGCCTGCAGACCGTCGACGTGAAGCTGCGCATTCCGGCGAACCTGCCGGTGGGCCACTACCGCCTGTCGCTCGCGCTGCCCGACGCCGACCCGGTGCTGGCCACCCGCCCGGTGTACTCGGTGCAGTTCGCCAACACCGGCCTCTGGGACTCCACCGCCGCGGTCAACGTGGTGGTGCCGCAGCTGGTGGTCAGCGAAGCCGCGGGTGGTCAGGCCGACCCGTCGGCGCTGCAGTTCGTCGAAGAACGCTGAGGCGCGCCATGAACGCACTCTTCGACTTCCTTCGGCAGAAGTACCCCCGCGCGATGGTCGCCTCTGCACGGCTCGAGGGCACGAAGCTCGTCGTCGCAACGGCTCGGCCGGGCCTGTTGATCGGCAGGCAGGGCGCGGAGTTCGAGAAGCTGCGCACCGCCGTCAATGCGTTCCACGGCGCCGAACTCGAACTCGAGCTGGTGGAGATCCGCCAGCCTGAGCTCGAACCCGTGCTGCTCGCGTACGACATCGCGCGCAGACTCGCGGTCGAGACGCCACCGGAACGTGGAGTCGACCTGCCTGCACAGCAGGCGCTCAAGGCGGGCGCTGCAGGCTGCCGGGTGGTGGTGACGGGCGCCGTCTCACATCGCTGCGAGTTCGGTGCGATCGACGAAGCGACCGCCGAGTTTGCCAGCGAGCAGGCAGCGCTCGAGCCACCCCCCGAGGAAGACGGCTCGACCCCCGCTGCTCGGAAAAACCCGCCGCGGTTCACGGTGGAAGTGACGCTGAACCGTCCTCCCCGAGCGCGCTGAGTCACTTCGCGCGGCGAAAGTGTTCGACCAGAAAGTCCCAGGTCGCTGCCACGCGCGGCACCTCTCGGAGGGCCCGGTGACCCACCAGCCAGAGCTCTTCGACCGGAAGCGGGTTCTCGGCGAGGACGGTGGGGTGCAGCTTCACGCTGACGAGCCGGGGCTGTACCTCGAGGAACTGCTCCGCGACGACGGCGAAGCCCAGCCCTGAGGCGGCGGCGGTCAGGTGCGCCCCGATCGCGTTCGAGACCAGCACCGGCTCAGCCATCGGAGCGACTTTCGAGAGCCATCGCGCCGCGGGGATCATCGAGAACTCCCGGGGCCAGGCGATCCACGGGAGCTCCCCGGGCGCCTTCACCACGCCTGCGGCCTTCGCCTGTGCAGCGCTTGCCACCACCACTGAACGGGCTTCGGCCAACCGCTGCATCACCAGGTCGCCGCCTTGTGGCCGCACCGTGCGGATCGCGAGGTCAGCTTCGTTGCGCATCAAGTCAGCGACGCCCGTGCGCGCGTCGAGCTGAACGCGCAGCCCCGGGTGGCGCTTCACCAGCGCGACGAGCAATGGGGCGACGAAGTGTTCTGCGACCCCCGGAGCGCACGTCAGGCGCACCAGCCCCGTGGCCTTCCGCTCGACCGCGTCGATGGCGCGCGCGGCCTCGAGCGCGGCCTCTTCGGTCCGCTCGGCGGCAGGGCGGAGCCGTTCTGCGACCACCGTCGGCAAGAGCCCATCGGGCGTGCGGTCGAACAGGCGTGCACCGAGCGTCTCTTCGAGGGCCGCGATGCGCCTGCTCGCCGTCGAGACCTCGACCCCCAGCGTCTTCGCGGCGCCGCTGAACGTGCCAGCCCGCAACGTCGCGAGGAAGATCCGCAAGTCGTCCCAGCGAAAGTCGAGACGGGTCTCGGGTGGCCTTTGCGAATTTGCAAACATGCTGCGCAATTCAACGCATGGTGCGCCTTCTTGCAAACCAACATGTTGCTCACATGCGGCCCGCTCTGACAGCTCCACTCCTTCTTCTCGCAGCTTGTTCCGGCGCACCGACGCGGCTCTCGGAGACCGGCCTCTATGCCGACTTCGCCTCGAGAACGCTGGCGCCCGGCGTGGTCGAGTTTGCGCCTCGCTCGCCGCTCTGGTCCGACGGTGCGGCCAAACGCAGGTGGGTCTGGTTGCCTGAGGGGGCGACCATCGACGTGAGTGACCCGGACGCCTGGGTGTTTCCCGTCGGCACCCGGCTGTGGAAGGAGTTCGCCGTCGAGGGGCGGGCCCTCGAGACGCGATACCTCGAGAAGTCGAGCACGGGCTGGCGCTTCGATGCCTATGTCTGGGACGCCGATGGCCGCGAGGCGCGCGCGAACGCTTTCCTGGGGGCGTCCAACGTCGGGGGCACCCGGCACGACGTACCGGGCCAGGCGAACTGTGTCTCTTGCCACGGAGACACGGAAGCGCCGCTCGGCTTCACCGCGGTGCAGTTGGCCTCTCTCGACCCCGAGGGGCTCCCTCTGAATCTCGCCGGCCTGAATCGGCTCGGCTGGCTCAGCGGGCCTCTCGAAGATGCCGCCCACGTTCCTCTTCGCGGCGACCCCGAGGTGTCGCGGGCGCTCGGCGCGCTGCACGCAAACTGCGGAGGGTGTCACTCCGACAGTGGTCAAGAAAGTGACAAGGCGCTGCGCCTGCGCCTGCGAAGCACCGACCGGGTTCTCGCGGACACCGGGTTCTTCGGCACCGCAGCGGGTCGCGACGCCAGTCGAACCATCGAAGGCAGGCGCACCTACGTGGTGCCCGGCGATGCCGACTCGAGCCTCGTGTTTCATCGGCTCTCGAGCCGTGGCAACGCCGCCCAGATGCCACCCCTGGGGACCGAGGTGCGAAACGCAGAACTCGAGACGCAGGTGCGCGCGCTCATCGAATCGCTCACCCATTGAAGTTCTGCGCCGTCAGGCCGGGGGCGGCTTGCGAACGCTGACCAGAGAGACACCCCAGAGGGCGGCCACGATCCCGACCGCCGCGCCCGCGAGTTGAAGGGGCGCCTCGGCTGATTGTGAGCTCGACCCCCCGCCGAGCATCAGGGCGCCGAAGCCGAAGATCAGGGCCGCGCCGCTGCCGGCCAGAATCAAGAGAACACCCAGGAGAGTCTTCACGCGTGGCGAAGCCTCGCACGCCTCGTTACAGAGCGCTCCCGATGTCGAAGCTGGCGCCCCCGCGCTCCGTCTGGAGCCGTTCTTCCCGTCTCATCTCGCTCGCCGCGGACCTCGCGAAGAAGGAGCTCCAGGGCCGTGTCTCGCGTGCGGTGGATCGCGGCGATGAGCTGGTCCGGCAGGCGCGCGCGGTCAAGGTGCAGGTCGAACAGGCGAAGGCGATCGTCGAGAGCCTGGGTCAACTCAAGGGCGCCTCGATGAAAGCCGGGCAGCTCTTGAGCATGGAGCTGCGCGACGTCTTGCCGCCCGAGGTCATCGAGGTGCTCAGCCAGCTGCAGGCCTCGGGTGCGACGGTCGACTTCGAAGAGGTCGAGTCGATTCTGCGCGACGAGCTGGGGGCCGAGCGGCTCGCCCAGCTCGAGATTTCCCGCGTGCCGTTGGCCAGCGCGAGCATCGGCCAGGTGCACCGTGCGACGTGGCGTGCGCCTGACGGCGTGGTGCGCGACGTGGTGCTCAAGGTGCAGTTTCGCGGCATCGCCGAGACCATCGACAGTGACCTCGCGCTCCTCGAGCGCATCGCGCGGCTCTTTCTCACGGTGCAGTCGAAGCAGTTCGACGTGAGCGCGGTGTTCACTGAGCTGCGTGAGGTGCTGCAGCTCGAGACCGATTACCTGCACGAGGCCGGCGCGCTCGAGCGGTACCGCGTGCTGGCGCACCAGGTGCCCGGGCTTCGCGTGCCCGAGGTGTTTCGCGAGCTGTCGACCCGGCGCGTGCTCGCGCTCTCGTTCGAAAGGGGTCTCACGCTCGACGCCTTCATGGCCACCGCGCCAACGGCAGAACGACGGCACCGCGTCGCCACCCAGGTCCTCGATCTCTATTTTCTCGAGTTCTTCGACTGGGGCCTGGTGCAGACCGACGCGAACTTCGCCAACTTCCTGTTCCGCCCCGACGAAGGCGAGGTGGTGCTGCTCGACTTCGGCGCCACGCGTGAATACCCGGGCACGTTCCGGGAGCAGTACCGCGCGCTGCTCACTTCGACCCTTCGTGGCGACAGACCGGGTGCCTACGCAGCGGCGCTCGAGCTGAACCTCATCTCACCCGACGAGCCCCAGGCGGGCCGTGACGCCTTGCACGCGCTGCTCGAGACGGTGCTCCGCGTGTTTCAGCCTGCGTTTCAGCCGATCGACTTTCGCGACAAACGGTTCGTCGACGAGGCCGGTGAGCGGCTCAAGGCGTACTACCGCGCGCTGACCTGCTCGCCACCGCCGGCGCAGTTGCTGTTCCTTCATCGCAAGCTGGGCGGCGTGTATTCGATGGGGCGCGCGCTGCAGGCACGGCTCGACTTGATGCCCTTCGCCGCGCGGCTCGAGGTGCCTCAGCCCAGCAACGCGACTCAACCCAGCAACGCCTGAAGACCCGCCTCCGAGATGGGCGGCAGTGAACGAAACCCGGGGCGCGCGAAGAAGTAGCCCTGAAAGAGTCGAATGCCCTTCGAGGCGAGGAACTCGTATTCGCCTCTCGTCTCGATGCCCTCGGCGATGATGCCCATCTTCAGCGCACGGCACGTCTCGGTGATGCCAGCCACGATGGCCTGGCGCACCACGTCTTTGTCGACGTTGCGGGTCAGCTCCATGTCGAGCTTGATGAAGTCGGGCTGAAACGCAGCGAGCATGTTGAGCCCGGCGTACCCGGCCCCGAAGTCGTCGATGGCCGTCTTGAAGCCCTGTCGTTTGTACTCCGCGAAGATGGTGCGCAGGTGCGCGTGATCTTTGACCCGTTCGCCCTCGGTGACCTCGAACATGAGGCGGTCGCGCGCAAACCCCGCCTTCTCTGCGGCCTTGAGCGTCGTGCGAATACAGCTCTCAGGGCGATAGATGGCGTTGGGCAGGAAGTTGATGCTCAACATGCCCGTCAGGTTCAACTCGCTGGCGAGCTGAATGGCCTTCACCCGGCAAGCCTGGTCGAAACGATACCGATTCGAGTCGTTGACCCTGCCGAGGATCTCGAACGCCGACTCGCCGTTGACGCCGCGGACGAGCGCCTCGTAACCGAAGATCCGGGCGGTGCCCGCCTCGACGAAGGGCTGAAAGGCCATGGTGAACTCGAAGTCGAGCCCCGCGCCGGACTGACATTCGACACAGGAGAGTTCTTCGAACGGAGGGAGCAGTGTCTGGGAGGCCACAGGTTTTTCAATTTTAGCGCCCGGTATTTTGCCTTTCCACTCGAAGGCGCGTCGCGCTGGCGGTGTGAACTCGCAGGTCACTTTCGCCCCCGGGTGTGGACCCCGAGGCCACACGGCGCTTGTGACTTGGCCGCGCGCGCGTCGCTGTTAGAGACTGGCGCGATGAAACTCTTCGGCGCGGTGCTGTGCGTGGTGGTTGCTGGTTGTGCGGGCCCTTCTTCGCTCGACGGGGGCTCGGGGGGCGGCGCTGGTGGAGGCTCGGGTGGCGGCTCGGCGTACGACAGCGGCTTCGTCCCGGTGCTCCCCGGCGTCGAAGCGCAAGGCTACGCGGTGGTGCCCAGCGGCTCGAACCTCTTCGTGGTGGGCAACGGCACGACCGACGGCGGCACGGCGTCGCTGCTGGTCGCTCGCTTCAGGCCCGATCGGTCGCTCGACACCACGTGGGCGGGCAGGGGCTTCACCCTCGTCGACATCGCCGACCAGTCCGCGCTGTTGTCGAGCGACACGGGCTACGCGGCGCTCGTCGATGGATCTTCGCTCTACGTGTGCGGCACCGCGCAGGCGCTGGTGGTGCCCGGCGCGGGTCTCAAGGTGTTGCTCGCGAAGTTTTTGGCTGACGGTTCGCTCGACACCACGTTTGGAAACACAGGCATGGCCAATGGCGTTCGCCTCGATGCGTTCGGCAGCTCGGCCGCCTCGTGCACCGCAATCTTGAAACAACCCGACGGGAAGATCCTCGTGGGGGGTGACGTGCTGTCGAACTTCTTCGTCACCCGCTACCTGCCCAGCGGTACGGCAGACGTGACCTTCTCGAAGACGCCGGACGCGGGCTTTGGCGCGGCCTGGGGCACGGGCCGGGAGGAACAGACGCGCTCGATGGTGCTCGACCCCGATGGAAAAATCGTCGTCTTCGGCGGCGCCTCGATGTCGGGCGCGCGCCTCCTGGCAGACGGTCAGCTCGACCTCTCGTTCGGCGACTCGGGCTACTTCAGCTCGCCGGGCGCCGAGGGCACCACGTTGTGGCGCGAGAGTGATGGTTCGTACCTCGCGGTCGGCTTCGCTCCGCTCCGCACCGATGCCGGTGACAATCAGCTCGCGGTGCGCTTCCTCAAGCTCTCTTCATCGGGGGTGCCCGACGTCAGCTTTGGCGCGGGCGGCTACCGGCAGGTGCTGTTGCCCGGCAACAACCTCGGCTTGAGCACCATTCGGGGCGCCGCGCGTCTGGGCGACGGTGGCTACGCGCTCTACGTGACGGGCCTGGTCACCACCTACCTCGTGCGCTTCAACGCCGACTTCACGCTCGACACCGCCAGCCTGGCCGAGGGCGCGCTCAAACCCACCAGCGTGAAGCTGCCGCTCTTCAGCCCCGCGTTCATGCCCGGCTCACACCTGACCGTCACCGAAGGCAACCGGGTGTGGATCACCGACATCAACCTGGTGACCATCGACCCGGTGGCGCCCACCCAGAAGAACTTCTTCGATCTGATCACCCAGACACTCTGAGCGGCGCTTGGGAGTATGAGCGTGGCATGCCTGAAGGAGCCAACTGCGCCGTCGACCTCACCGTCAGCATCATCGGCGGCCGCTGGAAGGTCCTCATTCTGCAGTCGTTGTTCAAGGGCACCTGCCGCTACTCGGAGCTGCAGCGTGCGCTGGTGCCCGTCACGCCCAAGGTGCTCGCCGCGCAGCTGCGGGAGCTGGAGGCCGACGGCATCGTGCAGCGCGTGGTCTTCCCCGAGGTGCCGCCGCGAGTGGAGTACTCGCTGACGGACCTGGGGCGGACCTTGTGGCCCGTGCTGCAAGCCATGCACGCGTGGGGCTCGAAGCACCCGCACGCGCCGCCCGAGTAACGAGCGCTGACTACTTCTTGCGAGTCGCCGGCAGCGCCTTGACCACCGCGTCTTCAGCCGCGGCGTCCTTGCAGTGCGGCTGGCTCCACGGGCCGCTGAAGCTGATCTGATCGACGCCGCCCGGGCCCACGCCCGCCGGCACGAAGTCGAGCTCGAGGGTGCTGCGCACGCGCCACGCGATGGCGTGATCCGCACACGACGAGTCACCCGAAACACCCACGGCACCGAGCAGCTCGCCCGCCTTGTCGTACAGCGCCAACCCGCCGCCGAAGACGTTCACACCGCCGATGCGCTTGCCCACCATCGGGTCTTTCGGCTGACCGAAGGCCGCGGCCGGGCCGGCGTAAGCGACGTGGGTGTCGACCGGGTTGCTCTCCTGGAGCCCGAACAGGCTGCCGCCCGGCTGCACGGCGCTGTAGAGATTGGCCGTCGAGAGCGCGAGCCCCGGCAGGCCGAACGCGTTGGCGGTGTTCGCCTTCTGCGCCGAGATGACCCGGCTGCCGGGCCACTGCGCGCCGTTGTTCTTGCCGGTGAAGGCCACTGCGCAGACTTCGCCGGTGCGGCTGACGATGGTGCCCCACATGTCGAGGTTGAAGCCCGCGTTGTCGACGCCGCGCGCCGCGATCAGCGCGGCCTTGAGCTGCGCGTGCGTGGGCAGCCCCGCGCAGGGGTCGGCGGCGAGGGATGCACCGGAGAAGGTGAAGGTGACGAGGAGGAGCGACTTGAGAAGAGAGTGCATCGTCGACCTATGCCCGCTGCACCGCGCTCCCGGAAGACGGCACTTCGAGGGAAGTCGCTTTCCTCGAGGAAACCTTCAGGTCAGATCGACCACGCCCGCATTTCCCTCGCGCCAGCAACGCACCACCTCGTCACCCACCCTCGAGGGCGACAGCGCGCCGCGAGGGAGTGGAAAAGGGGCCGCTGTCCACAGCGGGGTGTCGACCGCGGGCAGGCGCAGCAGCGTGGTTTTGAGCGCCCGCTCTTCTCGAATGAGCACCCGCACCCACGCATCGAGGCCCGCCTTGGCCGCCGCGTAGGCGCCCAGCTGGGGGAAGTTCAGCTTGTCCACGTAGGCGCCCAGGAACACCCGGTGACCCTGTGGATCGAGCAGCGGCGTCGCGTGGCGGTTGACCAGGTGTGCCGACAGGAGGTTGTCCGCCCAGAGCCGATGCAGCGCTTCAGGCGAGGTCTGCGCCAGCGGAGAATGGGCCATCCGCCCGGCTGCGAAGACGAGCAGGTCCACCGAGCCGGCCTCTTGGGCCGCCCACAAGCACGCCGCCGCGACTTCGTGCTCGACGGTGAGGTCGGCGCTGGTGCACGCAAGCCCCGCGAGCGAGCCTTCGTCGCGGGCGACACCCAACACCCGGACGTCGGCTGCTTGGAGCGAGGCGGTGATCGCGCGACCCAGTCCGCCGGCGGCACCAAAGACGAGCGCAGTTTTCATGGCGAGTGCTCACCTCGCCGCGGTCAGATTGCAACTGGTTGTGCGATGCGTTCGTGTGTTCAT
>JANODF010000189.1:0-22306 GCA_031412555.1 Archangium sp. | reverse complement strand
TCCGTGAAGCCGTCGGGGCAATTCGACCAGCCGATGGCCACGCAGCCGCCGCCCAGCACGGCCATCGCGCCGGCGTCGCAGGGTTGCACGTCGGCTTCGCAGCCCCAGCCCGAAGCATGCCGGCGGAAGCCGGCCGCGCACTCGGTGGCGCCCGCAGGCCGGCACTCACCGGTGGCTGCCTGGTACGTGCCCGCCTCACAGCCACTGCTGGGCGTCGAAGCGTCGAGACCAGCGTCGGGCAAACCCTCGGGGACCGCACAGGCACACAGCAGCGCGCAGCCGGCCCACCACCACGGGGTGAAGTTCATGGGAGCAGTTCGAAGCGGGTGGACTGCACGGTGAGCGGCACACCCGCGTCGTCGACGAGCGCGGTGTCGAGCTGAAGCGGCTGTGACGTGCCCTGAACGATGGCGCGGAAGCGGCCGCCGGAGAGCGTGGGCTCGAGCACCCTCACGTTGGCCCCGACCGAATCGGCGAGCAGCTGGGCGCGCGCGTTGCCTTCGAGCCGCACCGACTCGAGCGTAGCGTTCGTGATGCCCGAGAAGAGGCCGATGCCGTCGCCCACGTCTTCGAAGCGCGCGATGTCGATGGGCACGCGCACCGCGAAGGTGTCTTTCACCAGGACCTGTTTCACCACGAGGCCCGAGGTGTCGCGGGCTCCGATGCCCACGAGCGCGTTGCCGCTCACCTCGCCCCCCGTGACGGAGACGGTGGCCACACCTGCGTCGGCTGCCTGCCCCTGGGCCCAGATGCCACGGCCGAGGTTGCCCTTCACCGCACACGACTCGATGGAGGCGCGCGTCTCCGCGCCGTCGAGCAGCACGCCCACGTTCTCGTTGCCCTCGATGGTGACGTTCGTGAGCGTGACGTGTGCGCCGTCGCTGGCCACCAGCCCTGAGCCCGCGGAGAGCGAGGTGCCCTGCTGCTGTGCGAGGCGCCCTCCTTCGAGCCGCGCGTAGGCGCCCTTGAGGCGCAGGCCCACCGCGCTCTGGGTGAGCTCGCAGTCGGTGAGCACCACCTCGCGGTTTTCACAGTCGGGGCGAGTGCAGGTGGAGGTCACCGCGCTCGTGCTCGCCTGCATCACCTTCACGCCGATGAGCCGCGCCGGGCCGGGGTCGATGGCGATGCCGGCGCCCGTACCCCCGACGATGCGCACGCCCTGCACGAGGGTGCGCTCTCCGCCCTCCACCGTGAGCACCGGGTCGCCCCCGGTGAGCGTGACCACGGCGCCCGCACTCGCAGCGAGGCTCACGTCGGAGGGCAGCACGAACGGGCCCGTGTACGTGCCGTCGGGGAGAATGACGCAGTCACCGGGCGAGGCGAGCCGGAGCGTGTCGGTGAGCGAGCTCGAAGGAATGGCGATCCGGTCGCAGACGAGCCCCTGGGGCCGCACCGTCTGGGGCGGCGTGAGCGGACCGCACGAGACGAGGAGAAGGAGGATGAGGGCTCGCATGTCTGACCGATGACCTTAGTCCCAACTGCCACGGCGGCGCTGATCAGCTCACTCGTCGAGACGGTTGAATTCGATGCGCCGGTTGATCGCGCGCGATGCCTCGTCGGTGTTCTTCACCCTGGGCCGGGTGGAGCCGTGGCCCTTCGAGGTGAGTCGCCGCGCGTCGATGCCGTGGGCCACCAACCAACCAGCCACGGCCTGGGCGCGCGCCTGAGAGAGGGTGCCGTTGCGCTCGGCGCTCCCGGTGTCGTCGGTGTGCCCGCCGACCTCGACCCGCGCGTCTGGGTTGTCGCGCAACGCCGCCAACGCGCGTTGAAGCGTGCGCTCGGAGTCGGGCTCGATGTCTGCGCTGTTGAGCTTGAAGAAGATGCCCTCGAGCACCATCGCCCGGGGAATGACGGTGCAACCGCGCGCATCGACCGCTGCACCCGCAGGCGTCTCAGGGCACACGTCTCGTTCGTCGCCCACGCCGTCACTGTCGCGGTCGAGCCCCATCTCGGGCCCGAGGCCGAAGGTGACCGCGAGGCCGATGGTGACGCCGCCCACCACGCCGAAGCTGCCAAAGCCGATCACCGGCCTGATGAAGGGCCCCAGCTGCACGGGGCGGCCGACCGAGAAGACATAAGTGACCTCGGTGTCGATCGTGAGGCCTGCTCCGACGCTGCCGATCAACGCCCCCAGGTGCGGCGCGACGCTCAGGTGACCGGCGAGATTTCCGGGTGTGTCGTTCGCGTAGCCGTCGTGATCATCGAGAAAACGCAGCCGGATGCCGACCGCGGGGTTGAAGGCGATACCGAGCCCGAAGTCGCTGAAGAGCAACATCGTGCCGATGCGCGCGTCGAGGCCGAGGCCTCGGGTGAATTGCCAGTCTGCGCCCAGGCCGATGTCGAGGCCCACGCCTGCGTTGGCGAGCAACAGCCCCGGCGTGACGTGAAGGTTGAAGCGGTGACTTTCGGCCCGCGCGCCAGAGGAGACCAGGAGCACAAGGAGAAGGGGCAGGGTGAATCGAGGCATGGGGAGCAGTTCCAGACGTCGCGGGGAATTCCGCGTTTCGTCCCCAGACACGGGTCGCTTTCCCAAGTCGCACACCGTTTCTCCCGAGCGACTGCTCTCCGGGCGAACGGTGATTCAACGCCGCAGATAGACCGCGCACGCTGCCGAGCGGCAGTCGAAGAGCCGCTGCCACTTGTCGGGTTCGCGCTCGAGCACCCCTTGATTTGCGGTGCCCACCGCGAGCAGGCGAACGCGATGTTCAGAGAGCCACTGCGAGAACTCGGTTGCGCTGGAGCGGCGTGGCACCGCATAGACCGGGTAGCGGAGATCGGGAGACCACAGCAGGCCGGGAAACTCGAAGTCGGCGTCGAAGGCGACGGATTCTCCGGTCGCGACGTGAGCCCACGCGGGCGGGTAATCGGTGGGACGACCCTGGGGGCCGATGGCGACCCGGCGTTCTTCGTCGTTCAGGGCGAAGAACGACTCCCAGCGAGGGCCGTCTCCGACCAGCCCCGGCCAGGCGTGCCCGAGCTGAAGGGCGACCAGCACGAGCACCGCGGCCGTGACGACGTGCCGTGCGCGCAGCTCGAACTCAGCGGCGGCGATCGCAATTACGAGCGCGGGAAACGCGAGCACGTAGCGGGGCATGGAGGGGTCGGGCGAGAGCAACGTCGCGGCCAGCGCGAGCACCAGCGGCAGAGCGCGCCTTCTGATCATCCCCAACACGGCCAATGGCAGCGCCACCAGAAAGAGCACGCCCAGACCGCCCAGCTTCATGTCGAAGACCGGGTTGGTGTCGATCGCCAACCACGAGACCGACATCCGCTCGATGAGACCGCCCGATGCGCGAGGCAACGCGCTCCCCGCCGCGAGCAGGTCGTCGACGGAGCTCTCACCGGGCAACGTGATGGGCCCCAGATGCACCGCCACCGGCCACACCGGGTTGCCGTGGCGCACCCACATGACGACGTACATCTGGGCTCCGAAGACGAGGGTGGCGAGCGCCGCGATGAAGAGACCTCGCAGCTCGCCCGCGCGCACCGCCCGCACCAACGCCACGGCACCGAGGAAGACCGCCGCCAGCGGCGCAGAGGGTTTGCTGCCCAGGAAGATGCCGAGGGCGAGGCCTCCGGTGATGAGCCCCGGCTCCGTGATCGGCGAGAGCACGAGGAAGAAGAGCGCACCCAGCAGCGCCGCGGCGGTGCCCACGTCGACGTAGTTGGTCGGCAGTTGGAGGAAGACGGCCGGCAAGGTGAGCCACGCCGCTCCCGCAAGCGCGGCCAGAGCCCGAGTCGCGCCGAGCTGGCGGGCGATGGCCGAGGTGAGCAGCGCGCCCGCGAGCCCGTACGGAATCTGGGCGAGATCGACCAGTCGATCGTCAGGCAACATCGCGCGCAGCCAGATCATCCCCAGCTCGATGTTGTGCGGGTACGTCGAGATGTAGCGAAGATCTTCCGGCACCTGCGCGAAGCCACCTTGCTGCAGCACGAAGTTCACGAAGGGCAGGTGGTAGCCGAACGCGTCCCATTGCCAGACGGGCAAGAGCCGCGCGGTGATGACGGCGGCGACGAGCGTGCCCACGAGCAACAGCGTCGCAGGGAGCGCATCGCGCGACACCGCGGCCAGCAACCGCGCGGGGCTCTGTTTTCGCGTGGCCCAGACCAGGGCCGCAGCCGAGATCATCAGCAGACAGACGAGTGACGGCGCCGACAGCACCCCTGCTTCCCCGAGCAGACCGACCGAGGCGTGGACCAGCGTCATTCCGAAGACGCAGGCTGCGGCGACCTGCTCCGGGAGCGTGCCTTTCGGAAAGACCAACCACGCCAGCCGCTGTGCACAGAGCACCAGGAGCGGCACGGCGATCGGCAGCAGACCCCACGCGTCGAGTTCGTCGAGCAACATGGCGGCAGAAAGCGCGCGTGGGGCTCCGGGCTCAAGCAACGACTGCGTCGTGTCTCTGAAACGCGATCGTGTCGTCACCTGCGCGCGACGAGAAGACCTGCGAAACGTAACCAAGGTCGCTCGAGGGCGGCCCGTACGGTTCGGCCCCATGAACGCTCTCCTCGTCGCAATGCTGTTCGCGCAGGCGCCCGCGCAGAACGTCGTGCTCGTGGCCATCGATGGCCTGCGCCCGGCCGAAGTCTTCACGGGCGGCCAGCGCTCGCTGATGCGGGAGGTCGAGAACGAAGCGGGCCTGGTGGAGCGTTTCTGGCGCGAGAGCCCCGACGCACGACGGCGCGCCTTGATGCCCTTTCTCTGGGAGCACGTGGCGGTCGAAGGGCAGATCTTCGGCAACGCACAGCGCGGCAGCCCGATGAAGGTGATGAACGAGCGGCGCTGTTCGTACCCCGGCTACAACGAGATGCTCACCGGTGTGGCCGACCCGCGCATCGAGGGCAACGAGCACCCGGCCAACCCCAACGTGACGGTCTTCGAGTGGCTCTCGCGGCAGCCCGGGTTCGAGGGGCGGGTGCAGGCCTTCGCGACCTGGGAGACGTTCTTCCGCATCTTCAACGTGCAGCGTTCGGGGCTCGACGTGCGCGCTGGGTGGAACCCTCCGTTCGAGCACGACCTCGAGCGCACTGAGGCGAAGGACACCCTCGACGCGCTCTACCGCACCACCACGCCGGTCTTCGGTGGCAACGCGCTCGACGCCATCACCTGGGCCGCGCAGAAGGAGTCACTGCGCACCAACCGGCCCCGGCTGTTGTTCTTCGGTCTGGGTGAGACCGATGAGTGGATGCACGCGGGCCGGTACGATCTGGCGCTCGAGTCGGTGCGCCGCGCCGACGCCACCATCGCGGATTTGTGGAACACGCTGCAGTCGATGCCCGAGTACCGCGGCACCACCACGTTGATCATCACGACGGATCACGGTCGCGGAAGCGGGGCGTCAGACTGGCAGCACCACGGCGCGAGCATTTCGGGCGCGGATGCGGTTTGGGTGGCTGCGCTCGGCCCGGGAGTGCCCTCGCTCGGTGAACGCACCGACACGGGCCTCATCACCCAGACGCAGCTGGCGAGCACCATCGCCGAGTTGCTGGGCTTCGACTGGACCGCTCAGTCGCCCGACGCCGGTAAGCCGCTGCCCCTCAAGGTGCGGTTGAGCAGCCGGAAGCCTTGAGGCTGCCGCGGTTCCGAAGAACCGGAACGACGTGAGCGTCATCACGGCGACGCCGAACCACAACGACAACCCGAGAAGAAGAATCAGAAGAGATCTCATGCGGGCTCAAGTACCGGACGCCCGCTGAGTGCTCTGCCAACTCGACGTCAACAGTCGGTGTCGTTCACATCACCGTCGAACGACTCCGATTGTTTCAGAAGCCCAGACCGCGGAACGCCGTGCCCGCGGGCGCCGTTATGACGGCGCTCGAGGCCGGCAAACCACCGTCGGGCGGCGTGCCTTCGTCTTCCCAGCGGTAGATGGCTCCGTTGGTCCCGCTGCAGAGCACCGTCGCGGGGCCCGTAGTCGCTGCGCGTGCGGTCACTCCGACGCAGGCGATGCTGCCGGGCGTGAGCAGATACGACGTCTGGCTCCAGACGCCGCCGGTCAGCGTGTAGCGCCTGACTCCTACGCCGTTGGTGTCGACCACGTAGAGCGTGTCGATGCCCGGCGTCGCATCACGGTCCATCAACGCGAAGTCACCGGCCGACACCAACGAG
Source organism: Archangium sp. (assembly GCA_031412555.1). GTDB lineage: Bacteria > Myxococcota > Myxococcia > Myxococcales > Myxococcaceae > Archangium_A. Next base: position 16,197 of record JANODF010000189.1, on the reverse strand, counting down.
ACACCCGGCAGCGGGGTGCTCATCGTGGTCAACGCGGTCGGCAGGCCCTGGCCCACCGCGAACACCCGGGGCACGCCGGCGCCGGCGTCACTGGCCGTCGATGCGTAGAGTTGCCCGTCGTTCACCTTCACGGCGCGGATGTTGGTGACGCCAGAGAACACCTCGGTGCTCGTGGTCATCGAGCCGAACGCGGCGGAGCGCACGCCCGCATTGGTCGCCGCCGTGCCCGCGAGCCAGAAGCGGGTGCCGTCTGAGGTCGCGGCCGCGCGCACGTTGTTTCCCGGGTACGCGTCAGTCACCGCGGTGCTCGTGTCGACGCCACCGTCTTCACCGACGCGCGCCACCACGCGCGAAATACCTGCCGCAGACGAGATGCCCGAGATGCCCGGCGTGCTCGCGTAGCCAGCCAGCGTCCAGTAGCCCGACGATGAAGTGAGCAGCCCTTCTGACGTGGCGGTACCCGAGAGCACGAACGCGCGCTGGCTCGAGCTGTCGACGCTGGGGAGCGCGATGGTTCGAAGCACGGCGCCCGTCGAGAGGTCGCGCCACTCGAGCTGCACCGGTGCGCTCGCCCCCGAGAGAGTGCCACCGTCAGCGGCGGGCCCGACGCGCACCACCACGAACGTCACGGCTTCACCGGCATCGAGGCCCGCGTCGGTACCTGCGTCGACTCCGGCGTCCGTGCCTGCGTCGATGCCTGCATCGACTCCACCGTCCGCACCAGCGTCGGCGCCCGCGTCAATCGATTCGAACAGTCGGTTGGGCAGACCCGGCGTGCGCGCGGTCTCGACGAAGGCTCCGCTGCCGTCGGGAATGCGGCCCCAGCTGCGAAGCGCGGCGTGGGCCATCGGCGCGACGTCTGCGCGCGTGACGACAGCGCCCGAACCATCGAGCAAGAAGACGGAGTCGCCGTTGCCCGCAGACAGCCCGAAGGTGACGGCGAAGCAGGTGCTCACCGTCGCGTCACCGCACGAGGTCGACGGGCCGGCCGTCATGCCCTCGACGATCAAAAGGATCGCCCCGGCCCCCAGCGTCGTGCCCGCGGGAAAGGTCAGCGCCGCGCTCAACTTCGGGCCCATCGTGGCGTCATCGCGGTCAGCCACCTGGAAGCCCGAGAGGTCGACCGTGCTGGCGCCCGTGTTGATCAACTCGAAGAAGTCGCCATCACTCGTGGCGACCTCGTTGATGACCACCCCACCCGTCGTCGAACCGCCGCCACCACCGGTCGCCGAGCCGCCGCCGGACCCGCCGCCGGTCGCACCGCCGCCGCCCGTACCCGAGCCGACACAAGCGCCCAGCTCACAGCTCTGTGCGCCCTGACACGCGACGCAGGCGCGCGCGCCCACGCCACATGCAGGAACGGTGTTGCCCGGTCTGCAGGTGCCTTCGGCGTCGCAGCAGCCCGACGCACAGCTCGTCGCATCGCACGCCTGCTTCGGCCCGCAGCCCGGGAAGAGAGCCAGTGCAAGGCCCGCCACGAAACTCAACATTGCTCCACGAATCGTCGTCATCGTCGGCTCCAGATAGGTGCTGCGGGGAAGAAGGTTCACGGGGTCCACTCAGGCCAGCGGAAGCGGAGGACGACGCGCAGTTCATGGGCATCGAGCCCCGGCAAGGCGGTACGCGCGGCGCCCACCGTCACGGTGCGTGCCCAGGCGATGAAGGCCTCGAGAAACGCGACCGAGCCACCGACGCCGAGCAGGCCGTCGAAGATTGCATCGTCAGCAGCGAGCGAGCGCTGGTACCACTGAGCCCTGGCGGCGAGGAGAAGGTGCCCGAACAACGTGGCGCGCACGAAGCCCTGCGCCACGGCGCCCTCTCGGCCGCTGTCGGCGAGCAGCCCGCGGGCGTAGAAGCCGCTCACGCCCGCGCCGATTCGAGGGCTGCTCCATTGCACGCCACCACCCACCCGGGTGCTGGCGATCTCCGGCAACCCGGTGCTGCCGACCACACCCAGCAGCACGACTTCGAGCGGGGCCGCGCGGGTGCCGGCGAAGGGGCGCAGCAACCCGGTGAACTCGAAGTTCTTTCCCGGGTTCAGCTCACGAGAGGTGTAGCCCTCGCCGTTGGTGAGGCCTGCGCCCAGCCATCCCAGCTCGAGCGGCAGATGAACTTTGAGGGTGGCGCCGAAGTCAGCGGGCGCCAGCAGCCGCGTGCTCTCCAGCGCATCAGCCGAGAGGCCACGGAACCGAAAGGCGCGCTCGAGCTCGGGGATGGCGAGCGTCGGGACGAGACCGAGGCGCCCCTCGAGGAAGCGCCACTGATAGCCGCCCCAGGCTTCCCGCAGGCGAATGACGACGCTGTCACCGGAGACGCCGATGAGCGCGCCGCCGCTCGTGGCATACGCTCCCTCGAGCAGCACGCGCGCGCTCGCGCCCAGCCACGCCGCGTCGAGCCCCGCCTGAATGCGTGGGGCCGAGAAGGTGTTGAGCTGGGGGCCTTCAGAAGGAAAACGCGCCGCGTACTCTCCAAACCCGTCCGCGCGTGGCGTGAAGGTGGGCAGGGGCAAGCCGGCGTCCGCCGCCTGAGCGAGCAGGAGCATCACGAGGTGCGTCACGGGGTTCCTCCATCGAAGGCCGGCTGAATCGGAGGCGCGCTGCCGAAGAGCTGGGCCGCGAGTGAGGTCGGCCGGTCTCGTTCATCGTTGATCACGCCCAGCAGCGGCCCCCACCGCTCTCGGGCTTCGCGAAAGCGCTCGAAGTCCGCCAGCACCTGCTCGCTCTCTTGCGTGGCGAAGGCTGCTTGCTCCGCTGAGAAGACCTGTGGGTCTCTGCGGAGCTGCACCGCGAGGGCTGCCACGACCTCGGGTTCGCTGCGGCTGTGAACGCGGGCCAGCACCGCACCCAGCACCGTGCCCAGGCTCACCAGCGCCTCGGTGGTTCCGCGTGCGCCCACCCAGCGGTCGACCCGCACGCTCTTGTGCGCTTCAGACTCGGTGCGGACCTGCACCGGCAGCCCCTGCCACGCAGTGCAGAACCAGCGAGGGTCGGCATCAGGCACGGCCCAACCCCGTCTCAGGGCCGCCTCGACGCGGGTGGGCGTATCGCTGGCCACCAGCGCCGGGCGGTACCAACCGGCCAATGCCGACTCCGTCAGCTCCTTGAGCTCGACCACCACGTCATCGGAAGGCGAGTCCGTGGGCCCGTCGAGCAACAGCAGGAAGCGCAGCCGGGGCCAGCTGGCGACACCGCTGCCGTACTGTCTGACCGTGTCGAGCACGCGCGTCGAAGCGCCGAGCCGAACCAGCGCGCCTGCGAACGAATCGGAGATGGCAGGCTTGACGTCTTCGAGGACGGCCGTCGGCTCGGCCTCATCGGGTGCTCCGCGAAGGAAGTGGCGAACGCCTCCGTCGACGCGGGTCAGCTGCTCGAGCTCTTCTCGGCCCGCAAGATCTCTGCGGCCGCGCCTGAAGAGATCTTCCAGCACCGAACCGCGTGCCTCGGTGACGCGCTCGGGAGAGGCGCCTTCTGCCAGGGCCAGCAGGGTGGTCGCGTACGAGAGCGCTGCCGCGTGGGTGATTGCTTCGGTCGGCTCATCGGGCCGCGACACGCGCGCACCGAGCGCAAGGCCCGTGACCAGGCGCCGAACGTCGAAGAGGTAGGGCAGGCGATCGGCGCTGTCGAAGTCGTTGGGCTCGAGCGCCAGCACACCGTCGCGATCGACGAGCAGCCCGAAGTTTTCGGGGTGCGGGTCGCCCAGGCCGAGCACGGGCGGGGTGCCTGCGAGGAAGCCACTTTGCGAGATGCGGCCCGCCTCCCAGTCGGCGCGGAAGAGCGGGAGGCTGCCGCGGTAGAAGTCGAACGGCCCCAGCGCCATGCGCTCGAACTTGCCGCTGGCGAGCTGAGGCCTCGACCGAATGAGGATCTCATCGGCCTTCGTGAGCACCTGGATCAGCGTCGCCTGCCGGGCGTCTTGCGGTGGAGCGCAGGCCGCGAACCAGATGACGAACCACGCGGCGCTTCGCATGCGCGCCCTCTACACAGCCACGCGTGTCGTTGATCTCGAGAGGTGCGTCGACGCGAAGACGTTGCCGTTTCGTGACCTGGTCGTGACGGCGAACGACTCAGCAGTCGATGGGCATGAACACGGCCGAAGACCCGTGGCCCTGAGGCAGCGGGGAGACACGCACCCGCAGGCGCGCTGACATGCCACTCAACACCAGCGTCAGCGAAGAGGCTCGGTGGTTTCGGCACGCGTCGTCGACCGCTCCGAGCAGCGCGGCGTTGGTGAGGAACTCGCGCGGGTGCCTGCCGATCGCTTCGCTGGGCAGCTGCAGCAGGCGCTGGGCCGTGAGGTTGTGCTCCAGCAGCGTGCCGTCATCGGTGGTGACCCAGAAACCTTCGGGCATGGTGTCGAGGGCTTCGCGCAACAACGTGAGCTTGGTCGCGGTCTGGGTGTGCCTGAACGCGGCGGTCTCCACTTCACGCAGCTCAGGCAAGGCCGCGTGCGCGGATGCACCCGGGAGCCCGCGCGCCGCTTTCGAGAAGGCGCCGACGAGCGACTGCCAATGCGCCGCCACGCTGGAGGTGGCCAGCCAGACGCACGCAGCCGAGGAGATCCCCACGGCGGTCGCGGCCGCCACGGAACCGGTCAGCGTCAAGGTGCCCGCTCCCAGGCCAACGAACGTGCCCCACACCCAGATGAATGGCCTGTCCATGGGATGGCGTTGGCAGGGCACGGGCGGGATCACAAGCCACGAACACGTCACAAAGACTGATCAGGCCTCGCCGGCGCGCCGTACAGCACTCTCGAGATGAGCGGTGGTTGAGAAGGTGGCCCTGCGAGCACCCAACGGCCCGGCAGCACGCGCGCGGCTTGGTGTTCGAAGACCCGGTAGGCACCCAGGGCGGTCGAACACCCGGCGTTGGCGATGCGCAAAGGCCGGGTTCCGCTCAACACCGACTCGCGCGCGACATGCCGATGCCCGTGGAGCACGAGATCCACCCGGCCCTGCACCCGGCGCAACAACTCGGCGCCCAGGCTCAGCTCGGAGGCGTGGGGCCAACCGAAACGCTCCGCGAACCATTCGCCGATGCCCTCCACCGGCATCGGCAACACGTGATGATGGAGCAGCACACAGCGAGTCCACCCCTGCGGTGCACGCTCGAGCGCTGCCTCGACCGAGGAGAGCATCTGTTCCCCGAGGTCGCCGTGGCTGCGAAAGGTGCTGCGGTTGTGAGGCGCGGTCGAGTCGACGCACACCATGAAGAGGCCCTCGCGCCCGTCGACCGAGACCCGCAGCCCGTCGCTCAACAACTCCGCCACGCCATCGCCCGCGCGATCGTGGTTGCCCGGCACCACCGTCACCTTGCGAGCGGCGAGCAGCGGGGCGAAGACCTCGAGCCAGGTCTCGTACTCGGTGATGCTGCCGGTGTGCGTGACGTCACCCGTCACCACGACGTGGTCGATCTCCTGGTCCAGCACGGAGCGCACCAGTGCGCGCGCCGAGGCCTCCAACTCGAGGCGTTCGCCCAGGTGGAGATCCGAAAGATGCGCCAGCGTGCGCACCGTTCAGCTCCTCAAGCGGTGCCAGACGCGCACCGTGGTGACCGCGGCCTGAAACAGAACGACGGAGGCCACGAAGCTGAGCCGGGTCATGCGGCCTCCGAGCTCAGTTCAGGTTGGGGTTGCAGCAGCCGTGAACGATCACCGACACGAAGCCGGTGGCCGCGCCACACCACCGTGCGTGACCACAGCCCGTGAAACCAGGTGACGAAGATGATCGCGTCTTTGACCGGCACCGCGATCAGCGCGCGCCACCCGAGGGCACCACATTGCAGGGCGTGGGCCGAGCTCACGTCGAGCGCCGTCTTCGCGAGTGTAGCGAGCACGAGGGCGGTGAAGGTGAAGCGGCTTGGCTCCCACAGCGCAGCGAGCATCACCAGCGGCAGTGGGTTGGTCAGCGCCTGCGCCAACGAGACCGGGAGGCTGACCGCGGTGCGGTGAATGACGCCCCAGCGCAGGTACCGCTCGAAGAAGCTGCGCACCGAGCGCCGCACCGCCACGTTCCACACCGGCGTACGCGCGACCCGCACCTCGAGGCCGAGGCGCCCGAGATCCCGACCGATGACGTAGTCCTCCGCCAGCACGTCGGCGTACGAGAGGAAGCCGCCCAGCTTCTCGAGCGCCTGACGACGCAGCGCCATCGACTTGCCCACCACGAGATTCTTGTTCACCAGCGTCTTGGCGCCGAGTTGCGCCGCGCCGATGGCCGAGACCAGGTGCAGGTTGTCGAGCAAAGCCCCGAAGGTCTGATGCCCGAGGCCACTGACGGGATGCGTGACGCAGGCGACGTTCGGATTTTCGAAGAGCGCCGCGACTTCATGAAGTGCCTCGACGGGCAGACGCACGTTGCTGTCGGAGACGAGCAGCAGGTCGTGCCTCGCTTCGGCGGCGAGCGTGACGAGCTGATTGACCTTGGGGTTGAGCCCCGGCGAGGACCGTTGGAGCACCACGCGGACGCGCGCATTTCCCTGCGCGATCGCCCAGGCGAGCGGCCAGGCGGCGTCACCCCGATCCTTCACGCCGAGCAGGATCTCGAAGTCCGGGTAGTCGAGCGCTGCGAACGAGCGCAGGTTCTCTTCGAGCCCGTCGTCGACGCCGCACAGCGGCTTCAAGATGGAAATCGGGGGAAGACGTGATGGCCTGGGTAGAGGCCGCCGCAAGGCCACCGCGAGCGCCAGCCGTTGCACCAGCAAAATGAGAAAGCCCAACGCTGCCAGGGTCACGATGAGGGTCGCCATGGAGGAGACCTCCTTCTGGGAACGGCACTGTGGGCGTGCCCGGCAACACCGTGAGGGCGCTCATGCAAAGCCTTCGCGGCGGTCTGGCCACGAGGGCGTCACAACCTCAGTCGCGAACACACGCTGGCGACGGTGCGGTGAGCACGTCGCACGGGTGCCAGAGCCGGCCGAGTTGATTGGGTGAGAGCTGCGCAGAAGGCGTCGTGCCGCCCACCACCGTGCCGCAGGAGTCGACTGCGTCGAAGCCGATGCTCGCGCAGCTGTTGCCACCGGTCGACAGATAGGGCGCGACCCGCGTGATGGCGGCGCCCGGTGTGAACGTGGGGGTCGAACCGCCCGCGATGGTCCCCGGAGCGAGGCGCAGCTCGCTCAACCCGCCGCCGCTGTTGTTGAACCAGCCGCTGCACAGGTTCGGCCCCTGCATCGACAGCGATGAAATCTCGAGCCCGAACAGCCCGCTGCGCTCCGCACCCAGCGAGGCACTGCAGGTGGGCGCGTACTGACGGTTTCGAATCGCGACGTACACCCCGCGCGGAGGAATCAGGTCGGCGGGGCCGAAGTTCATCCACCGCAGACTCGCCGTCGATGCGTTGTTGTTTCGATACGCGAAGTGGAAGCCGTCGAGCGCCACCGGGCAGTTGGAGAGGTTGGTGATCTCGACGCTCTCGCCCGCCTGACAGGTGTCGTGCGTGACGCAATCGCTCGAAGGACACTGGCCCTCACCGTTCGACACATACTCACTGAGCAAGACGTTCGCAGGGGTCGGCGCGATGGGCGTCGAGCACGCTTCGACGACATCGACGGAGACGGCGGTGGGCGAGGAGCAGCAGGTGGCGTCGTCGGCGCGGCACGCTCGCAGCTCGAGCGACGTCGCGACGCCTGGCATCGGACCACCAGGCGCGATGCGAGTGCCCGGCCTCAAGTGGTTGTGGCCTGCCGTCGCGCTGGCCAGAACCATCGGCTGACCTGCGAGCGACAGCTCATAGCGAAGGCCCGTCGGCACAGGCGAGAACTCGATGAGCGGCCGCCCGTCCCAGCTGGTGCCGCAGGCCGTGGTTGCCGGAGGTGCAGGCGGCGACGAGCAGCTCTGCGTGGTGACGCTCGTCATGCAGCAGGCCGACCGGGCTGCCGAATCGGTTGCGCAGAACGAGAAGGTGAAGAGCCCCGCGTTGTCCGGCTCGAAGAGGGTGGTGACGGCGTCGGGTGCGTCGAGCTGGGCGAGTGAGGCCATGGGCCGTCGGGTGATGGTCCATCGCGTCGAGACGAGCGGAGCATCGCCGGCGCTCGCCTGCGCGCTGAGCGTGACTTCGCTTCCGATCGTCGCGGTGACGGAGAGAGGACACGTGACGGTGGGGGGCAGACACACGCCGTCGTCGGCGACGCCGTCGCAGTCGTTGTCTTCTCCGTCACATCGTTCGACTTCTGGCGTGCCGGGCAGACAGGCGCCGCCGTCACAGGCAGGCACGGATCTCGCGCAGGCACCGACGCCACAGGTGGTCTCACCGAGCGCGTCATCGACACTTCCGTTGCAATCGTTGTCGATGCCGTCGCACGTCTCGCTCGCAGGCAAGAGGGGCATGCAGGTCGACTGGGTTCCTGCTGCGCAGGCGCGCGTGTTGGTGGCGCAGGCACCCACGCCGCACGTGAGGTCGGCGAACTCTTCATCGGTCTGTCCATCGCAGTCGTCGTCGAGGCCGTTGCAGACTTCGTTGCTGGGGGCGCCAGGCGTGCAGGTGTTCTCCTCGCCCGCTGCGCAGCTCGAGACGGTTCGCAGGCAGCTGCCAACGCCACAGGTCAGCTCAGGCTGCGCCTCGTCGACGGCGCCGTCGCAGTCGTTGTCAGCGCCATCACAGACTTCCAGGCTGCAGCCGGCATCGAAGGTGTTCACGATGCGTGGACCGCGGCAGTCACAACCAGAGAACACGATGAAGACCACGGCGAGCCAGGGATTCATGAGCGGCCGCTTAACTGTGAATCCCCCGGCTCTTTGTGACGAGGACGTAGAATCGGCGTTGCTCTAGCGTGCAGGCATGGTGGAGAAGAAGCCGAAGAGCGAGAAGTTCGAGGTGGAGGTCGAAGGCCGCCCGCTCACGCTCTCGAACCTGAGCAAGGTGCTCTACCCCGAGGCCGGCTTCACCAAGGCGCAAGTCATCGACTACTACCGGCGCATTGCACCGGTGCTGGTGCCGCATCTCACCGACCGCCCGCTCACCCTCAAGCGCTACCCCAACGGCGTCGACGCGATGTTCTTCTTCGAGAAGAACGCCACGAAGGGCCGCCCCGACTGGGTGAAGACGGTGGGCATCTGGGGCCACGGCCGCGGCTCCGAGCTGCAGTTCATGCTCTGCAACGACACGCCGACGCTGGTCTACATCGCGAACCTCGCCGGTCTCGAGCTGCACCCCGCGCTCGCCTGCACGCCCGCGTTGGAGAGCCCCACCCTGGTGGTGTTCGATCTCGACCCGGGCCCGCCGGCAGACCTGGTCACCTGCTGCAAGGCGGCGCTCGTCTTCCGCGAGTACTTCCGCGAGGCGGGGCTGGAGTCGGTGGCGAAGACTTCCGGCAACAAGGGCATGCAGCTCTACGTGCCGCTCAACACGCCCACTACCTACGACGAGACCAAGGGCTGGGCGCGTGGGCTGGCGGAAGTCTTCGAGTCCAGATTCCCCGAGCTCTTCGTCTCCGAGATGAAGAAGAGCCTGCGCGACGGAAAGGTCTTCGTGGACTGGAGCCAGAACGACGCCAACAAGACCACCATCAGTGTCTACAGCCTGAGGGCGCGCGCCCGGCCCACGGTGTCCACGCCCATTTCGTGGAAGGAGATCGAACAGGCAGTGAAAAAGGACGACGCCAGTCACCTGATCTTTGAAGCCCCCGACGTGCTCGAGCGGGTGCAGAAGGTGGGCGACCTCTTCGCACCCGCGCTCACCTTGAAGCAGCAGCTGCCCGACTCGCCGCGTGCAGGAACGAAGAAGCGTGCGCCGCGCGCTCGCAGAACCTGAGTCGTCTGGAGTCAGGGATGCGCAGCGCTGCCCGCGTGTGACGCTTCGACCGACTCGACCAGCTTCTTGAGCGCCGCGAGCATCGAGCTCCAGTTCTTCTCGTCGTGCACCCGCGCCTCGCGCGACTCGCTCTTGTCCTGCGTGATGGCGACGGTGGTGTGGTGGTTCTCCTCGGTCAGCTCGATGGTGACCGTGTGGTAGTTCTCCGGTGAATCCGGTTTGGCGGAGAGTGGGCTGTAGTGACTGTACTGCAGCAGCTTGAGCGGCTTGAGGCGCAAGATGATGCCCTTGTCCTCGTAGGCTTTGCCCTGCCACACGCCCTTCCAGGTGATCGGGCGGCCTTCGTGCCAGTCGGAGATCACGGTGGCTCCGAACATGAACTGCTTGTTGGCCTCGGGGTTCAACAATGCGTCCCACACCACTTCGGCCGGCGCGTTGATTCGGGTCGAGGCGACCGCGGTGAAGTCGTCAAACATGGGTAGCTCCTGTCTCGCTGTTCGCGGGAATGCATGTCCGCGGGGAGCGGGTGGAGCAACGCTGATTGAGTGACCTCGCCGATCAGGCGGTCGTCATCACTTCTCCAGGGCGACGAGCTGATCACACGGTGAAGGCACCACGTCGCGCAGCTCACCGAGCACGATGCACTGGAACGAAGTCCAGCGGCCCTGACGATCGCCCACGCCGATGATGATGTTGAAGGGCGCCTTGGTGGCGGTGCCGGTCAGCACGCTGCAGGTGGAAGGTTTTCCGCCGATGCGGCAGCTGCGATCGACGCGCGTGGAGCCCGGGGGCATCTGCTTGAGCGCCATCTCGGCCAGCACCTTCTGGCTGTTGAGCGGGCCATCGGGCGGCCGATCACCCCACATCAACGAGGTCGTCTTGCACTCGATCGCCCCGGGCTCGTTCGATTTGCAACCGGCAGGGGTGGTGAGCGCGACGCCCGTCCACGACTTCTTGCCGTCGGGTATCACCGGCTCGGGGGCGGTGGGGTTCTTCACCGTGAGCGCCGTCTCGAAGCCGCGCTGACACAGCTCGGGCGCCACCGTGGTCTCCGTCACGCACACCAGCACGCGGGAGATGCCTTCTCGCTCCGGCACGGCGGTGATGCGCGCAGTGCCGATGGCCTTCTTCTCTTTCTCCGAAGCGAACAGCGTCAAGTCGACGGCGCGCACGCGCTGCTTGCCCAGCTGCACCTCGACGTCGCGCTTCTCCACCGCGGTGTAGAGGCGCGACATGCCTTCGACCACGCTGGGGAGCGCCTGCGCCGGTGCCCCTTGAGCGAGCGAGACGAGCACCTTCGCGCCGCCGCAGTTGATGACGGTGCCACCATCGGTCGAGGTGGTGCACTCGGGAGTCGCGGCAATCAGCAGGCTGAGCAGAAACGACATGCCCGCCATGTACCACTTGTTCCCCTCTCCCTTTGGGAGAGGGTCAGGGTGAGGGCCTCGTTTCCTCAGCGATAAGCGTCAGGGTTCTCCGCAAACCGGGCGGAGCACCACGCCGAACAGAAATACTTCTCACCGCCCCCATCGAGGTGAACGCGCAGCGCGTTCGGAGTCACCCGCACCTTCATGTGACACACCGGATCGATCTCCACCGCGACGTCGGGTGAGACGATCGGCGGTGGCAGCGCGGCGATGTACTCGACCAATCCATCGAGCTCCTCCGTCGACAGGTGCCCCGCGTACGACGGCATCATCAACGGATACCCGGCCACCCGCTTGGCGACGGGAGCGAGGATCGACTCCTTCACGTACGCCTCGTCAGCGGTCACCAGCAGCCGGGTCTCCAGCTCGCGCCGCTGACCCAACAGCCCACCGAGCGGAGGCGCCAGCTCGGGATGCTCGTGACAGTTCGCGCACGACAGCTCGTGAAACAGCACCTCTCCCGACCTCGCTTTCGCAGCCACCGGGGGAGGCGCGCTGCCCACCAGGGTGCGCACATTGCGTTCGAGCGCCTTGAAGTCTTCTGTCTCTTCCGAGTTGTAGACGCCGCGCACCACGCCGTACTGATCGACCAACACGAACACCGCGCTGTGCATCACCGCGTCGATGCCACCATCGGTGCGCTCCGCGGTGATCTTGAAGCCGCGCGCGAGCTCCGCCAGCCCCGGCGTGGTGGTCTCCAACAGCAACCACCGCTTCTCATCCGCGTTCCACTGCTTCGCGTACGTCGCGAGCGCCTCGACGGTGTCGTGCTCGGGATCCACCGAGAAGCTCACGAAGTGCATCGGCACGCCTGGCAGGTTGCGCTGCAGCCGCACCATCTTCGAGGTGAGCAGCGGGCACACCGTGCGGCAGGTGGTGAAGATGAAGTTCGCCACGTACGGCTGGCCGGTGAGCGAGCCCTTGGTGACCAGCTCACCCGTCTGCGCCTGAAAGCTGAAGTCAGGCGAAGGAAACAACGCGTCCGGACTCTCTGAGCGCGGCACGTGCGCGAAGTCCTCCACCTCGAGGGGTTGGCGGGTGATCTGCTTGACCGACAGCAGCACGATGAACGACGCGGAGATGCCCAGCACACCCAGCACGACGAGGAGCTGCTTCATCGCACTGCGGGCGGCGCCAGCGTGATCGCGTGGTACCGATCGATCGCCAGCCGCCGCGTCTCCGTGGGGCCATTGTGCCAGGCGATGGTGACCTCGACCTCGTCTGGCGCGTTGGTGCCGAGGCCAAAGAGCAGCCGCGGATCTGCCTGCGCCGCGAAGCCGCCCATCAACGCCGATTCTTTGGTCTGCCCCTGCACCGTGACGCGTGTGCCCAACGCCGCCGGGTTGGTCGCGCCCGTGCCGGTGAGCGCGAAGCCGATGAAGTGGGGCTTCACCGCGCCGTCACGCAGCGTGCTCCGGTACAGAGAAAGAGGTGCGTGCTGGTTGGTGATCAACGCGTCGAGATCTCCGTCGTCGTCCAGGTCTGCCAACAGCACGCCGCGCGAGTTGTCGGGTGCATCCACTCCGAGCTGCTTCGCCACGTCGACGAAGGTGCCCGGCCCGGCGAGCCCACGATTCAGATACGCCCGCCGCGCTTCGTTTGGGTACAGGTCACGCCCGCGGATGTCACCCCAACGATCGGCGTAGGTGTGAATGTCAGGGCCTGACTGCATCAGTTTCTGGTTCACGTACCAGTAGTCGCGCCGCCGGGTGTTCAGCACCACCGGGTCGAGCCGCGCGTCGACCATACCGTTGGCCTGCAGCAGATCGTCCCAGCCATCGAGGTTGAGATCGCCTGCTGCCGCGCCCCAGGCGAAGCGCCGTTCATTGAGCGCGCCCCGCTGCGTGGCCTCGTCGGTGAACTCGGGCACGAAGGGATCCTTCGAGGCGCGCGTCATCCACAAGATGCTGCCTTCCGACTGCAGCGAGTGGTGCACGTTCGACACGTAGATGTCGGAGAAGCCGTTGCGATCGAAGTCGGCGATCGACACGTTCATGCCCTTGTAGGTGTCTTTGCCGATGTCTCCGAAGCGGCTGCCCGTCAGGCGGCGGAAATGTGTGCCGCCTTCGTTCAGGTAGAGATCGTCGGGCCCGAAGTCGTTGGCCACGTAGAGATCGGTGTAACCGTCATGGTTGAAGTCCTGCGTGCCGATGGCGAGTGACCAGTAGGTCTGCGGCATGCCCATCGCGTCTTGATCGAGGCGCACGTAGGTGCCGTCTCCTTTGCCGCGGTAGAGGTGGTTCTTCCCCCCGTTGTCAGCGTCGTGCCAGCCGTTGTGCATGAAGCGCAGCGCGCGGCGATCACCCTCGTACGCCGGCGGCGGCAGCTTGAAGACGTTGAGCGGCGTGGGCTGCTCGTAGCCGGGCAGGTGCGTGGTGAGCGCGTTCATCACGTAGAGGTCGAGCACGCCGTCGTTGTCGAAGTCGACGAAGGTCGCGCCGAGCGAGACGGTGTGTTCGTCGATGCCCAGGCTCTTCGAGACGTCCTCGAACGAGAGCGTGCCCGTCTCGATGCGCCGGTTGCGCAAGAGCCTCGTCTTGCCGAACGCCACCGAGAGCAGCAGGTCTTGATCACCATCCGCGTCGTCGTCGACGAAGACGGCGCCGCCAGCCATGCCGTTGCTCCAGGGATCATTCATCAACGACTCGACGGCAGGCAGCGGCACGCGCTCGAAGCGGAAGTCACCGCGGTTCAGGTACAGCCCCACGCGGTCGCCCGGCACCGCGAGCGGGTGCGTGACCAGCAGATCGAGCTTGCCGTCACCGTCGACGTCAGCGGTGGCCACCGCGTCACCCACCGAGAGCACCCACTTCGCCACGTGGAGCAACCGCGGGTCGACCTCCTCGAGCGTCTTGCCCATGGTCGAGCCGAGGCCCGAGTGCGTGAGCGACACCGGCTCGAGCTTGAACCCCACGTCGGCCGGCGCATCGTACGGCGAGAGCCCGTACGTCCACGCGGTGAGCATGGTCACGCCCAGCCCTCCGACGATGCCCGCGCGCTTGAACGAGTCGAAGTCGAACATCGCCTTCAGTCGTGCGCCCTTGCCTTGCCACAGCGCGCGCGCGTGCATGAACACGAAGCGCGCGGTGCCCACGGTGAGCGCTGCATAGAAAAAGGTGTAGACGCTCTCGCGGAAGTGCAGCACGCCGTCGATCACCGTGAGCGCCAGCGCGAGGATGATCTGCCCGCGCGCGCCTTTGGGCGACGTCGCTGGATCGGTGATCATGTAGAACGTGAAGAGGAAAAACGGCGGCGACTCGAGCGTGCCGAGGAACAACGTCTGCCACGGCAGGTGATGCCGCATGATGTACGCGCGGATCGCCGTCTGCACCGCGTAGAAGAAGAGGAAGCTGAGCACCAACGGCGTCTTGCCCACCCGCGACATGAAGAGCGTCAGCGCACCCGCCGCGATGAAGATCGACATCGTCAACGAACCACCAGCCCACTGATACGCGGGCGCCGCGGTGATCAACTCCTGGCTGAGCAACAGCGACATCGAGACGCCGAACATCGAGGGATTGAAGACGTGCCGGCCTTGAAAGGTGAGCAGGTACTTCGAGCCGATGGTGAGGAACACGGGGAAGAACAACACCCACGAGTGGTGCGAGTAGTTGAGGAGAATGCCCAGCGAGGTGCAGCTGATGAAGGCCGAGAGCGGCACGATCTTCCGCCTGGCGAACACCCAGCTGAAGATCACCTCGAGCGCGCAGCCCGAGCCGACGATGAGCACCATCTGCCACCACTGCCGGTTGAAGCCGAGCAGGGTGAAGCCGAGGATCGCGTAGATCGCCAACAACGAAGCGAAGGGGATGCGGGGATCTTTCCGGGTCGGCACTTCCCAGCCGCGGGCGTTGATCAGCCGGTGCAGCCCCACTGAGGGAACTTCAAGGTCCAGCGAAGCATCGGCGCGCACGCGTTCTCTTTACGCGAAAGCGGCCACAATACGAACCGTCGCTGCCAGGCAACGCTGGCGCTTCCCCGAGTGGGTTCCGAAGGTTCAGGGGGCCTCGGAGATGCCAGTCGGCGATGTTAAGGTTCTGGAATGGAGCCAGAGAACCTCACCGTACGTCTGCTGCAGGAGATTCGCGACGAAGTGCGCCGGTCTTCCGACAAGAGCGAAGTGCGCTTCGAGAAGATGGACCAGCGCTTCGAGAAGATGGACCCGCGCTTCGAGGTGATTGAGACGAGCTTGCGCGACCTCGCTCAGCAGATGGTGATGCTCGCGCGGGGCATCGAGACCGCGCTCGAGCATCGGACGAACGTCGACGGCCGCCTCGACGACGCCGAGCGAAGACTTGCCGACCTCGAAAAGCGCGTCGGTCACTGAACGCTTGCTGCTCAGCCAGCGTCTTCGTCGAACTTCCACGCGGGCTTGAGCGGCTTGAGCGATTTCCGGTGCGCTTCTGCCGTCTGGTGAATTTCTTTCACCTGCTCCGGGCCGAAACGATCGAGCGTCGACAGCAACTGCCGCATGCGCATGTTGCTCTTCAACCGCTCGCGGTGTTTGGCCAGAAAGTCCCAGTACATCGCGTTGTACGGGCAGGCCTTCGGGCCCACCCGCTGATCAGGGTCGAACGCGCAGCGTGCACACGGCGCTTCGTTCGTCGCCGCCTTCGGCCCACGGCCCTTCGCCGACATGCCTGACTGCCGCTTGATGTACGCCGCGCTCGCGACGTACGGCTTGCTGGTGAACGCACTGGTGCCGTGCATGCCCATGCCCACCACGTTCGGCAGCTCGACCCACTCGTAGGCGTCGGCGAACGCAGCCCAGAACCAGTGCGAGACAGCGCGGGGATCGAGACCCGCAAGCGTGGCGTAGTTGCACAACACCATCAGCCGGCCGATGTGATGCAGGTAGCCGGTCTGCTCCACCGACTGCACCGCTTCGCGAACGCACTGCATCTCGGTGCGCTCGGGTTTCCAGAAGAAGTCAGGCAGGGGCAGGGTAGCTTCGAGCTGATTGGCGCTGCGCAGCCCGGGCATCAGCTGCCAGTACACGCCGCGAATGAACTCTCTCCAGCCGAT
>JANODF010000188.1:0-14302 GCA_031412555.1 Archangium sp. | reverse complement strand
AGACACCGGCGGCGGCTTCGATGCGCGCGCCAAAGAGCAGGCCTTCGAACTCTTCTTCACCACCAAGGCGACCGGCTCGGGCCTGGGCCTCGCGTTCGTGCGGCAGGTCGCGCGCGCGCATGGTGGTGACGCCGCCCTGACTTCCCGCGAAGGTGCGGGCACGACTGTTTCTGTGACGCTTCCCCTGACTCAGGTGACGACGCATGAGTGACGCTGCTGCGGTGCTGGTGGTGGATGACGATGAAGCGGTGGGCAAGGTGCTCGCGGCGTTGCTCACGCAAGATGGGCACCGCGCCACGTGGGTCGGCTCTGCCGAAGCGGCGCTCGCGACGTTGGAGAAGAAGGCCTTCGACGCCGTCATCTCCGACGTGCGCATGCCCGGGTTGTCGGGCCTCGAGCTGCTCAAGCTCGTGCGCGTGAAGTGGCCCGAGCTGCCGGTGGTGTTGCTCACCGCGCACGGCACGGTGCCCATGGCGGTCGAGGCGATGCGCGAGGGCGCCTCCGACTTCATGCTCAAGCCGTTCAACCGCGAAGAGGTGTTGTTCGTGGTGAAGAAAGCGCTCTCGGCGAGTGCGGGCGAACGCGCGGCGCCTCCGAGGCAGATCCGCTCGAAGGTCGAGAGCACTGACGGCATGGTGGGCACCTCACCGCCCCTCGAAGAAGCGCGCGCGCTCATCCGCCAGGCGGCGCCCAGCACCGCCACCGTGTTGATCCTCGGAGAGACGGGCACCGGCAAGGAACTCGCTGCGCGCGCGCTGCACTCGTTGTCTTCGCGAAAGGCCAAACCCTTCGTGCGCCTCAACTGCGGAGCGCTCCCGGAGAACCTCTTCGAGTCGGAGCTCTTCGGTTACGAGAAGGGCGCGTTCACGGGCGCGGTCAATCGCAAGCCCGGGCGCGTTGAGCTCGCGGAAGGCGGCACGTTGTTCCTCGACGAGGTGGGTGAGCTGAGCCAGGCCTCGCAGGTAAAGCTGCTCCGGTTGATTCAAGAGAAGGAGTTCGAGCGCCTCGGCGGCACGGAGACGTTGAAGGCCGACGTGCGCATCGTGGCGGCCACGCATCGTTCGTTGCCCGAGATGGTGAAGGCGAACACGTTCCGGGAAGACCTGTATTACCGGCTCAACGTGGTGCCGATCTCCATGCCGCCGCTGCGTGCGCGGCCGGACGATCTCGAGCCGCTGGTGAAACATTTCCTCTCGGTGTTGGGGCCGCAGAACGGTCGCCCCAAAGCGTCGCTCGGTTCATCCGCGATGGCCCTGGTGGCGGCGCAGCAGTGGAAGGGCAATGTGCGCCAGCTGCAGAACTTCATCGAGCGGCTGACGGTGCTCGCGCCCCCGGGGGATGTAATCGAGGAAGCCACGGTGCAGCGGGAACTCGAGCGGCTGGGTGGCGATGCGCCGGAGACCGTCTCGTCGGCTGACTCGCTTCCCGAGCGAAGGAAAGATGCAGAGCGTCAGGCGGTGGAAGAGGCGCTCAAGAAGGCGGGCGGCAATCGTTCGGTCGCCGCGCGGCTGCTCGGGGTGAGCCGGCGCACGCTGTACAACAAGCTCGAGTCGCTCGGCCTCGAAGACGCGTAACTCCCTCTCCCTTCGGGAGAGGGTCGGGGTGAGGGCCACACTTCTCTTCACCAAACGGCGTAGCCGACCCCGATCGCTGCTTCGGCAGAAAACGGAGAAGGTCGCATCGCCGGGCGAGCAAAGACCCCTGCGCTCATCACCAGTCCGTAGCCGGGGCCGGCCTCGAAGAAGATCACCAGCCCGTTTCGCGGCGCTTGACCTGGGGCGCGCTCGAACGGCGCGAAAACCAACCGGACCGGCGCAAACAGCGTGATCGAAGCGGGGACATCGCCACCCCCAAAGAAGACGCCGCCGACCCCTCCGATCGAAGGCTGAATGCCCAGGCTCCAGTGATCGCTGAACACGTAGTCGAGCCCCAACCCGATGGTGGCCACGGTGCCGACCAGGATCGTGCCGAAGGTCGCTCGAACGACCGCTGAGAACCGATCCGCAAAGGTCGCGCCCAGCTCGGCCGAAAGACCCGGACCAAACCCAACTGCATGGCCACTGACCGCGCCGGTGACCGCGAAGTGAATGCCACCCCGCACCCGCGCCTGCTCGCGCACTTCGAGAGGAACGTCACCCGCCGCCAACTGCATCAACAACACCGTGGTCAACATCACCGACCCCGCCCCGCGACGAGAGAACGCTGCACCACCCACGAAGTCACCGTCGCCAGCGCCATCGTGATCACCGTCGTCCCCGAGAACAGCCACATGCTCACGGCCGGAAACAGCACACAGAGCGCACCGGTGACGCCGAAGAGCAGCGAGATGAGCACCGTCCACCGCAGCATCGACACCGCGCACACGGCCATCACCGCCGAGGTGACGAAGCTGTCGCGCACGAAGTGGGTGTGCATCGGCATCTCGATGAACAGGCCGATCAACCTGCCGTAGAGCATGAAGCTCATGCTGATCAGCAAGCACGAGAACACTTCACGATTGAAGCGCGTGTCGAGGAGCCGGTCGCGCATGAACCAGGTGCCGATGCCCACGAGCGTGAGACTGACCGCGGGAAACACCACCAGGTCGAACGGAGTCGGCGCTCCGGCAAAGAAGCTCGCGGCGATGACCGTGCTCAGAGAGATCAACGTCATCGCGGCAAGACCCACGGTGCGAAACGCCGCGCCACGCGAAGGGTCACGCTCCTTCGCCTCTCGCTCCAGCTCGAGTGAACGCACCCGGCGCTGCTCCAGAATCGCCTCGACGCGCGCGAAGGCCACCTGCGCCGCGGCGTTCTCCGGCCACTGCGCGAGTGCCTGCTCGAGACCGAACCGCGCCTCGAGCAGCAGCCGCTCCAGCTTGCGACGCTGTTCATCATCCGGAGACGGCAACACGTGCAGCGCCTCGAGCTCGGTGACGCGCTTGATGGCCTGCGCACCCAACGCGCGCGCATCGCGATGCCGCAGGTACACGGCGATCGCGTCACGAAACGCCTTGGCCGTCTCGGGTCGCTGCGACCGATCCACATGACACGCGCGGTTGGCGAGCTCAGCCAACTCCTCCGGCACGTCCTTCCCGTACTCGAAGGGCGGTGACGCCCGCGCGTGCAGCAACGACTCGGTGACCGTAGCGCCCGGGTGCCGCGGTTTGCCGGTGAGCACCGCGTGCAACGTCGAGCCGAGCAGGTACACGTCGGTGCGCGCATCGACGGGCTCGCCCGAGACCATCTCAGGCGCCATGAACGCGGGCGTTCCACACAGCGGCGAGTGGCTGCCATCGATGCGCGTCGCCACGCCCCAGTCGGCCACGTAGACGTCACCGAAACGGCCAATCAGCACGTTGGCGGGCTTGATGTCGCGGTGCACGACCTCGCGGCTGTGCGCGAAGTGCAGCGCGTTGCACACCGAGGTGAGGATCTGCAGGTGCCCGGGGAGTCGATCTGCGGGCGTGCCTTCCCACCCTTCCCAACCAGGGTGCGCGGGGTCGGCCAGCAGCCCGTCCCACGCCACGCCTTCGATGCGCTTCATCACCATCGCCGGCCAGCCCGAAGGATCGAGCCCCAGCGCGTGCACCGGAACGATGGCCGGATGTTCGAGCTGACCTGTGATGGTGCCTTCGAGCAGAATCGCGTCGCGGTTCGAGCGGCTCGCTTCACGGCGCGCGGTCTTCACGGCCACGTCGCGCGACAACGAGTGTTGCCGGGCGAGCAGCACCCGCCCCATGCCGCCTTCACCGATGACGCCACGCACCTCGAGATCAGGCCGCTCGCCAGAACCCAGTCCTGCTTCGTTGGTCAACGCATCGCGCAGGTCGACCGAGAGCAGGGGCAACGACTGCATCGGCACGCTGGAAGGGGCGAGGGTGTCGGCCGCGCTGCTGGCCATCGACTCACCCAGGCGAATCGTGAGCGCGGGTTGCAGCGTGGGGTCGACCACGGAGAGGCTGTCGGGCATCGGGGCAGCAGCTTAGGCCCCGCTGTGGCTAAGGTGCGCCCCATGCGGCTTCACCTCTCCCTCCTGGCCCTGCTCCTCGCCGGCTGCCCTCAGTACACAGGCCCCCAGCCCGACGCGACGTACTTCTGGCAGATCAAGACCAGCACCCTCGAGTTCGGCGCCTGCAGCGACGCGCCGGATTTCCGCGAGGGCCTCACCGCGCTCCCCATCACCGACAACACCTTCGTCATCTACAAGGTGTCTTCCGACGGGAAGCAGGCGGTGACCCAGAAGTGCGATCGCCTCGACAGCACCACCTGCTCGCCGTCCGACAGCATGGTGGTCTTCGACGTCACCGGCCGCGAGCTCAACTTCAACCAGACCAACAAGGCGCCCATCGGCATGACCGGCTGCTCACTGCAGCAGACCGAGACGTGGACACTCACCGACGCCACGCGCGCGATGACGCTCGACCTGGTGAACGTGCTGACGCTGGTCGACTCGCAGCCCGCGTGTGATCAGGTGGAGGCCGACTTGAAAGCCCGCTCGCCCAACGGGCTCGGCGTCGAAGGCTGCGTCATCACCAGCAAGCTCACCGGCGAGTTGAAGTAACCCATGCACCTGCTCCGGGCGGTGGCTTTCGTTCTCCTGCTGGCGCCCGTGGCCCACGCCGCAGATGAGCAGTGCGTGGTCGAGCCGAAGGTCTTCAAGCCGCAGTTCGCCAGCAAGCCGCCCAAAGGTTTCAAGCTCGTCTCCACCAAGAAGGACAAGAAGCTCATCACCCAGGTGATGAAGCTGCCCGGCGGCTTCGAAGCCAAGATCACCGTGGCCGGCTGCAACAACCTCACCTTCACCATCGCTCTCAAGGGTCCGGGGCTCACCACGAAGACGGTCGGCGCCGAGCTGGTGGCCATCGCGCGGCGCGTGTTGCCCACGCTCCCGATGGACAAAGACTCCACCGTCGACGTGAAGCTGATCAGCCAGGCGCTCGAAGAGGCCCGCATCAACGTGATGCCCGCCCAGTTGCCGTGCGGTGACGCGACCTGCCAGCTCTCGCTCGAGGCCGACGAAGTGAAGCCTGCCAAGAGCAAGTCGAAGAAGAAAGATGTGCCGCCGGCGGAACCAGCGGGCGTGCTCGAGCTGTCTTACGACCTTCCGCTGTAGCCCCTCCAAGGAGAACCCGATGCTCCGCCTCGCCTCTGCCGCAGCGCTGCTGTTTGCCGGCGCTGCTCACGCCTTCTGCGGTTTCTACGTCTCCAGCGCCGGAGCCGAGCTCTTCAACGACGCCAGCATGGTGGTGCTGATGCGCGATGGCACCCGCACGGTGCTCTCGATGCAGAACAACTACCGCGGCCCCACGCAAGACTTCGCCCTGGTCATCCCGGTGCCGGTCATCTTGAAGAAGGAGAGTGTCAAGACGCTGCCGAAGGAGGTCTTCACCCGCATCGACACCCTCGCCTCCCCACGCCTGGTGGAAGACTACGAGCCCGGCGAGTGCCCCGCCCCGCCCCCGATGGCCGTGCGCTCGAGCGTGACGGTGGAGTCCGATGGCGCCATGCCCCGCGATCTCGGCGTCAAGGTCGAGGCGAAGTTCGACGTGGCTGAGTACGAGATCGTAATCCTCTCCGCGAAAGACGCGCTGGGCCTCGAAATCTGGCTCAAGGAGAACAAGTACAAGGTGCCCGCCAACGCGGCGCCGCTGCTCAAGCCGTACGTGGACACCAACTGGAAGTTCTTCGTGGCCCGCGTCAACGCGAAGAAGGTCACCTTCGTCAACGGCCAGGCCGTGCTCTCGCCGCTGCGCTTCTTCTACGACTCCGAGAAGTTCGAGCTGCCGGTGCGCCTGGGCCTGGTGAACAGCGGCGGCACGCAAGACCTCATCGTGCACGTCATCGCGAAGACCCGCTACGAGCTGGCCAACCGCAAGAACGTGATGATGCCCACGAACCTCCAGCTCACCGAGGCCACCATGCCGGTGTTCGGCGGCTTCTACGCCGAGCTGCTCGAGCGCACCTTCAAGGCGAACGAAGGCGCGGCCGTGACGGAATTCGCCTGGAAAGGCGCGTTGCCCCCGCCGCAGGTGATGGTGGGCGGTATCTACGGCGTGACGTGCGACCCCTGCCCGCCTCCCGAACCGGTCGACGACCCGCTGGCGAAGTACCTCGGCGCCGACGCGATCCCCGGCCTGAAGACCGACGAAGACATCGCGAAGTTCGCGCGCGAGGCGACGTTGACCCGCGTTCACCTGCGGTATGGGAAGGACAGCCTCACCGACGACCTGGTGTTCAAGGCCGCAGGGCCCATCGCGGGCGGCATTCCTGAGATGCCGAAGACCGGTGCCGCGAAAGAGAACCGCTTCCAGGGTCGCTACATCGTCAAGCGGCCGTTCAATCCGAACCAGTGCTACCGCTCTTGGGGCGGTGGTGCGGCCGGAGGAAGTGGTTTTGTGCCGGTGCAGACCTCGCTCGCCGGTACGCAGGGTACGCAGGCGGCCTCGACGAAGATGACTGCGCCCTTCTTGAGCTACCTGAAGAGCGACGTGCCTGAGCTGGGCCTGCTCGCTCCGAAGAAGAAGAAGTAGCTCGCCTCATTTGATGGCGATGATCTGCACGTCGCCCGAACGCCGCAGCACCCGGATGCCGACGTCGAGCTCGTGCCGCTCGAGCAAGACGTCGACGCTCGCCTCGCCCACCTTCAGGTTGCTGATGCGAACCCACGGCAGGAAGTCGGGCAGCATCGAACGTTCGAAGAGCAGCTGCTGCTGCGGCGCGCGAATGACCATGCCCAGCGAGCTCTGCAGCAGCATGTAGACCGCCGCCGCGGCCCACGCCTGGGGTGCACAGGCCACCGGGTAGCGGGTCGGCCCTTCCGCCGGCCGCCTGCTGAAACCACAGACCAGCTCGGGCACGCGGGTCAGGTCGACGAACTGGCTCAGGTCGAAAAGGCCCTTGAACAACGCCGTCGCCGCGTCCGTGGCGCCGTAGTTCGCGAAGCCGCGCGCGATGAGCGCGTTGTCGTGCGGCCACACAGAGCCGTTGTGGTAGCTCATCGGGTTGTAGCGCCGCTGATTGGTCCCCAGCGTGCGCACGCCCCACCCCGAGAACATGTCTTCGCCCATCAGGGTGGCTACCGTGCGCAACGCGCGTTCGGGGCTGGCGATGTTGCCGAACAAGCAGTGGCCCGCGTTCGAAGAGCGCACCTCGCAGGGCCGCTTCTGGCCGTCGAGCGCGATGACGTAGGTGCCCAGCTCCTCAGACCAGAACTTCGCCTCGAAACGTTCCCGCAAATTCTCGGCCTGGGTTCTCAACGTGCGCGCGTGCTCTTCGTGGCCCAGCAGGTGAGCCAGCTCGGCGGCGCGGCGTTTGGCCTGGTAGACGTAGGCCTGCACCTCGCACAGGGCGATGGGCGGCTCGGCCATCTCGCCGCTCGCGTGAAACACCGAGTCGTGGGAGTCCTTCCAGCCCTGCTGCGCGAGGCCTTCGGGGGTGTGCCGCATGTATTCGACGAAGCCGTCTTGATCGCGATCGCCGTAGGTATCGATCCACCGCAAGGCGAGCACGATCTGCGGCCAGATCGATTCGATGAGCGCCTGGTCGCCGGTGCGCTCGTAATAGGCGCCCGCCAGCAGCACGAAGAGCGGCGTGCTGTCGATGCTGCCGTAGTAGCGGCCGAACGGAATCTCTCCCAGCGCGGCCATCTCACCACGCCGGGTCTCGTGGAGAATCTTGCCGGGCTCGGAGTCCTGCAGCGCGTTGACCTCGGTCGCCTGGTTGGCGGCCAGAAAGCCGAGCACCCCGCGGGCCACGGTGGGATCGAGCCAGAGCATCTGCAGCGCGGTGATGATGCCGTCGCGGCCGAAGACGGTGCTGAACCAGGGCACACCCGCGTAGGGGTAGGGCCCGTGCGTGGTCTGGGTGAGCATCATGCTCAGATCCGACGAGGAGCGCGCGAGCCACGTATTGAAGCGTTCATTGCCGGTGGTGATCTCGGGCCGGCGCGCACGCCCCTCCGCCAGCATGCTGGAGGCCGCGCCCAACGCGGGGTCGTACGCGAGCACCGGCCTTCGCACCTTGCCCAGCTCGCAGCTCACGGTGCAGTAGATGGTCTCCGAGGTCTGCGGCCCCAACATCAGCTCGAAGGTGAGCTCGGTGCCCTCGATGCGCTGCGGTTTGGGGAAACACTCGATGGTGGTCTGCCGGTGCGTGCCGTCGAGCCCGTCGTACCCGAGCACCAGCGCGCCCTCACGGGCCAGCGGGTCGAGCAGCTTGCCGCGGCGGGGCCGGGCGGTGCCGCGCACCTCGAAGATGTCGGCGAAGTCGGCGGAGAACCGCATGCTCAGGTTCAACGTCACCGGGTCGAGGCCGTGATTGGTCAGCCGCAGCCGCTCGAAGCACGAGCCCCTGAAGAGAAACTTCGACCTGAACAGGTGGAGGATGTCGCGGCGGAAGACCGAGTCTTCACTCACGCGGATGTCGGGGTTGGTGAGGTCGACCACCAGCAGGTCGTTCTGATCTCTCACGGTCGAGCTGAGCAGCAGGGGCCGCATGCCATTGATGCGCAGCTCGAGCCGCGACAGGTAGCGCGTGCCCTCGTGGTAGATGCCCTGCTCCCCCAGCCCCAGCGGCACCACGTCGCCGAAGTCGTCGAAGATGGCGAAGGTCTCCTCGTCTTTCAGGACGCGGGTTCGCCCGTCAGCCCGGGAGGACGTGGCGAGGATGTAATAGTGATCCTGGACGCGGATGACCTCTTCCATGGCGCACGCCTTTCACTCGGTGGCTTCGGCTTGCAGAACTGCATCCACACCCGTGCTCTTGCCGTTGCGGCTCAGGTACCGATGCTGGCGTCTGACCCGCTCGTAGGCCTTGAGGTAGTCACGCGCCATTCGGCCTGAGACGAAGCGCTGGTCGAACGACGCGCGGCACTTGCGGCGATCGATTTCGGGCACGCGTTTGACGGCGTCGACCGCCGCGTCGATCGAGTCGACCACGAAGCCCGTCATGCCTTCTTCGATCACCTCAGGCACCGACCCGTGCCGCCAGGCGATGACGGGCGTACCGCACGCGAGTGCTTCGATCATCACCAGGCCGAAGGGTTCAGACCAGTCGATGGGAAAGAGCAGCGCGTACGCCTCGCCGAGAAACGTATCTTTGGCGTCGCCGCCGATCTCTCCGATGAACTCGACCGACGCGCCGTCGAGCAGCGGCTCGATCACCCGCTTGAAATACTCGGCGTCTTTCGAGTCGACCTTCGCGGCGATCTTGAGCGGCAGGCCCACACGGCGAGCGATCTCGATGGCCCGGTCGGGCCGCTTCTCAGGCGAGATGCGCCCCAGGAAAGCGAGGTACGCGCCGGGCTGGGGCCTGAAGTGATGCAGGCCGGCAGGCAGACCGTGGTGAATCGTCTTCTGCCAGTTCACGAACGGCAGCGGAACCCGCTGCGAGTCCGAGATGGAGATCAACGGAACCTCGTCGAACTCCCGATAGAAGGGCACCAGGTCGGGCCCTTCGAGGCTGCCGTGCAGCGTGGTGACGTGCGGAACGTTGAGCCGCCGCGCCAGGGGCAGGTGCAGGCAGTCGACGTGGTAGTGAATGACGTCGGAGCGGCTGGCCTGGCCTGCGACCTGCTCGAGCTCCAGCAGTTGGTGAACGAGCTGATCTTTGCAGCTGGTGTCCAACCGCAAGGCCCTCTTGCAGGGGGCTATCAGCCGTGCGGCCGTCTCCGAATCTCCGCTGGCGAACAAGGTGACGTCGTGTCCCAACCGAACGAGCTCTTCGGTCAAATACGAGACGACCCGCTCGGTACCACCGTACAACTTCGGCGGCACACTCTCGAACAACGGCGCTACTTGCGCGATTCTCATTTCGGCTCCCCCCGCTTCCGTTCCCTAGAGTTAATGAGGGGAACCGACGCGTGCGCAGGCCGCTACCGGTCGAGCTTCCGGGTGAGGTCTTCAGAGAGCAATCGAAGTACGCGCTTGGCGCTGTTCAACGCGGGGCGGCCCGCTTTCGAAAGCAGCCGCGCCACCGAATGTTCGACGGTGCCGGCAGTGGGGCGATCGAGCACGCGGCCTTTGGCGGTGAGGCTCAGCGCCACCCGCCGTTGATCCCCCGCCTGACGCCGCCCGGTCACCAGGCCCTTCTTGATCAACCGGCTCAGGCTCACCGAGACGGTGCCGCGATCGAGGTGAAGCACCGACGCGAGCTGCGTGGCGTTCATGCCGGGGTACTTGCCGATGCAACGCAAGAAGAGCCGCTGCTGCGCGGTGACGCCCAGGGTGCGGTCCATCTGCAGCGACATGCGCTCCAGGGCGTGGTTGAGCTCCCAGAGGTGCTGCATGAAGTCGAGCGGGCCGTCGAGGGGGAAGGTGGGCTGCTTCTTCACGGCGCGCCCTGCTTGAGGCTGATCAGCCGCTGCAACAGGCCGTCGATCTCTTTCTGGCTGGGCAGGAAGTAGTCGGCCGACGACGCGGGCGAACGCCCCACCCGGATGCAGATGATGCGCTCGGGTTGATGCAGATCGAACACGTCTTCATCGGTCACGTCGTCTCCCACGTAGAGCGCCACCTCGGCCTTCGCGCGCGCACACAGCTCGAGCATCGCGTCGCCCTTGTCGGGCGCGTCGGGGGGCACCACGTTGATCACGCTCTTGCCGCCGATCGCCCGCAGCGGCCGGGTCAGCGTGCCCAACACCCGCAGGATCGCGCGTTGGGCCGCGACGGGCTGGCGCGATCGCCGGTAGTGCACGGTCAACGAGAGGCCCTTGTCCTCCAGCTCGAGGCCCGCGGTCTTCGCCACCAACGAGGTGAGGCGCTCGCGCGCTTCGTCGAGCTCGGCCGCGCCGGTGGCCGAACGCGCGCCACCCTCGATGCCGTGGTTGCCCACCACGTACTTCACCTGTGCGCGGTCGAGCCGGGTGGCCACGTCAGCCCGGGCGCGCCCGGAGATGACCGCGGTGGGGTACAGCTGGCACAGCCGCGAGAAGAGCGCGCAGGTCTGGGGGCGCATGCCCGCCTCCTGCCGCCCGCGCACGATGGGCGCCAGCGTGCCGTCGAAGTCGAAGGCCAGCAGCGGGCGGGCGCGCGTCAGGCGGGAGAGCACCTCGGCCTGTCTGGCAAGCAGCACGTTTTTCATGAATGCGAGAACCGGCCCGTCATGCGCTCGCGCCGGCGCAGCTCGGCGGCGTCGACCAGCATGCGCCCGGCCCAGCGGTACACGTTGAACTCCGAGACCATCCTCCGCATCGACTGCATGCGCTCGCGCTGTTCGGCTTCGGGCATGCGCAGCGCCGTCGCCAGGGCGTCGCTGGCCTGCTGGAGATCGTACGGGTTGACGATCAACGCCTCGGTCAGATCGCGCGCGGCGCCGGTGAACTGGCTGAGGATCAGCACGCCCAGCTCGTCTTCGTGAGCGGCCACGAACTCCTTGGCCACCAGGTTCATGCCGTCGTGCAGGCTGCTCACGTAACAAAGTTCGGCCGCGCGGCAGTAGCGGAAGACCGTGGGCGGCTCGTGATGGGCGCGCAACAACACCACCGGCTTGTAGTCGCCCGTGGCCCACTTCGCGTTCACCTCGGCGGCCACCTTCTCCACCCGCTCGTTGAGCTCCTGGTACATCACGATCTTCGTGCGGCTGGGCGCTGCGAGCTGAACGAAGGTGAACTTGCCGCGGAACTCCGGGTGGCGGGTGAGCAGCTCGTCGACCGCGCGCAGGCGCTCTTCGATGCCCTTGGTGTAGTCGAGGCGATCGATGCCCACGCCCAACAAGGCATCGGGCGCCAGGCCCAGCTCCTTGCGCACCGAGCTGCGGCACTCCGCGATGCTGGGCGCGTCGGCCAGCCAGCGCACCGGCCACTCGATGGAGATGGGGTACGGCCTGACCAGCGTGGCGCGGCCCCCTTGCACCACGGCGTTGCGTTCGCGATCGATGCGGCTCTCCATGAAGGCATCGACCGAGTCGATGAAGTTGTTGCAGTGCTGCTGCGTGTGGAACCCGAGGATGCTCGACCCCAGCATCCCGGCGATCAGCTCCTCGCGCCAAGGGCAAATGCCGAAGCGCTCGGCGTTCGGCCAGGGAATGTGGAAGAAGGAGATGATGGTGGCCCGGGGCAGCTTCTGCCTGATCATCGAGGGCGCCAGGGCGAAGTGGTAGTCTTGCACCAGCACGATGGGGTCGTCGGAGTCGACTTCGTCACAGACGGCGTCGGCGAACTTCTGGTTCACCGCCTTGTAGTGGTTCCAATCTTCCGCGCGGAAGACCGGTCGGGTGTGCGCGAGGTGACACAGCGGCCAGAGGCCTTCGTTGGAGAACCCGTAGTAATAGCCCTGCTCTTCTTCCGGCGAGAGCCAGACCCGGCGCACCGAATACGACTCTTCGCCCGGCGGCACCTTGACCCGGTCTTTCGCGTCGACCACCTGGCGATCCGCGCTGCCGCTGCCGTGCGCGACCCACACCCCGGAGCACGCGCGCATCACCGGCTCGAGCGCGGTGACCAGGCCACTGGCGGGGTGGATCACCTTCACCCCACCTGCGCCGTCTTTCTCGTGCACGTAGGGTTCTCGATTGGCGAGGATCACCACGCGTTCACCCTGCAGGTGCTGGCTCAAGGTGGCCTTGAGCCGGGCCGCGCTCCAGGCGCCGCCGCGCGCTTCACCCTCCCGTTCGCGGGCGAGGCGATCGACCAGTGACCGCACGTCACGCAGCAGCGGCTGGAACTCGCCCTGGCTTTCGCCCGAGAGCGCGCGCCGCAAGGCCAGCGTCCAGCCCCTCCACGCGAAACGCGCGCCGATCAAGGTCACCGCCGAGACGCCCAGGGAGATCACCAGGAAGCCGATCAACAAGATGTTGCGGGTGGTGGTCTCGCGCCGGCCCAGGAAGCTCAAGTCGTGCACCAGCACCACCGTGCCCAGCTCGTCGGAGGTGGCGGTGACGCTCACGTGCACCGGGCCCGCGGGCAGTTCGACCGTGGTCGCCCAGTAGCTCTTGCTGCTGCCTTCTTCTGCCATCTGCCCGAGCACCGACTGACAGGAGAACTCCGCGGGGAAACCCCTGGTGGAGGCCAGCCGTTGCTGCGAAGGCGAACAGGCCGCCGCGCCCATGATGCGCTCGTCGCGCGTCATGTCATCGAGCACCTCGGTCAGCTTGATGGAGTCGGCCCAACTCTCCGCGAGGCTCTTGTTGGCCGAGGCCACCGCCAGCTGAGAGCGCAAGGTGAGATCGTGCTCGAACCAGGCCCGGGTGGTGCGCGCGAGCACCAGGTTTCCCAGGGTGCCCAGCACGGCCAGGCCCAACAACAGCGCGAAGAGGAATCGGGCAGCGCGGCGCATCGCGTGGACTTAACTCAGACTTGTTGGATATCCAACAAGTACGCCGGGAAGTGCCTCAGGCGTGAACTTCGACGGGTTGCATCGATCCACCTTCGCCGTCGAAGCGGGCCTTCTCCTCGGCGTCTTCCTGAGCGACGGCGTCTTGCAGCGCGCGGTTCTTGCGATCGATGGTGAGCTTGACCACCAGCGCCCCCAGCAGCCCCGTGACACCCAACGCCGCGCCCACACCCAGGGCGATCTTCGTGCCCAGCTTCATGTGCCGTGAGGTTTTCATGCTGCATGCATAGTGCTGTGACCGATGGGCCGCGCTGCCCGATCAGGGGCGTTACCGATCCGAAACCGGGTCAATGCGTGGTGGAACTCTCGGCTTCGTCTGCGCTCTGGGCAGCATTGGGCGAGACCTGCGGCGCGAGCAGGAACTTCCCCAGCCCGAGCGCGACCAGCGAAGCGAGGCCACTTGCGATCAACACCCCCAGCTTCGCCGCGCCCAGCAGCGCCGGGTCGGTGAAGGCGAGCTGCGCGATGAAGATGGCCATGGTGAAGCCCACCCCTGCGACCGTGCCGAGCACCACCAGGTGCCGGGTGGTCAGCCCGAGCGGGAGCGTGGCGAGCCCGAGCCGCAACGCGAGCCCGCAGGCCAGCAACACGCCCACCGGCTTTCCGATGAGCAGCCCGGCGGCCGCGCCCAGCAGCACGTGCCACTCCGCGCTTTCGAAAGAAGCCCCGCCCACCACCACGCCCGCGTTGGCCAGGGCGAACACCGGCATGATGCCGAACGCGACCCAGGGGTGGAGCAGCTCGATCAAACTCTCCGCCGGCGACATCGCTTCACGGCGCGCGTCGGCCACGTTCTTCAAACTGGCGGCCAAATCGTGCGACGAGAGCGACTCCGGGCCGCTGCGCTCCAGCTCGTTCAGTTCCTTCTTCACACCGTCGACGAAGCCGGTGGGGCCCAACCACGCCTGCACCGGCGTGATGAGCCCGATGATCACCCCCGCGATGGTGGGGTGAATGCCTGCTGCCGCCACACCCGCCCAGGCCACCACCGCC
>JANODF010000187.1:0-5139 GCA_031412555.1 Archangium sp. | reverse complement strand
GTTCGGTGTGTTGGGCGTCGACGTTGGGTTTTTACCCCCGTTGTTCTGAGGCGGCGGCACCTTGCCATAACCCCAACCGTTGTTGTTCGGAGGCGGGGGCGCGTTGCCGTAACCACCACCGGTGTTGCGGGGCGGAGGCGGCACGTTGCCGTAGCCGTTCCCATTCGGGGGCGGAGGGGGCGGCACGTTGCCGTAGCTGTTGCCGTTCGGAGGAGGCGGGGGCGGCACGTTGCCGTAGCCGTTGTTGTTCCCGTAGCCGTTGTTCCGCGGAGGAGGAGGCGGCACGTTGTTGCCGTAGTTGTTGTTGCTACCCACGTACTGAACCGGGGGCGCCGAGTGCCACTGCACGGGGATCGCCGTGTGGTACCCGCGCGGAGGCGGCACGTAGCGCGACGGCGGCCGGTAGGTGTTCGGCGGCGGCACGTAATAGGAGGGCGGCACGTAGCTCTGCGGCGGGTATGTGATCACGATGTTCTGCGGCGGCAGCGGGTAGGTGCCCGGCGTGCCCAGCGCGTCGTAGTAGCGGTAGCCGTCGTAGAAGACGTAGCAGGTGCGCCACTCGTCCCAGTAGTACGTGTTCGAGCAGGGGTACCGCGGGTCACAGCTGGTGGTGGTCGTCACCACGCGGGTCGAAGGGTAGGCCCGCACGGTGCAGCCGCTCGAGAGCAGCGCGATGGCGGCGAGAGCGGCAACGAGAGAACCTTTGACTGACAGGCGCATGGCGTCTTCCTCGGGGAGCTGGTGAAGCGGGCGACGAACCATCAGACGGGATCATCGCCCTTTCATTCAACCGCAATGCAGGCAGGTGTGCACCTCCAAACCCCTGGATTCGCGGTAGCCTGTGGCGCTCATGGCTCTGGATCAGATGACAGAAGTGCTGCAGGCCGACGTGGCCCGGTTCCCCCGCGCGCGACTCACCGTCACCAAGGGTCCCGACAAGGGGCTCGAGGTGGTGCTGGAAGGGCAGCCGGTGGTGGTCGGCACTGACGAGTCGTGCCAGCTCAAACTCACGGACACCTCGGTCTCGCGCCGACACTTCGAGTTGACCGGTGGCCCCGGCGGCTACCGCCTGCGCGATCTGCGCAGCACCAACGGCGTGCGCGTGGAGGGCGTGCAGGTGATGGACGCCAAGCTCTCCGACAAGGCGCGGCTGTCGGTCGGCCGCACCGAGCTTCGGTTCGAGCCCGAGCGTCACGAGATTCAGTGGCCGCTCTCGCCGCACGAGCGGTTCGGCGAGGTGCTCGGCCGCAGCCTGGTGATGCGCCGCCTCTTCGCCTTGTTGGAGCGCGCCGCGCCCACCGACTCACCGGTGATCCTCGAAGGTGATCCGGGCACGGGCAAAGAAGTGCTCGCGCGCTCCATTCACGAGAAGAGCGGCCGGCGCGAAGGCCCGTTCGTGGTGGTGGAGTTCGGCGCCTCGAGTGAGCCGTTGATGGAGAGCGATCTCTTCGGTCACGACGTCTCGTCCGCGCGCCCCTCGGCGAGGCCGGGTGCGTTCGAAGAGGCCGAAGGCGGCACGTTGTATCTCGACGAGGTCTCCGAGTTGCCCAACGGGCTGCAGGCGAAGTTGCTGCGCGCGCTGGAGACCCGGGAGATCAAACGGCCCGGCGTGATGGGCGGCATCGCCAAGGTCGACGTGCGGGTGATCGCCTCGACGCAGAAGGATCTCGAGGCCGAGGTGAAGGCGGGCCGGTTCCGCGAAGATTTGTACTTCAAGCTCTCGGTGTTCCGCGTGCGCGTGCCGCCGCTGCGCGAACGGCCGGAAGACGTGCCGCAGCTGGTGCGCAGCTTCGAGCTCAAGAACAAGGGGGGGCAGGCGATCAGCGACGAGACCATCGAGATGCTCTCGCGCCACGACTGGCCGGGAAACGTGCGCGAGCTGCGCAACGTGCTCGAGCGGCTGGCCGCGTTTCCGGATCTCGGTGCGAGTGCGATCGCCAAGGCGCTGGGCAAGAACATGGAGCCGGGTGACGACGAATCTTCCGGCGCGAAGTTGCGGGCGGAGATGTCGAACCAGCTGCTCTCGATGCCGTACCACGACGCGAAAGATCGAGTGCTCGAGAGCTTCGAAAAGACCTACCTGCTCGAGCACCTCAAAGCCGCCAACGGAGTGGTCACGAGAGCCGCGCAACGAGCCGGCCTGCCACGCCAATCGGTGCACCGCATGCTGCGCCGCCTGGGCATCAACACCTCCGACGAGTGACTCCCTCTCCCCACCGGGGAGAGGGTCGGGGTGAGGGGCCAGTACTCTCGGTTCCTGAGGTCGCAACTGGACCAACCAGACCCCATCCCGCCAAACGCCCCCCTCGAATCACAAACCCATAAATCTCCTCGCCCTGATGGCGGCATCGCGCCTGCTGACAGGCGCCTCATGCGAGTCACCACTGCCGAGGCGCCGTCTCCCGAAGTCGAAACCCAACCCGAACCCATCGCCAGAGGCGCAAAAGGCGAGCGAGTCAAAGAAGCCCAGAACCAGCTCCTGCGAGCCGGCTTCACGCTGCCCCGCTACGGAGCCGACGGCGACTTCGGCCGCGAGACCGCCACCGCCGTGGCGCGCTTCCAGGCCGCAAACCAGCTCCCACCGACCGGAATCCTCGACGCGAAGACCCTCGCTGCCCTCGAGAACACCACCTCGCCTTCACCCGACTACGCCGCCCTCTTCGCCGACGGGACGCTGAGAGCAGCCCTCGCCGTCGGCCACGACGAAGCCGGCTCCCACGAGCCCGAGCAGGCCAAGGTGCTCAAGGGCCTCGCCGAGCGCGGCTACACCCACGTGAGCGACGCCGACCGAGAGCGTCTCCGCCTCGACGCGCACGGCCGCTACCTCACCAGGATGCTCCCGCAGGGCCGGGTGATCCTCGAGCTGATCACCGCCGACACTGATCACGCCAAGGCGCGCTTCGCAGACGCGATGCGCAGCACCGAGTTCGTGCTCTACGGCGGTCACGGCCGCTACGGCTCAGGCCCCGACTTCGACGACATCCACTCGCCGGCCGGCAACTTCGTGATCGGCCCGCCCTTCGAGCCCGGCCACGTGACGCTGGGCCCGAATGATCTGAGCGCCGCTCCGCTGACCACCGCCTACCAGCTGCTCTTCTTCGACGGCTGCAACACCTTCCACTACTTCGACGACCTGCGCTCGAAGACCCCGGGCAAGACCACGAAGAACCTCGACGTCATCGGCTCGACCACCGAGCTGTACTGGAACGTCACGGCCAGCAACCTGCTCACCATGCTCGACGGGGTGACCGAGCAGCAGAACCTCGAAGACCTCGAGCAGTCGCTGAACGCCGTCAATCGAAGCGGTCCTTCTGATCAGCTCAGGTATTTCCGAGGCGACGGATTCGAGGACAACTGAGTCAGAGACTGGGGGGAGGCCACGTCTGTCGGGACAAACACTGGCGCTGCTGATCAGCCTGTGTCATGTAGGGAGTCGGTCGGTGAGACATATGTCTGCTAGTCGCAGCGATGAGCGCGGGGGGATTCTCAGCGTTCTCTGTGTCACACCGCACCGAACTTCCGTTTTTCCGCTCCTCAAAGCCTGATCAGACGCCGGTAAATCGCGGCGCGCGGCGTTCTGCAGCGGCGAGCAGGCCTTCACCGAGATCCTGGCTTCCGTAGCTCTCGGCTTGCGCCCGGGCCTCGTGTTCCAAGGCGCTCTGCAGGTCGGCCCGGTCGACCGACAGGGCCTTCTTGAGCGCCCGAAGTGCGAGCGGAGCGCCGCTGGCAGTCTGTGCCGCAAGCGCCTGGGCGCGGGAAAGCACCTGACCCGTGGCGGCGGTCTCCAACACCAGGCCCAGCTTCAACGCCTCGCGCCCATCGAAACGCCGCCCGGTGAAGAGCAGCTCCGCGGCCCGCTGGGCCCCTGTCTTGCGAGCCACCAGGTACGTGGCGCCCATGCCGGGGTGGAGCCCCAGCTGCACGAAGTTGAGCGCCAGCTTCGAGTCTTCCCCCGCGATGACCAGATCGCAGGCCAGCGCCACGCACAGGCCCGCGCCGATGGCCGGCCCTTCGATGGCGGCGATCACCGGCACTTCGAGGTCGAGCACCGAGAGGTACCGCCCGTAGAACGAGAGCATGTGCTTGCGCGCGTCTTCGAAAGGCAACGTGCGCAGCTGCGAGAGCATGGCCAGATCGCCGCCGGCCGAGAACGCTCCGGCGGCGCCCGTGAGCACCACCACCCGCACGTCGCGGCGGCCTTTGAGCTCGGCCACCCGGGCCTGCAGCGCATCACCCAGCTCGGGCGACATCGCGTTCTTCCGGGCGACGTCCGTCAGCGTGAGGGTGGCGACGTGATCTGCGAAGCTCAGCTCAACCGTGGGCAATGACATGGGCTGCGTCTCCCAAACCCCCAACGACAAGTCCATCTGCACACCACGGGGAACTGGGGTGTCATGCCGTGGACTTCTCTCGATGAACGTGGTGAGGGCCTGACAATCATGATGACTACTTTGAAGTGGATGACGCTCGGAGCTGCACTCGGCTTCTCCGTCGCGATGGGAGTGTCCTGTGGTCCTGCCAAGTGCACCGCGTCGAACTGTGCCTTCGGGTGCTGCGACGATCGAGGGGCCTGTCAGGCCGGCACCGCCGACTCTCAGTGTGGCGTGCAGGGCAACACCTGCATGTCGTGCTCGCTCGGCCAGAGCTGCAACCTGGGCCTCTGCACCCTCGGCGGCGCCGGCGGGAACGGTGGCGGCGGCAGTGGCGGCTCCGGCGGCGGCAGCAGCACGGGCGGTGGCTCGGGCGGCGGCGGTGGCACCAGCGATCCCCTCTGCACCCGCCTCAGCACGGCGGCGACCACGTTCTTCGCGGGTGGCACCACGTGCAGCAACGGCGCGATCAGCTTGACCGTCAGCTCGCTCGGCGCTGATCGCTGCAACGCGGGCATCGGCAACTGCAGCTCTACCAGCGACCGCGCGGCCTTCACCGCTTACGTCAGCTGCCTCGAAGGGGCGCAGGCATGTTCCCCCGGTAACGAGACCCCTGCGATCAGCGATTTCAGCAACTGCATCTCCACCTTCTCCACCAGCGCGTCGATGGCCTGCAGTGGCTTCAACACGGGCACGGGCGGCGGCACGGGTACGGGCGGCGGCACGGCAACGGGCGGCGGCACGGGTACGGGCGGCGGCACGGCGACGG
>JANODF010000186.1:0-12321 GCA_031412555.1 Archangium sp. | reverse complement strand
GATGCGCGGGGGGAACCGCACGTCGGCGTCGTTGACCACCGAGAAGCCGCCGTTGCCCAACCAGGTGCCGCTCGCCTGCCGGCCGCGGAAACCGATGGTCGCGCCCTGCTTGTAGACCACGTACGCGTTGGCCCGCCCGGGCAACGAAGAGCACGCGAGATCGAACGCGTCGTTCGCGCCCGATTGCACCAGGGCGCCATTGCCCTCGGTGCTCACGTAATCGGTGTCGTACACGAAGCGATGGGTGAGCGAGTTGAGCTGCCCCGCTTCTTTCCACACCATCACCTTGAGATAGTTGCCGTCGCAGACCGCCAGGTCGTTCATCTGCACGGTGTCGGGCGCGTCGTAGAAGGTCGAGAGGAGCGGGAAGTTGAAGCCCGAGACGAGCGTGGTGCCGTAGGTGCGGATCAGGTTCGCCGCGCCCGGGTTCTGCACCCAGTACATGCGGCCGAAGGTGCCGCTGACCACCAGGCCCGGCCCGCCCACTTCACCCCAGTTGGCCTGCATCGGCAGGTTGGAGTCGGTCCACTTGGTCCAGCTCACGCCATCGATCGACGAGTAGATCTTCGCCTCGCCCAGCGTGGGGTAGTTGGTGGTGGTGGGATCTTGATCGCTGCCGATGGTGGTCACCGCGATCTGCGTGTCCTGCACGTTGATGCGCCCCACCTTGCGGTTCCAGGCGAACGACGCGTCGATGGTGGAGAGCACCCAGGTGCGGCCGCGATCAGGCGAGTGGGCCATGCGCAGGTTGCCGGTCTCCACCGAGCCCTCCACGTCACGCTCGGAGTAGGTGAGGTAGATGTCTTCGCCTTTGACCGCCACGTCGAGCGGGCGCACCGGGAAGGTGCTGTTGATGGGCACGTTGGCCGCGCGCCAGCCCGCGGTGCCGGTCAGCCCGTTGGAGAGCAACGAGCGGTTGCCCGCGCCATCGACCGCCCGCACGCTGAATTGATACTCGGTGCGGTTGCGCAAGCCGATGGCGGTGCCCGTACGTGCGCTCGCGGGGACCTGCCCCCCGACCACGAACATCGAGGTGCCGGTGCCCAGCTCGTAGCTGCTCACGTCGAACGAAGGCGAGGCCAGCCAGAAGAGCGTGCCGGAGCGGTTGCCGGTCGCGAGTCCCGTGAGGGTCGGCGCCAGCGGCCGGGTGACGTCGACCAGCACGTCGGTGGTGACCCGTTCGGTGCTGTTGCCCACGTCGTCGCGGAAACGAGCGCCGATGACCAGCCCCACTGCGTCAGGCGAAGCGCCGAGCGCGGCGAGATCGAGCAACTGCACCGAAGCGGTGCCCCCGCCTTGATCTGAATTCACCGTGCGCGGCGTGGGGAGAGAAGGCGTGAACACCGCCCCGGCATCCAGCGGGGTGCGGCCGGCGGCGGTCTCCAGCACGAGCTCGGTGGCGTCGGCCCAGGTGGCCCTCACCGCCGCGCTCACGAACAGACCACCGTCGGTGCTGCGATCGCTGGCTTCGGTGCGGTTCACCACGCCTTCGAGAAATTCGATCTCCGCCGAAGCAGCGGAAGGCGGGGCGGTGTCGAGCACGATGTTCACCGAGGTGACGCTGGCCACGTTGCGCGCGGCGTCTCGCACGCAGGCCGACACGGTCTTGGTGCCATCGACCGGCGGGAGCTGCGGTGAGCCGAGCCCCGAGAGCCCGGACCAGCCGGTGACCGAGTTGCTGCAGGTCACCACGCCGTTGGTGATCACCGCCTCGAGCGCGCCGGAGCAACCGGTGAGCTGGGTGATCACGTCGACGCTGGCGGTACGCCCCGCGGGTGCAGGCGTGCCGTCGACCTTGCGGCCCGAGACCGACAGCGTGCACCCCGT
Organism: Archangium sp.; assembly: GCA_031412555.1. Taxonomy (GTDB): domain Bacteria; phylum Myxococcota; class Myxococcia; order Myxococcales; family Myxococcaceae; genus Archangium_A. Next base: position 10,494 of record JANODF010000186.1, on the reverse strand, counting down.
GGGCGGCGTGGCATCGAAGCCGATGGTGGAAGAAGGCTGCCAGTTGCCGGCGACCAGACCTCCGAAGACGTTGCCCGCGGCGTCGCGGAAACAGGCGCGCACTTCACGCGGCGAGCCCGAGCCGGTGAGGGTGTGCGGCAACACGCCGGTGCTGGGCATCGCGGTGTACGTGGTGGTCTGCGGATTGGGGCACGCCGTGAGGGAGGCGTCGCCCAGCACGTAGCCTGACGCGCCCGTCACGGTGCCGGCCAGCACGCTGATGGCGGTACCGGCGGTCAGCGACGAATCAGGCGTGCCATCGGCCAACGCACCTTGCAGCCTGATGAAGCCCACCGGCGGTTCGGAGTCGACGGTGAGCGGCAACGAGATGACCGCGTCGTTGCCCGCGCGATCGCGGAACCGCGCGTAGACGGTGGCCGGGTAGACGCCCGGCGAAGACGGCACGGTGGTGAGCGGTACGTCGACGAAGCCACCCGCGGGCAACGGTCCCGCAGCGCCCGGAAAGCCGGGGTTGTCAGAGGTCGCCAGCCCCACGGTGGGCGAGAGATCGACGGCGGTGGAGGCCACGTTCACGCGCACCGGCGAGCCTCTCACCAGTCCGGAAGCGAGCGTGGCGCTCACCGGCGACGGCGGGGTGGTGTCGAGGGTGATGGTGGTGCTGGTGATCGCGCTGGTATTGCCAGCGCTGTCCATCAGCACCGCCGAGACGGTCTTGAGGCCATCGGCGGGCGTGACGATCCACGAGAAGGAGGTGCGTACGGGTGTGAAGTTCGCCGCGTCGAGCTCGGCGCCGGTCGCGTTGGCCAGCTTGATGTAGAGCGCTTCGCCATTTCCCTGCGGAGTGGCGGCCACCGTCACGTCGACGAAGGGACTGTTGGTGAAGCCATCGACGCTGGCGCGAAGCCCGCGGGGGATGGCCAGGGTGCTGACGCTGACCACGGGCGCGGTGGCGTCGACCACGATGGTGTCCTGGCCCAGGGGACTCAGGTTGCCCGCGTTGTCGATGAGCTGCACGTAGACGGTCTGCGGCCCATCGGCCGAGGTGGCTCGCGCGAAGGTGGTGGTGCCCTGCACGCTCAAGCGGGGGCCGACCAGCGTGCCATCGGTGCCCAGGGTGTTGCTGCCGGAGATCTTCATCGCGGCCAGCCCGCGATCATCGGTGGCCACCAGGCTCAAGGGGAGCACCTGGTTGGTGCGGGTGAAGCGCACGGCTCCGTTGGCGGTGCCGGTGCTCTGCAGGGTGACGCCGGGCGCAGGGGGGGCCACGCCATCGAGGATGATGCTGTTCTGAAAGGTGGGGCTCGTGGCGCCCGTGTTGTCGCGGTACTGCGCGAAGACCGTCTTGAGGCCGTCTCCGCTGCTGCTCAAGACGTAGGGCTGCTGCACGCCCGTGTACGGAGCAAAACCCGCGTCGGGAAAGCCCGGGTCTTCGGCCACGCGGAAGCTGGTGACGCCGGTCGCGGGAAAGCCCGTGAAGCGCAGCGTCACGTCACGGGTGCGGGTGTAGCCGGAGACGTTGGTGGTGTCGGCGTCGTCGATGAGGAAGTCGCCCTGCTGGAGCGCGAGCAGCAGGTTGCCCGCGGGCGTGCTGCCGGTGGTGACGCTCACCGTGGTGGTGGCTCGGCTGTAGCGGGCCTTGGCCGCCTGCACTTCGTACGAGCCGGAAGGCACGTCGTTGATGGTGAAGGTGCCGCGGTAGGGGAGCAGCGGATCTGGCGAAACCACGGCCGCGTAACCGCGCATGGTGGAGGCGGAGACCGCGCTCACGCTCACCACGTCGATGGGCGCGCGATCAGACAGCTCGACGGTGCCTTCGATGGTGCCGCGCACGAGCGAGACGGTGAACGGATCGGCCGCGGTGGTCTGGCCGGCGCGCAAGGTGACCGTGCGTGCAGGGGACGGATCGAAATGCGCCGCCAGGACCGCGCGCAGGGTGAACGAGCCCGCGGGCAGGCCGGTGAGAATGAAGGCGCCCTGGGAGTCGGTGGTGGTGGTCGCTCCGTTGCCCAGCGTGACCAACGCGCCGTCGGCTGGAACCGCGGGGCCCCCTTCGACTTCGCGCAGCACGGTGCCGGTGAGGGTGGCGGGGTTGAGCCCCAGCAGCAGCGGCGTCATGCGCAGGTCCTGCACCTGGCTGCGGAGCAGCTCGAGCTCCATCGAGTCGACGCTGGTGAAGTCGGGGTGCGAGGCGCGCAGCACGTAGCGACCGGGCGGCAGGCGCTCGGTGAAGACGCCGTCGAAACCCACCGTCACCTGGCCGAGCAGGTCGTCATTGGGCTTCAAGAGAAACTGCACGGTGGCGCCCGCGACCGACGCGCCCGCGGGGGCGCTGACCACACCGGTGAAGCGGCCTTCGTCGGGTGAGTTGCGAGTGCTGGTGGGCGTGAGCACCCCGACATCCGTGGGTACGCCCGAACGCACGCGCACGTTGGGCACGATCAGCGTGGCGAAGGTGGGGGCGGTCACCTCGAGCGCGTAGAGGCCGGGCTGCACCCCGACGTGGGCGAAACCACCATCGGCGTCGGTGAGGGTGGCGCGCTTGAGCCCGTCGTCGTCGATCAGCTGCACCGTGATGCCGCCGGGCGCGACGTTGGTCTCGGCGGGGTCGGTGTCGACCGTTCCGACGACGGACGCAGAGACCGGCGCCGGGGGGATTTCGAGGTCGGCCTTGCACGACGCAAGCACGATCACACACAGACACAGCGCTCTTCGCATCATGGGGGAGGCCTCGCCGGGGAGACCAGAAAGCCTAGACCAGCCGAGGCCCAAGTTCTGGCATAGGCCGTTCATGGCTCAGATTCCCGGACTGCGCGTCGTGCGCAGCTCAGTGCATGGTTATGGCTTGCTCGCTCTCAAGGACTTCAAAGAGGGCGACATGATGGCGGACATCGAAGGCGTCACCTGGCGTGAAGGCGAGTGGTGGGATGACACCTATACGCTGCGCATCACGGACGCGGTGTCGTTCGACATGGTCGATCAGACGCGGTGGATGAATCACAGCTGCACCGCCAACGCGGAGATCGATCTCGGGCTCGATGAGAACGGCGAGCCGTGGGCGAAGCTCTACGCGTGGCGGGACATCGCGGCGGGTGAGGAGGTCACCTTCGACTACGAGTTCCCCGCGGAGCTGGCCGTGCCTTGTACGTGTGGCTCGGCGCAGTGCCGCGGGTGGATCGTGCGGGAGGAGGAGCTTCACTTGATGAAGCGTTAGAAACCTCGCCCTGCGAAGCGGGGAGAGGTCGGCCCGAAGGGCCGGGTGAGGGGCTCACTGCGTTGCCACCATGGCCCCTCACCCCGACCCTCTCCCCACTTCGTAGGGAGAGGGGGACCTCAAGCGACGATGAGCTCGACCGGCATGTTGCCCCGGGTGGCCTTGGAATACGGGCACACCTGGTGGGCGGCCTGCATCAGCGCCTCGGCCTTGCTCTTCTCCATGTCACCGAAGTTGCCGGTGAGCTTCGTGGAGATCGAGTAGCCGTCATCGCCCTTGTTGAAGGTCACCGCGGCGCTGATGGTGAAGGGGCCCGGGTTGATCTTCTCCATGCGAGCGACCACGCCGACGGCTCCGGCGAAGCAGGCCGAATAGCCGGCTGCGAAGAGCTGCTCGGGGTTGCTCCCCACGGCGCCGTCACCGCCCATCGATTTGGGCGTGGTGAGGTTCAGGTCGATCAGGCCGTCGTCAGACTTCACGTTGCCGCCGCGGCCTCCTTTGGAGGTGGCGTTCGCGGTGTACAGGGGAGTGGGGCTGCTCATGGTGTTTGCTCCTTCGATGATCCCTCTGCGTTCGCCTCGCGGAGGGTCTGGGTGAGAGCCGTCAGCTCCTTGCGGAGCCGGGCGACGGCGGGGAGATCCATTCCAAACTTGCAGACCAGCGCGTGCGGAATGCCCTGGGCCTTTCGCTCCAGCGCGCGGCCGGTGCGGGTGAGGGTGACGCGCACCACCCGCGCGTCTCGAGCGTCACGGGCGCGGGTGACCACCCCTTGCGCCTCGAGCTTCTTGATCAGCGGCGTCAACGTGCCGGAGTCGAGCTGCAGGCGATCGCCGATCTCCTTCACCGAGCTGCCGTCGGACTCCCACAGCACCATCACCACGAGGTACTGGGGGTAGGTCAGCCCCAGCGGATCGAGCAACGAGCTGTAGGCGGCAGTCATCGCCCGCGAGGCGGCGTAGAGCGAAAAGCAGAGCTGTGAGTCCAGTCGGAGCGGGTTCACGCCCCAGTAGATGCCCGGCAATTAAATTGGATGCAATTAAATCGCATTCAATCGATTTTGAGAGACAGCGCCCACACCGTTCGCCCCGAGAGCAGTCGAGGGGTTACCTGCCGCGCGAGCCAGAGATGCTCCCTCGACTGCTCTCGGGAGGAACGGTGCAAGGCGCACGCACTTCGAGCTTCCGGGCTTTTTCCGCGCGCTTGGCCGAGAGCTCCACGCCCACCGCGTCGAGGCCGTGCCGATTGGCGACGGCCAGCATGGTGCCGACGCCGCAGAAAGGGTCGACCACGGTTCGGGTGGCGGTGTGCTTCACCAGGAAGGTGGCGATGGCCTCGCAGGCCTCGAGGCCCATGGCGCGGGCCCAGGTCATCTCGCCCAGGCGCGGCAACACGTCGGCGAAGGCCTGACCTTTCTCCAGACGCTTGCTGCGGCTGAAGCAGAGCAGGTGCGCGTAGGCGGGCCGGCCGAAGGTGGTGAGACCCGCGGGCGCACGGCAGATCACCTTGTGCCAGAGACACGAGCTGCCTGCGCGATCGGCGCCCAGTGAGACGAGGAAGCTCTTGTCGACCCAGCGGCCGTCGAGCTTCACGTCGGTCTGGTAGAAGATCGCCACGCCTTCATCGCTGAGCTGCGTGCAGATGAGCTCGGAGGTGTCGGTGAACCATTTCTTCCAACCGTCGAAACCCAGGCCCGGAACTTCCGAGCTGTCGGGCATCGAGGTCACCACGGCGACTTCGGGGCCGAACTTCTGAGCCGTGAGCCAGGCGACTCCTTCGGTGCAGTGCACTTCGCGCGGGGGCATCAGGCCTCGTTCGCTACACCGTCCGGCGCGACCAGTCATCGGTGGCGTTTGGAAGTGCGGGATCTTTGGCGCTCGCCGTGCAGAATGCCCGGCCATGCGATTCCTCTCCTGGTCCTTGTGCGCAGTGATGCTGCTGGCAGCTCCCGTTCAAGCGCGAGATTGGTTCGTGCGCGAAGGGGCGAGCGGCGGCGATGGAACGATGGGCAAGCCCTTCGGTGATCCCTGGCAGGCGCTCGACAAGTGCGAAGCCAACGACGCGATTCACGTCGCCGCCGGCAAGTACTTCGGCCGCAGCAACGTGGGCACCTGGGAGATTCCTTTCGACGGCGTGCAGCTGATCGGCGGCTACGACACGAACTTCAAGGAGCGCGACCCCTGGAAGAACCTCACCCAGCTGCTCTGGGACAAGACCTCGAAGAACTGGCCCAAAGACGAGCGCCTCACTTCGCGCGCGAAGAACACGGTGATCGACGGCGTGGTGATCGACATGCGCGATCAGAACAAATACGCCGACGCCGCGCAGACGGGCCGCGCCGAAGATCCCGGCCGCACCGCCGCGATGCGCTTCAGTCAGCCGGTCACCGTGCGCAATTCGGTGATCGTCAACCCCGGCGACAACGCCATCGTCTGCGTGCAGGGCTCGACCATCGAGAACAACCTCATCTTGAACGCGATCATCTGGGGCGTGGTGGTGAACTTCAGCAGCAGCGAGCCCAAGTCGGTCGCCACCATTCGCAACAACACCATCGCCTTCGCGCAAGACGATCGCGCGGCCGGCAAGGGCGGCTACGCGGGCTCGGCGGTGGCGGTGAAGGGCGCGGCGATCGTCACCAACAACATCCTGGTGAACAGCGACAACCACGGCGTCTTCCTCGAGGTGCTGCCCGAGAAGGTCTCGGTCACCAACAACGTGTTCTTCATGAACCTGTTTTCGAACCTGCAGACCAGCACCAACGGTCAGAAGGTGGCCATCGACGACGCGGCGATGGATGAGCTCGAGGAGGTCGGACTCAAGGCGTTCGAGGGCAACCAGGTCATCAACCCGCAGCTCGAGTTCGACCCGAAGTGGATGGACGCGTTCAGCAAACGGACCGCCGCGCAGCCCGGCAAGCTGGTGATGAACGACTGGAACAAGACGCGCCAGCTGCTCGGCTTGCCGATGATCGAGAAGGGTGGGGCTCCGGCCAGCGGCGTCGCGCCTGCGTACGATTTGGACAAGGCGCTCAAGCTCATGCAGCCCAAAGCGAACGTGAAGGCGGGCGCGCGCAAGCAGAAGCTCGAGGCGAAGTTCCAGGGCGCCACCGATTCAGGCCCGGCGAAGAGCTACGCGAGCAGCGACGTCTCGACCTGGGCCAAGAAGCCCGACGCGGTCGACGGAAAGGCGCTCGAGATTCTCGTGGCCATCGGCAACACCACGAACATCGGGGGCATCCCTTCGCAGTTCAAGAAAGACGAACACGGCGGCAACACGCTGTACGCGGCGGGTGGCGCGCACGAGAACATCGTGGGCTTCTTCAAGAAGGGCTCGTCGGCGCAGCGCTTCGTGGAGGAGAACTCCGGTTGGTACACGGGCAGTGGCACCCCCTCGAAGGTCTTCGTGGCGCGCGGCACGGCGTACGCGATGAACTGGGTGCCCAAGGGTGGCTTCTTCATCGACAGCATCGAGCCGTACGAAGCGGGCGGCGGCGTGGCGACGCGTCAGGCGGGCCGTGACTGGTTCGTGCGCGCGGGCGCGAGCGGCGGCGACGGCAGCAAGGCCAAGCCCTTCAAGGACCCCTGGCAGGCGCTCGAGAAGGTGGAAGCGGGCGACTCCGTGCACGTCGCCGAGGGCGAGTATTTCGGCAAGCTCAAGGTCGGCCGCTGGACCATCGACACCACGAACATCGCGTTGATCGGCGGCTACGACGCCAACTTCACCGAGCGCAACCCCTGGAAGCACCCGACGCGGCTGCTCACGCCCGCCGAATACAAGGGCACACGCGGCGGCTACACCATCGAAGGCGCTGACGATCACACCGGCGCGATCGTCGATGGGTTCGTCTTCGATAAGAAGCTGAACAACCGGTACGAATCCGACGGCGACCTCATGTACTCGGAGTCGGACAAGAGCGAGCACATCTGGCTGGCCAAGCCGGGCTGCATCATCCGCAACAACGTGTTCTTGAACGGCGCAGAAGGCGCGTTGCGCGTGGCGGGTGGTCAGACCGTCGAGAACAACATCTTCATCAACCACGTGTACCGCACGGTGCGCGCGACGGGCGGCTTCGGCGGCACCTTCGTGTTCCGCAACAACACAGTGCTCTTCTCGTGGGATCCGATTCGTTTCGGCCAGGGCCATGGCTCGAACGGGCACCTGCTCACGCTCGAGGGCAGCGTGGTGGCGAACGTCGACGGCAACATCTTCGAGTTCGCAGACAACGACGCGATCCGCCTCGCCACCGAGGCGAAAGACGTCGAGCTGACCAACAACACGTTCTCGAAGAACCTCTGGTCGAACATTCAGCGGCCCAGCGACTGGGTGTCCGTCGACGACAAGGAATGGTCGAAGCTGGCCGACCTCAAGTTCAAGAAGGTGTCGGGCAACGAGCTGGCCGTCTCAGGCGTGCCGCTGGAGCGCGCGTGGTTCGACGTCTACTTGAACCGCGTGGCGCCGGTGCCCGGCAAGGTGCAGATGGATGATTGGAATGAGCTGCGTGAGCTCATCGGCCAGCCGGTGATCGCCACGGGCAGCAAGGCGGGCTCGGGTTTTGCGCCGGCCTACGACTGGTCGAAGGCGGTGCTGCTCTTCCCCAGGAACCCGAAGATGAAGGCGGGCGCGAAGATGAGCACCTTCCCCGCGACGTTCACCGGCAAGGCGCCGGAAGCGCAGGCCGCGTACGACTACGACGAGACCAGCTGGGACGTCGCGAAGAACAAGGACGCCTGGGAGAAGCTCGCCAGCAAACGCGTCGCGCTCAAGCTCGTGATTCAGCGCACCGACAACCAGTACATGCTCGATGACGCGAAGAAGGAGGACTACCTCTGCTTCATGGCCACGGGCCCCGACGGCACGGACAGCGGCGGGTTGCCGCTTCGCCTGTATGTGAAGCGTGGCACCAGGCAGGAACGGGTGGTGCAGCAGGCGAAACCGTACAGCTCAGGGCCGGTCGAACAGACCTACTCGATCAAGGGCGTGGTGCGCACCAACCGCCAGATGATCGCCGAGGTCATCGAGCGGGCTGACTGAGATTTGTCGTGGCGAGGGGGCGCATGCGCTCATAGAAGCACTGAGGTGATCACCCAGCCGCTTCCACCCAAGACGAAGGTCCTGGCTGTCGACGACAATCGGGCAAATCTGGTCGCGATCGACGCCGTGCTCTCGCGGCAGAGCGAGGTCGTGTACGCCAGCAGCGGGCCCGAGGCGATCGCCTACCTGAAGGAACACCAGGATGTGGATGTCATCCTGATGGACGTGCAGATGCCGCTGATGGATGGCTACGAGGCGTCGAGCATCATCAAGACGCTGCCGGGCTGCCACGACATCCCCATCGTCTTCGTCACCGCCGTCTACATCGAGGATCCGCACGTGAAGCGCGGCTACGCAGCGGGGGGCGTCGACTACTTCTCGAAGCCTTTCGACCCGGACATTCTCCGGCTGAAGGTCGGCGTGTACGCGTCGTTTCGCCAGCGACACGCGGTGCTCAAGGAGCGCGAGAGACAGATTCGCGAGTCTGAAGAGGTGCTGAAGGCAGCGCGTAAGATGTCGGCGATTCTCGAGAGCTTGTCGGTGGGGGTGATCATCGCCGACCACGAAGGCAGCATCTGCCAGACCAATGAAGAGGTCTCACGCATCCTCAGGTCCGCCAGCGACATCGAGGCCGATGCCTACGGCAGGGTTCTTGGTTGGTGGGACGACGACGGCCGCACGCTCAAGGACGAGGTGACCAGGGCCCTGCAGGGTCAGGCGATTCGCAATGAGCAACTGCCCATCCGCTGCCTGGACGGCACCGTGCGCGCGCTCAACGTCTCCACCTCGCCGCTGAAAGGGCTGAACCAGGGCGTGGTGGGGGTGGTGATCGTGGTTCAGGATGTGACCGAACACCGGAAGATCGGCGAGGAGTTCGAGAACAAAATCACCCGGCTGATCTCTCTGGGCGTCGAGATCGAACAGAGTCAGCGGGTCGAGTCGTAGGTCTCAACCCTGAGGTTCGTCGCGCTTCGTCTGGAAGGTGTCGAGAAGGCGGAGCAGGCGGTCGGCGTCGAGCGGTTTGACGAGGTGATCGTCAAAACCCGCCGCTCTGGATCGCTGCCTGTCTCGCTCTTCTGCGTAGCCGGAGACGGCGACGATTCGCAGCGTGTCGGCCGGGTAGTCCGCTCTGAGCCTTCGGGCGAGCTCATAGCCGTCCATCACGGGGAGCCCGATGTCGAGCAGCGCGACCTCAGGCACGAACGTCTTTCTGGCTTGAAGGGCGGCAAGGCCGTCGAAGGCCACCACGACCTCATGTCCACTCATGCGAAGGAGCTCTGCCATCATCTCGGCAGAATCGACGTTGTCGTCCACCACCAGCACGCGCAAGCCCGCGGCGGCCACCGGGGGGCGGAGTTCAGCCGGCGCCACCTTCGGCGTGGCATCGCCCGTCGAGAGCGGCAGTCGAATCACGAACTCAGCGCCTCGCTCTCGACCGGCGCTCTGCGCTTCGATCTGCCCGCCGTGCAGCCCGATAAGGGTCTTGGCGATCGTCAGCCCGAGGCCCAGCCCTCCCTGCGCACGATCAGACCCCTGAGTCCCCTGGCGAAAGGCCGCAAAGAGGTGCGGCAACAGCGCGGGCTCGATGCCCATGCCGGTGTCCTTCACCCTGATCACCATCGTTTCACCCTCGATGCGGGCGCCCAGACTGATCGTACCGCCCGGGTCTGTGAACTTCGCGGCGTTGATCAGCAGGTTGGAGAGAACCTGGGCGATCCGGCCGGCGTCCACGTACAGGCTCGAGCCGTCCTGGGCGATTTCGAGCACGACCGTGTGTTTGCGTTCTTCCAGGAACGGTGAGGCAAGTTCGATCGCCTGAGAGACGACCGCGGCGATCCCGATCTTTCTCTTTTCGAGGTGAATCTTGCCGCTGGTGATTCGCGAGACATCGAGGAGGTCGTCCACCAACCTGACCATGTGCGTGACCTGCCGCTCGATGATCGCGCGTTCACGGGCTGCGCTTCGTTCACCCTTCATTTCCATCATTCGCAGCGCGAGCAGGATGGGGGCGAGGGGATTGCGCAATTCGTGACCGAGCACGGCGATGAACTCGTCTTTCGCGACGCTCGCCGACTCGGCGACCTGCCGGAGTTGCTCCTGGGCCATGCGCGCGCTCTCGAGCTCAGCCGCGTGCTGCTGTGAACGAACGATCTGAATCTGGAGTCGCACTCGCGCGAAGCGCAGGCTGGAGAGCACCACGGCCGCGGGGTTGTTGATCTCGTGCGCCACGCCCGCGGTGAGCTGCCCAATCGCCG
>JANODF010000185.1:0-7965 GCA_031412555.1 Archangium sp. | reverse complement strand
CACGTCGCGAACGAGCGAGTTCACCGTCATTCCGTTGCGCTTGGCGATCGCGGCCAACTGATCCATCACCCCGCCCGGCAGGTTCAAGGTGAGTGAACGCTCTGGCCCCAGCTTCGCCGCGGGCTCATCCATCTCGGCCATGTCGGAGATCGCCTCGATCACCGAGACGACGTCTTCCTCCTCCTGGATCACCTCATCCGGGCCGATGATGTTCTGCTGCCGGAAGGTCTGGAGCCTGTCCTTCTCCTCTTCGAGTTCGTCGTTGAAGAGCTGCTTGAGGAAGTTCGACAGGTGGATGTTCGACGGCGTGAACTCGTACTGGCTGAGGAACTGATCCAGGTCGTACTGCATCTCCCACGCGGTCTGGTACCGCTTCTCGCGGTCCTTCTCGAGCGCCTTCATCAGGATCGCTTCGACGCCTTCGGGGATGTCGGCCTTGAAGTACGAGGGCGCGTAGATCTTGCCCTCGGTGATCGACTTGAGAATCGCGACCTCTGAATCACCGGTGAACAGCTTGAACCCGGTGAGCCACTCGTAGAGCACCACGCCGAGCGAGAAGATGTCGCTGCGGTTGTCGAGCGGCTTGCCCATGCACTGCTCGGGCGACATGTACGAGAGCTTGCCTTTGATCTCGCCGGCGCGCGTCTGCTCGATCTGATTGGCCGCCTTGGCGATGCCGAAGTCGAGCACCTTCACCGTGCCGTCGAACGACACGAAGATGTTCTCGGGCGTCAAGTCGCGGTGAACGATGTTCAGCGCGTTGCCGTACATGTCGGTGCGGGCGTGGGCGTAATAGAGGCCTTCACACACCGACGAGGCGATCTTCAGCGCGTAGACCATGGGGAACGGAATCCCCAGCGCGTCAGCCTTCGGGATGATGCGACGCATGTCGCGCCCGAAGATGTACTCCATGGCGATGAAGTACGACTCGCCGATCTTCCCGAGGTCGTAGATCTGAACGATGTTCGGGTGATTGAGCTGAGCGGCCAGCTTCGCTTCGTTGAGGAACATCTTCACGAAGTTCGACTGCTTCGACAGGTGCGGTCGAATGCGCTTGATGACGATGGTCTTCTCGAAGCCTTCCAGACCCGCCTGTCGCGCGAGGAAGATCTCGGCCATGCCACCGACCGCGATGCGGTCGATGAGCGTGTACTTGCCGAAACGGATGGGCTTTTTCGCTTCTGAGGGGGCCATCGGAGCGGCCGGACCTTAAGCCCAAACCCACCTCACATGTAGTCTTCGATGGGCGGGCAGCTGCAGACGAGCTTGCGATCGCCCAGCACGTCGTTGACCCGGCCGACCGAAGGCCAGAACTTGTGCTTCTTGACCCAGACCAGCGGGTAAGCAGCGCGCTGCCGGGTGTACGGGTGTTTCCACTCGTCGGCGGTCACCGAATGGGCGGTGTGGGGTGCGTTCTTCAAGGGGTTGTCGGTCTTGTCGAAGACCCCCTGCTCCACGTCGTAGATCTCGGTGCGGATGGAGATCATCGCCTCGCAGAAGCGGTCGATCTCGGCCCGCGACTCCGACTCGGTGGGCTCGATCATCATGGTGTTGCCGACGGGGAAAGAAACGGTCGGAGCGTGGAAGCCGTAATCCATCAGGCGCTTGGCGATGTCGGCGGCCTCGACGCCACTGGTGGCCTTGAGCTGGCGCACGTCGATGATGCACTCGTGGGCCACGCGTTTGTGCGTACCGCGGTAGAGCACGGGGAAGCTGCGCTCGAGCCGCTCGGCCATGTAGTTCGCGTTCAAGATCGCGGTGCGGGTGGCGTGCGTGAGGCCCTCGCCGCCCATCAGGCGAATGTAGACCCACGAGATGAGCAAGATGCTCGCGCTGCCGTACGGGGCGGACGAGATGGCGCCAGTGCCCTTCTCGCCGCCGACTTTTTGCATCGGGTGCGTGGGCAGGTGCGGCACCAGGTGTTTGGCAACGCAGATGGGGCCCATGCCGGGGCCGCCACCACCGTGGGGGATGCAGAACGTCTTGTGCAGGTTCAGGTGGCAGACGTCGGGGCCGAAGTCGCCCGGCCGGCACAGGCCGACCTGCGCGTTCATGTTCGCGCCGTCCATGTAGACCTGACCGCCGGCGGCGTGCACCAGGTCGCAGATCTCGGTGATCGCCTCTTCGAACACGCCGTGCGTCGAGGGGTAGGTCACCATCAACGCGGCGAGCTGATCGGTGTGCTGCTCGATCTTCACCTTGAGATCGCTCACGTCGACGTTGCCCGAAGCGTCGGTCTTGACCACCACCACCTGGTAACCCGCCATGACCGCGGTGGCCGGGTTGGTGCCGTGCGCCGAAGCGGGAATGAGGCAGACCTTGCGATGGCCCTGACCTCGCGCTTCGTGGAAGGCACGGATCACCAGCAGGCCGGCGTACTCACCCTGGCTACCGGCGTTGGGCATCAAGGTGCAGCCCGCGAAGCCGGTGATCTCCGAGAGGTAGCCCTCGAGCTGCGAGAAGATCGTGGCGTAGCCCTTCCACTGCGAGGCGGGCGCGAACGGGTGCAGCGCGTTGAACTGGGGCCAGGTGACCGGCTCCATCTCGGCGGTGGCGTTGAGCTTCATGGTGCAGCTGCCCAGCGCGATCATCGAGTGGCACAAAGAGAGGTCTTTCGCCTCGAGGCCGCGGATGTAGCGGAGCATCTCGTGCTCGGTGTGGAAGCTGTTGAACACCGGGTGCTGCAGGTAGCTGCTGGTGCGGCGCAGCGCTTCCGGCACGATGTGGGTGTTCGCAGCCGCGCTCGCCAGCTCTTCGGCCTTCGCCTTGCCGAACAGGCTCAGCAGGGTCTCCAGTTGCTCGGCCGAGGTGGTCTCGTCCATCGAGGCCCCCAGGGTGGTGGCGTCGATGCGCCGAAGGTTCATGCGCAGGCCTTCTGCCTTCGCGATCAGCTCGTCGGCGGCCTTCGAGTCAGCGGTGAAGAAAGCGACCGTGTCGAAGAACGCGTCGTGTTTCACCTTCACGCCGAGCTTCTTCAAGCCCGCGGCGAAGCTCTTGGCGAGCAGGTGCACGCGGGCGGCGATCGCCTTGAGCCCCGCGGGCCCATGGTAGACGGCGTACATCGAGGCCATCACGGCGAGCAGTACCTGCGCGGTGCAGATGTTCGACGTCGCCTTCTCGCGGCGAATGTGTTGCTCGCGGGTGCCCAGGGCCATGCGCAACGCCATGTGGCCGTGCACGTCTTCGGAGACGCCGATGAGGCGGCCGGGCATCGAGCGCACGAACTCCATCTTGGTCGACATGAACGCCGCGTGCGGGCCGCCGAAACCCATCGGCACGCCGAAGCGCTGCGAAGAGCCGATCGCCACGTCAGCGCCCAGCTCGCCCGGCGGGGTGAGCATGGTGAGCGCGAGCAGGTCGGTGGCCATCACCACCAGCGAACCGCTGGCATGGGCCCTGGTGATGAACGCCTTGTAGTCGTGCACGCCGCCGTCGGTGGCCGGGTACTGCACCAGCGCGCCGAAGCACTTCTTGGCGAAATCGAAGGTCGAGTGATCTCCGACCACCACCTCGATGTCGAGCGGCTTCGCGCGGGTCTTCACCACGTCGATGGTCTGCGGGTGGCAGAGGTTGCTGACGAAGAACGCCTTGCCGTCGGTGTCTTTGCCGGCCGACTGGAGCATGTGCATCGCTTCGGCGGCGGCGGTGCCTTCGTCGAGCAACGAGGCGTTCGAGATCGGCAGGCCGGTGAGGTCGGCGATCACCGTCTGGTAGTTGAGCAGCGCCTCGAGGCGGCCCTGGGCGATCTCGGCCTGGTAGGGGGTGTAGGCGGGGTACCAGCCGGGGTTGAGCAGCACGTTCCGCAGCACCACGCCGGGGGTGATGGTGTCGTAGTAGCCGGCGCCGATGAAGCTCTTGAAGACCTGGTTCTGGTCGGCGATGCCTTTGAGCTCGGCGAGCAGCTCGCTCTCGCCCTTCGCGGTGGGCAGCGAGAGGGGCTTCTTCACCCGGATCTGCTTCGGCACGGTCTGATCGATCAGCGCGTCGAGGGAGGGTGCGTTGACGGTCTTCAGCATCTCCTCGATGTCGTTGGAGGAGGGGCCGACGTGACGACGCAGGAAGGTATCGATGAACTCGAGCATGGCGGGCGGCTTCTATCGCCCTGCCCCGCGGCTCTCCACCGCCGTGTTGCTGGGTCAATCAGTCAAACTCATGCACCTCAGCTTCCGTCAGACCTCCAAACACCCTTCCCTCAAGTCCTCCCTCTCCCCGAGGGGGAGAGGGCGTTCCAGGCCGTGAGCAGGCCCCCCGTCAGGTCGCCGTCACCCTGAACGATCAGCCGGGACAGCGAAGCCTTCCGCTGCTCAGGCCACTGAGCAGCCTCGATCGCCGAAAAGAGCCCCTTGCTGGCAGTTGATCGCAGCGCCACCCGGCGCTTCCGCTCCTCGATCGGGCAGCACACGCAGATGGTCAAGTCGCAGAAGCGCTCCAGCCCGTGTTCGAACAAGAGCGCCGCGTCGAGCACACCCGGTTGATCCGATTCAGCGCACCAGGCCGCGACGCGGGAATGCACCACGGGAATCAACGAGGCTTCGATGCGCGCCTTGTCGGGGCCGCCCATGACGACGGCTGCGAGCGCTTCGGCGGCGGTCAGGCCCAGTGAGCTCTCTTTGACGGCTCTCGCGGCGACCCGATCGAGGTCCAACACCCGCGCACCGAAGCCCGCGAGGATCGCGGAGGCGGTGGATTTACCGGCGCCGACGCAGCCCGTGACTCCGATGATCACAGCCCTCTCCCCGACCCTCTCCCCCTCGGGGAGAGGGAGCAAAAAGGGATGAAAGGTTGGCAGTTTCGTTGGTGTTTCAGGGCTTCTTCGTCATCCGCGCGAACACCGGCGCGGGCACGAACTTCTTCACCACGTCTTCCCAACCCTCGAACCCCACCATGCCGCGCACCGTGGACGAGCTGACCTCCGCGATCTCCTTGGGTGTCATCACGAAGATCGTCTCGACCGACGGCTCGAGATCGCTGTTCACGTTCCGAATGGTCTGCTCATACGCGAAGTCCGTCGCGTTGCGCACGCCACGCAGCAGGTACTTCGCGCCCAGCTCCGCCGCGACGCGCACGAGGTACCGGCCATCGAACCGCCGCACCTGCACGTTCTTCAAGTGCGCACAGCACTCGGTCAAAATCGCCACGCGCTCTTCGACCGGCCAATTGCCCTTCTTCGAAGGGTTCTGACCAATAACGACGACCAACTCATCGAAGAGCTGAGCGCCCTGCTCCACCACCCACATGTGCCCGTTCGTCGTGGGATCGAACGAGCCGGCGTAGAGCGCGCGGCGCATGAATCACTTCGCCGCGTCGAGAGAAGCGACGTACGTCGGCTGATCCAGGAGCGCGTCGAAGTCAGACGGGGTCGCCGGCTCGATCTCGATGAGCCATGCCTTGTACGGATCGTCGTTCACCGAACCGGGGTTCGCGGTCACGTCGTCGTTGATCTTCGTCACCTTGCCAGTCACCGGAGCGAACAGCTCGGAGACCGCCTTGGTCGACTCGATCACGCCGAACGACGCGTGCGCGGTCACCGTGGAGCCCACCTTGGGCAGCTCGACGTAGACCACCGCGCCCAGCGCGTCCTGCGCGTGGAAGGTGACGCCCACCACGAGCCGGGTGCCGGCCTTCTTCGCCCACTCGTGGTCCTTCGTGTACTTGAGATCGCTCGGGTAGTTGCTCATTGGAAAATCCTCTTCAGGGTTTCTTGTAGAACGGGGTCTTCACCACGCGCGCCGCTGCTGCACGGCCGCGAATGTCGACGTTGAACGTGCTGCCTTCAGCGGAGAGCGCGGCGGGCACGTAGCCGATGCCGATCGCCTTCTTGATCGACGGTCCCATGGTGCCGCTGGTGACCTCGCCGACCTTCTCTCCGTCTTTGGTGATCGCGTAGTGCGCGCGCGGAATGCCGGTGTCGAGCATCTCGAAGCCCACCAACTTCCGCGGCACGCCGGCGGCCTTCTGCGCCACCAGCACCGACTTGCCGATGAAGTCAGGCTTGTCGAGCTTCACGATCCAGCCCAGGCCCGCTTCGAGCGGCGTGTGCGCGTCGTCGATGTCGTTGCCGTAGAGCGCGTACTTCATTTCGGTGCGCAACGAGTCGCGTGCGCCGAGGCCCGCGGGCGCGGCGGCTTCGGGCTTGCCGGCCTCGAGGATCGCGTACCAGAGGGCCTCGGCCTTGTCGGGCGCGCAGTACAACTCGAAGCCGTCTTCGCCCGTGTAGCCGGTGCGCGAGATGATGCAGGGCACGCCGGCCACGTCGCCGGTGGTGAAGCGGTAGGTGCCCACGCCTTCGAGCGACTTGGGCGAGAGCCGCTGCACCACCCCGAACGCCTTGGGGCCCTGCACGGCGATCTGCGCGAAGTCGTTGGAGCGGTTGACCGGCTTCACCTTCTTCGCGTTCTCCGCCATCCAGGCGAAGTCCTTGTCGGCGTTGCTGGCGTTGACGCAGATGAAGATGTGTTCGGGCGAGAAGCGGTAGGCCACCACGTCATCGACGAAGGTGCCCTTCTCGTTGAGCAGGCCGGCGTAGACCGCCTGGCCATCAGCGCACTTCGCGAGGTCGTTGGTGATGAGGCGGTTGGCTTCTTCGAGCGCGCCCGGGCCCGTGAACTCGATCTCGCCCATGTGGCTGACGTCGAACAGGCCGACGCCGGTGCGCACACGTTCGTGTTCTTGAATGAGGCCGTCGTACTGGACCGGCATGTCCCAGCCCGCGAAGTCGACCATGCGGCCGCCGAGCTTTCGGTGAGCCGCGTTGAGTGGGGTGCTGCGAGCCATGATTTCTCCTCTGGAAAAGCCGCGGGCACCATACCCAGTGACGCACTTTCTTCAACGTGAGAAGAAAGCGGAGTGAAGATCCGCACCCGCCTCAACCCCTCGAAGCCATGCTTCTCGTTCGAGTTCTTCCCTCCCAAGACGCCCGAGGGAGAGAAGCAGCTCTGGGAGACGTTAGAAGATCTGCGTTCGCTCGAGCCCGGCTTCGTGTCGGTCACCTACGGGGCCGGGGGCAGCACGCGCGATCGCACCATCGAGTTGGTCACGCACATCAAGCAGCGCACCGGCATCGAGCCGATGGCCCACCTCACCTGCGTCGGCCACACCCGCGACGAGATCGGCAGCGTGCTCGATCGGCTGGCCGCGGCGCGCATCGAGAACGTGCTGGCGCTGCGCGGTGATCCGCCGAAGGGCCAGGCGAACTTCCAGAAGGCGGAGGGCGGGTTCTCCTATGCGAGCGAGCTGGTCTCCTACATCCGCGAGCGCGACCTGGGCTTCTCGGTGGGCGTGGCGGGCAACCCCGAAGGCCACCTGGAGAGCGCGAAGGAAGTCGACCTCAAGAACCTCAAGCACAAGGTCGATGAAGGCGCGGACTTCGTGGTGACGCAGCTGTTCTTCGACAACGCGTTCTATTTCGACTTCGTCGAGCGGGCGCGGCGGCTGGGCGTGAACGCGCCGATCGTTCCGGGGATCATGCCGATCACCAACTACGAGCAGGTCAACCGCTTCGTGCGCATGTGCGGCGCGACGGTGCCCATGCGGCTGCAGCTCGAGTTGGAAAAGGTGAAAGACGATCCGCAGGCGGTGATGCAGCTGGGTGTGGCGCACGCGACGTTGCAGTGCTCCGAGCTGCTCGCGCGAGGCGTGCCCGGCATTCACTTCTACACCCTCAACCGCAGCCCCGCGTCGCGCATGATCGTGAGCGCGCTGCGAGCCCGAGGCTAAGTCCCCTCTCCCTTCGGGAGAGGGTCAGGGTGAGGGTCTCACTGCATGGCAAAGAGGTCGCTGCGCCTTCGCCCGACGGCGAGTTCGCGTGAGAGACCCGGAGGGACACAGTCTCGAATTGCCCCTCACCCCGACCCTCTCCCAGAGGGCTGACTCTTAGTCACAATTCCCGGCTGTAGGAGTTGCAGCAGTTTGTCCGGGGTGATCTGCGTGGCTCCAAGGAGCCATCATGCAGAAGGAAACTGTCGT
>JANODF010000184.1:0-14405 GCA_031412555.1 Archangium sp. | reverse complement strand
CGTCGAGCACCTCGACCAGGTTCGAGTGGTGCAGGCTCATCGCGAGCTGCGCCTCTTCGATCAGCATCTCCCGGTACTGCGCGGCCGGCTTCAAGCGGCTGGTGGTGCTCAAGCGCATTCGCCCCGAGCTGTACGCCGACGCGCAGTACCGGGAGATGCTGATCGAAGAGGCGCAGCTCGCGATGAGCCTGCACCACTCGAACCTGGTCGAGGTGCTCGACGTCGGCGAAGCGAACGGCCGCTACTTCCTGGTGATGGAGCTGGTCGATGGGTGGACGCTCCATCAGATCATGCGCCGCGCACGTGATGCCGGCATGCCGTTGCCGCCCGAGCTCGCCGTCTACATCACCGCGGAGATCTGCCGCGCGCTCGCCTACGCGCACCTGCGTTCTGAAGGCGGTGAGCCGCTCAACATCGTGCATCGCGATGTGTGCCCGAACAACGTGCTCATCTCGATGCACGCCGAGGTGAAGCTGACCGACTTCGGCATCGCCAAGGCGCGCACCCGCACCGCGCACACGAAGATCGGCATGATCAAAGGCAAGCCGGCCTACATGTCTCCGGAGCAGACCCGCGCCGAGCCGCTCGATGCGCGCAGCGATCTCTTCTCGGTGGGCACCGTGTTGTACGCGCTGCTGACCGACAAACTGCCGTTCCCCGGGCCGAGTGATCAGGAGCTGCTGATCCAGGTCTCGAACGCCGACGTGCCTTCTCCGGACAAGCTCAAGCCCGAGCTGCCGAAGGAGGTCTGCAAGCTGGTGCTCAAGGCGATGGCGAAGAAGCGCGAGAACCGCTTCTCGTCGGCGCAGGAGATGCTGGGCGCGCTCGAGCAGGTGCAGCGCAGCGCGCTCAAGCCCGCCGGCCGCTCGGAGCTGGAGAACTTTCTTCGCGCACTCAGCGCGAAGGATGGCGCGACGGCGATCACCAAGCAGACGATGCCGCCGGCCGCGAACGAAGAGCCGGAGTGGATCGCGCTGTCGGCGGAGCAGTCGATCGTTCCTGATCAGACCGCGACGCAGCGGGCGATGCCCCACTTCGTTCCGCCGCCTGCGCCTTCGCTCACCCGGCGTCCTCGCAAACCTTCACGGTGGCCCGTGGCGGTGGGCGTATTGGCGTTGCTCGGCGTGGTGGCGTGGTGGTCGTTGGGGCGGAGTCCTGAGCCGGTTCCCGTGGTCGAAGTTCCCGCTCCGGTGGTGAAGGTGGAGGTCGATGCGGGCGCTCCGGCCGTCGTCGCGGTGAGTGAACCCGTGGTCGAGGATGCTGGGACGATTGTGGACAGTGGTCCTGAAGAGTTCGTCGAGATGCCTTCCATCGATGCCGGGCTGATCGAGGAAGTGCAGGAGGTGGCGAGTCCGGTGACCGAGGTCGTTTCCCGGAGTGGGGTGGCGGGGCTCAAGTTGAGCGCTCGCCTCGCTCCGAATCAGAAGCCCGGGTCGGCAATGGTGGCCGTGCTCGTGGAGAGCGAACCTTCGGGCGTGGTGATCAAGGTCGACAAGCGTGAGCTTGGGAAGACTCCGGCCACGTTGCACTTCAAGAATGGACTGACCTTCGATGTGTGGTTCGAGACCAGGGGCAAGAAGCCGTTGCGGCAGTGGTTGATGCTCACCCAGCGTCCGGGCAAGCCCACCAAGGTGACCTTGCGGGCACCTGCTGACGAGTAGTGCTGGCCCCTGACCCTGACCCTCTCCCCTGAGGGGAGAGGGGACTTCGTTCGACTAGTTGAGTTTCGTTTCGAGCTGCTTCTCGAGGTCGGTGATCGCCTTCGAGAAACCGTCGATGCCTTCTTTGAGCTTGTCGGTCGCCATCTTGTCTTCCGCGTGCATGCGATCGAACGCGGCCTTGTCGAGGCTGATCTTCGCCTCCGACTTCGCGCCGGGCACGAGCTTGCGCGGCATTTCGCCCTGCATGCCTTCCAGCTCGGCGAGCAGCTTGGGCGCGATGGTGAGCAGGTCGCAGCCCGCCAGCTCGGTGATCTCCCCCACGTTGCGGAAGCTCGCGCCCATCACCTCGGTCTTGTACCCGTGCGCCTTGTAGTAATTGTAGATGCGCGTCACCGACATCACGCCCGGATCTTCCACCGGCGCGTACGCCGCCTTGCCCGTGCTCTTGAGGTACCAATCGAGGATCCGCCCCACGAACGGTGAGATCAACGTCACCTTCGCTTCGGCGCACGCGACTGCCTGGTGGAAGCCGAAGAGCAACGTCAGGTTGCAATGAATGCCTTCACGCTCGAGCACCTCGGCGGCCTTGATGCCCTCCCAGGTCGACGCGAGCTTGATCAGGATGCGGTCTTTGCTGATGCCCGCCTTCTCGTACATCGCGATGAGGTCGTGCGCCTTGGCGATGCTCTTGTCGGTGTCGTACGAGAGCCGTGCATCGACCTCGGTGGACACGCGGCCCGGCACCACCTTGAGGATCTCGATGCCGAACTCCACCGCGAGGCGGTCCACAGCGCGTTTCGCGACGGCTGCCTTCGAAGAATCAGCAGAGTCCTTCTTCGCCCAATCGAGCGCCTGGGCCACCAGCGTCTGGTACTGCGGCATCGCCGCCGCCGACGCGATGAGCGAGGGGTTGGTGGTCGCGTCACGAGGACGGAACTTCTGAATCGACTCGAAGTCGCCCGTATCCGCGACGACCACGGTGACCGCTTTGAGTTGCTCGAGAAAGGTAGCCATGCGCGCACCCTAACCGAGACTGCAAGCCCCGGGATCCCCTGCATGGGCGCGAAAGCTGCGCATGTACTTCGGTGTTTTGCGTGCGGCCATTTCGAGGGAGCACATGGCGAGCCGAACGCCTCGTGAGCACACTTGGTCAGATGGCGCTGACCACCACGAGACCGCTGTTGCGCGAGCTGGGGACGCTCCCCAATCTGCTGACGCTCGTGCGGGTTCCCATGGGTTTGGCCATCTGGCTGGCGCCCACCAATCCTGCGTGGCTGCTCGGGTTGATGGTGGGGGCGGCCGTCTCGGATTTTCTCGATGGGTGGTTTGCGCGGCGGGCGGGGCTTCCCGGCGAGAGCATCGGGGCGTGGCTCGACCCGGTCTGCGACAAGTTCTTCATCTTGTCGGTGCTGGTGGCGGTGTGGGTGACTCGGCAGCCGCCGTTGTGGATGGCGTTGGTCGCGTCCACGCGCGAGGTGGTGTTGTTGCCGTTGGTGATTGCGCGGTTCTCGGTGCCGCGGCTGCGCAAGGGCGGGATTCCCTGGCGGGCGATGGTGCTCGGCAAGGCGACCACCGTGGCGCAGTTTGCGTTGTTCGCGGCGGTGCTGGCGGGGTGGCGCGATGCGTGGGCTCCGCTGTCGGTGGCGTGCGGTGTTCTGGGCGTGGGCGCGGGGCTTCAGTATTTTTGGCGGGCGTGGCGGGCGATGCACCTGTGATTCACCGCCCTCACCCCAACCCTCTCCCAAAGGGAGAGGGAGCTACTGGTCAGACCTCTTACCTGTTAGAGATCGGCCATGCCTCCAGGCGTCATCACTTCTCTGCCCCCCCAGCGCCGGCCCGCGGCCCACGCTGAAGGCGAGCTGGTCAGCCTCATCCTCTCACGTCACTTCCCGCCGAACACCACGTTGCCCTCAGAACGTGAGCTCGCGCTGCAGCTCGGGGTGACCCGGCCGACCTTGCGTGAAGCGTTGCAGCGGCTCGAACGCGACGGGTGGATCGACGTGCAGCACGGCAAGTCGACCCGGGTGCGCGACATCTGGCGTGAAGGCGGGCTCAACGTGCTGGCCGCGGTGGTGCGCAACGGCGGGCCGCTGCCGGATCGGTTCGTGACCAACCTGCTCGAGGTGCGCCTGGCCATGGCGCCGGCCTACGCCCGCGCCGCGGTCGACGCGAACGCTGCGGTCATCGCTGAGTTTCTCAAAGCAGAGAACCGCCCCGAGCAGAACGCCGAGGCCTTCGGTGACTTCGACTGGCGGCTGCACCTTGCGCTCACCACCGCCTCCCAGAATCCGGTGTTCACCCTCATCTTGAATGGGTTCGGTGATCTCTACCGGGTGATGGCGGTGTTCTATTTCGAAGAGGCCGCCGCCCGGCGCGCTTCGACTGAATTCTACGACGCGCTTCAGCAGGCGGCGCGCAAGGGCCAGGCTGACAAGGCCGAGAAGATCACCCGCGACGCCATGCAGCACAGCCTGGATCAGTGGATCAAGGTGGAGCGCAAGACCCGACAGGAGGCTTCCCGATGAAGCGATGGAATGGTTGGGGTGATGAGAGCCACACCTACGAAGTGCCCGCGAAGAGCCGGGCTGCGTTGAGCGAGTGGGTCGGGCCCGCGGTCGCCACCAAGAGCGCGAGCTTGAGCGACGTGCTCTCGACGGTGCCGAAGAGCCGGGTCGACTCGGCGTCGTTTCTCTCGTTCGACCCCGACGATCGCCTTCGCCACGCGCGTGGGCAGAGCTTCGGTGACTGGGTCGCGCTGCGGTCGGGAAAGCTGGGCACGTTCCCCGACGCGGTCGCCTACCCGGAGAGCACCGGCGACGTGCGCTCGTTGCTCGACTGGGCCAAGCGCACCAACACGCGGCTCATTCCGTACGGTGGTGGCACCAGCGTGGCGGGCCACATCAACCCCGAAGCGAGCGGCGGGCCCACGGTGACGATGGACATGCGGCGCATGTCGGGGCTGCTCAAGCTCGACTCGGTGAGCCGGCTGGCCACCTTCGGTGCCGGAGTCTCCGGGCCGGATCTCGAAGCCCGGTTGCGCGCGCATGGGCTCACGCTCGGCCACTTTCCGCAGAGCTTCGAGCAGTCCACGCTCGGCGGGTGGATCGCCACGCGCTCGAGTGGTCAGCAGTCAGCGCACTACGGGCGCATCGAGAAGTTGTTCGCCGGTGGTCACGTGGAGACGCCGCAAGGGGCGCTCGACCTGCCCGTGTTTCCGGCTTCGGCCGCGGGCCCCGACCTGAAGGAGTTCGTGCTCGGCTCTGAAGGCCGCCTGGGGGTGATCACCGAAGCGACCGTGCGGGTCTCTCCGTTGCCGGAGCGCGAAGAGTTCGTGGGTGTGTTCTTCCCCGGCTGGGAAGAAGGGCTCGCGGCCTCCCGCACCATCGCGCAGGCGAAGTTGCCGCTGTCGATGTTGCGGCTCTCCGCGCCTGAAGAAGCGCGCACCATGTTGATGCTCGCAGGTCATGAGCGGCTGCTCGGCGCGTTGGAAGCGTGGATGAAGTTCCGCGGGGCGGGTGAAGGCAAGGCGCTGCTGTTGATCGGCTCGACCGGTACCGCTGCGACGGTGAGCTTCGCGCTGGAGGAAGCGCTCGCGTTGACGCGCAAACACGCCGGCATTTCGGCGGGCCGTACGTTCGGAGCGCAGTGGACCAAGAACCGCTTTCGCGCGCCGTACCTGCGCAACTCCTTGTGGGAGCTCGGCTACGCGGTCGACACGCTGGAGACGGCCGCACCGTGGTCGGCGGTGCCGAAGTTGCTGCAGGACGTGGAAGCCGCGCTGCGCACCGGCCTCGAGAAGTGGAACGAGAAGACGCACGTCTACACGCACCTCTCGCATCTCTATGGAGACGGCTCGAGCATCTACACCACCTATCTGTTCCGCCTGGCGCCGACGCCGGAAGAGACGATGGAGCGCTGGCGGCATCTCAAACACATCGCCAGTGAAGCGATCGTCGCGGGGCACGGCACCATCAGTCATCAGCACGGGGTGGGCGTCGATCACGCGCCGTACTTGGCCGCCGAGAAGGGCGCGCTGGGCATGTCGACGCTGGCCGGCATGTTGCGAGGGTTCGACCCATCGGGGCTGATGAACCCCGGAAAGTTGATCGCATGAGCGTCTCGAGAGAACAGACGTGGAACCGGCTCGAAGGCCACGGCCCCTGGGACCTGGTGATCGTGGGAGGTGGCATCACGGGTGTCGGCTTGCTGCATGAAGCGACCCGCCGCGGGCTCGACGCGTTGTTGGTGGAGCAGGGCGACTTCGCTTCGGGCACTTCCAGCCGCAGCTCGAAGCTGGTGCACGGTGGGCTGCGTTACCTCGCGCAGGGCGACCTGCGCTTGACCTGGCAATCCGTGCGCGAACGCGAGCGTTTGCTCAATGAGCTGCCCGGTCTGGTGGAGCCGATCGGCTTTCTGATGCCCAGCTACGCCGACGACCGCATGGGCAAGCGCATGATGCGCACCGGCCTGCGCATCTATGACTTCTTCGGGAGCGGGGTGCCGCACAAGGCGCTCAGCGTTTCGGACCTGTTGATGCTCGCGCCGCGGCTGCGGCTCGAGCGGCTGGCCGGTGGGTTCTGGTACCGCGATGCGCAGACCGATGACGCGCGGCTGGTGTTGCGGGTGTTGTTCGATGCGCTCGCCGCGGGTGCTTCGGCGATCAACTATGCGCGGGTCGAGGAGTTGCTCACCCGCGACGGCCAGGTCTCCGGCGTGGTGCTGCGCGACAAAGAGCAGGAGCGCGTGGTGCGCATCGAAGCGCGTGCGGTGGTGAACGCGACCGGTGCGTGGGCTGACGTGCTGCGCGCCGGGGTCGATGCGAAGCCGGCCATTCGTCCGCTGCGGGGCAGTCACCTGCTGTTTCCCTCGTGGCGTTTCGCGGTGGCCCAGGCCGTGGCGTTTCGGCATCCGCGCGATGGGCGGCCGATGTTCGCGTATCCGTGGGAGGGGCTGACGCTCCTGGGCACGACGGATCTCGATCACGATCGCCCGCTCGATGAGGCGCCGCACATCAGTCCGGCGGAAGCCGCCTCGCTCGTTGAAGCAGCGCGCGCGGCGTTCCCCGGGTTGTCGTTGAGCGTGAGTGACGCGGTGTCGAGCTACTCGGGTGTTCGGCCGGTCATCGGCACGGGGAAGAAGGATCCATCGAAAGAATCGCGCGAGCACGTCATCTGGCAGGAGCGCGGTTTGTGGACGGTCACCGGCGGCAAGCTGACGACCTTCCGGGAGATCGCGCGCGAGGCGGTCGACAAGTTCGAGCTCTCGATGCCGGCGCAGCGGGTGAAGGCACCGAAGCGGGGCAAGTTTCAGCAGCCTCCGACGGGCGCGCGCTGGGGTGAACTCGACGTGCTCGAGCGAAGGCGGTTGGCCGGGCGGTACGGCACGTGGACTCCGGCACTGGTCGAGGCGTCACGTGAGGGTGAGCTGCAGCGCATTCCCGAGACGTTCTTCCTGTGGGCGGAGCTTCGGCACGCGGCGCGGGTCGAGCGGGTGGTGCACCTGGAAGACTTGCTGCTGCGGCGCGTGCGGGCCGGGTTGCTGCTGTCTGATGGTGGGGCCGAGCACTTGAAGCGCATTCGCGCGATCTGTCAGCCCGAGCTGGGCTGGTCGGATTCTCGCTGGGCGAAAGAAGAGGATCTTTATCTGGCGACCTGGGCCCGACAACACGCACCGCCTCGCGCGACTGCCGAGCGCGTGGTGGCACCCCGGGCGAGCGCTCCACGCCCGTGATCAGTGATGGACCTGCCGGCCCGTCAGCCAATCGGTGCCGGCTTCCGTTCGACGCCCTGCAGACACCGAGTAGGGCCAGGGGAGAGCCAGCGCCATCATCGACAGCGCGGCACCGACCAGTCCGGTGTTCTTGAGGAAGTTGGTCATCTCCATGATGCGCGCCTGGGGATCATCGACCGCCCAGAAGTTGTGCATCACGAGCGTGACCGGCACCAGGAAGAGCAGGATCAGCCCAAGGCCCACGCGCGGGAGAAAGCCGAGCAGCACGCTCAGTCCTCCGAGCAGGATCAGCGTGCCGCTGACGGCGACTGCAAGGTGCGGCATCGGCACGCCCTTCGAGGCGGCGTAGCCGGCCATCGCGTTCATGGTGATGAAGTGGTTGAGACCGCTGAAGAGAAAGTAGCCGCCGAAAAGAATCCGTCCGAGGAGGAGGAAGGTCTTCATGTGTGTCACCTCGTCACTCGGTTAACCGTGCGCGCGCGTGACTGCCGGGGCCGATCAGCCAGCTGATCCGATGCCCTCACCCCGACCCTCTCCCAAAGGGAGAGGGGGACGGCTAAGTCCACCTCATGCCGCAGCTCCATTACCGGGCGTGCAATCTGTGCGAAGCCATCTGCGGCCTCGCCATCGAGCACGAAGACGGAAAGATCCTCGGCATTCGGGGTGATCGCGATGATCCCTTCAGCCGCGGCCACATCTGCCCCAAGGCCGTCGCGCTCAAAGACGTCTACGAAGATCCGGATCGACTCCGTCACCCGGTGCGCCGCGAAGGAGACCGTTTCGTCGAGGTCTCCTGGGAAGAGGCCTTCACCGACATCGGCCAGCGGCTTCGTGCGATCCGCAAAGAGCACGGCAACGACGCGGTCGCGCTCTCGCAAGGCAACCCGGTGCTGCACAACTACGGCGCGTCGATCTACGCGCAGACGCTGCTCCCCTGGGCGCTCGGCACACGCAACCGGTTCTCCAGCACCTCGGTCGACAACCTCCCGCGCATGCTCGTCTCGCGCTGGATGTACGGGAACCAGGCGATCCTCCCGGTGCCTGATCTCGATCGCACCGCACACTTCTTGATCCTCGGCGCGAACCCGATGGCCTCGAACGGCTCGGTGATGACTGCGCCTGATCTGCCGAACCGCCTCAAGGCGCTGCGTGAACGTGGTGGAAAACTCATCGTCCTCGATCCGCGCAGAACCGAGACCGCCGAGATCGCCGACGAACACCATTTCATCCGGCCCGGCACCGACGCGCTGTTCCTGCTCGGGTTTCTGCACACGCTCTTCTCCGAGGGCCTCGTACGGCTTCGGCGCAACACCGTTCCGTTGGCGGGCGTGGGTGAGCTGCGCGCGCTGGTGCTGGAGTTCACTCCCGACCGCGTCGCAGCCCGCACGGGAATCTCAGCGAACGACACCCGGCGTCTCGCCCGCGACTTCGCCGCTGCACCTTCCGCCGTCTGCTACGGCCGCATGGGCGTCAGCGCGCAGGAGTTCGGCTTGCTCGCCACCTGGCTCATCGACGTCATCAACGTCGTCACCGGCAACCTCGATCGCGAAGGTGGGCCGATGTTCACCAGCCCCGCGGTCGACCTGGTGGCAATCGCCCGGCACGCGGGTCAGCCCGGCAGCTTCGACGCGTTCCGCAGCCGCGTGCGGGATCTGCCTGAGTTCAACGGCGAGCTCCCCATCAGCACCATGGCCGATGAGCTGGAGACGGAAGGGGCAGGGCAGGTGCGGGCGCTCCTGATCACCGCGCACAACCCGGTGCTCTCCGCGCCCAATGGCCGCCGGCTCGATCGCGCGCTCTCGAAGCTCGAGCTGATGGTCGCCGTCGATCTCTACGTCAACGAGACCACCCGCCTCGCGCACTACATTCTCCCTTCGACCACCACCCTCGAGCACGACCACTACGACATCGCGCTGCACGCGGTCGGCATTCGCAACACCACGCGGTGGAATGGGGCGCTGTTCGAGCCAGCCAAAGGACTGCTGCACGATTGGCAGATCTTCCTGCGACTGATCGCGGAGATCACTGGTGGTATTGCCGGGCGCGCGATTCGTGCGGTGGGAAACCGGATCAAGCCGCGCACCATCGTCGACTTGCTGCTGCGCGCGGGGCCGACGAAGTTCACCGTGAAGAAGCTCGAGGCTTCACCTCATGGAATTGATCTCGGGCCCCTCGTGCCTCGGCTCAAGGCGCTGGGGACGCAGGTCATCGAGCTCACTCCCGAGGTGATGTTGCGCGATGTGCAGCGGCTGCGCAGCACGATGAACAGACCGCAGAGTGCGCTCTCGCTCATCGGACGTCGGGATCTGCGCAGCAATAATTCGTGGATGCACAACAGTCAGCGCCTCGTGAAGGGCCGCGATCGGTGCACTCTGTTCATGCACCCCGAGGATGCGGCGCATCGCGGGTTGGAGTGCGGGCAAGTGGTGGTGGTTCGTTCGCGGGTGGGTGAGGTGCGGGTTGCGGTCGAGGTGACTGAGTCCGTGATGCCTGGGGTCGTGAGTTTGCCTCACGGTTGGGGGCATGACCGGCCCGGCGTGAAGCTCGGGGTGGCGGAAAAGCATGCTGGGGTCAGCGCGAATGATCTGACCGACGAAGAACTGATTGATCAGATTTGCGGCACGGCGGTTCTGAATGGGGTCGCTGTCGAGGTCTCGACGTGCGAGTTGAAGTAGGCGTCTCGACGGCCATCACCGTTCGCCCCGAGAGCAGTCGAGGGGCTCCTTGCCGCACGGAGCAGAAGTGGCATCTCGACTGTGCTCGATGCGAACGGTGAAGGTGCTCCTGATATCGATCAACCGTGCTCAAAGCCTCCTTCGCCGAGAGAGGGAGCGCATGAGTCCCGGCGCTCCTCGAGCGTCGCCTTGCGCCACGCTTCCCAGCTCTGCCCGTCGCGCAGGCCGAAGAGCGCCCGCTGGGCGGTGTCATCGCCACGCTTCCCCAACTCGATGGTCTTCACCGTCGGCTCGAGGGTCGCCAGCGCCGTCTCGAGCCGCGCGACCTCGGCCTCCGCTGCCGCGATGAGCTGCGGGTACGACACGCTGGGGTCAGCCACCCTGCGCTGCGCCACGTCGTGCGCGGCCGTCGTGGCGGTCCACAGGTCGCCGATGCTCTCCGAGAGCGCCTCTGCTCTTGCGCGGTCGCTCGCGTCGCCCGTCATGTCGGCCAGCGAGAGGTGGGCGCGCGCGTCGGGGTCCTTCTTGAACGCTTCACGAACCTCGGCGTCAGCTCTCGCCATCGCTGCCTCGGCCTGCGCGACGCGGGCGCCCGCCGCCGCCAGGTCGGGCATCGCGCCGAGCCCCGCCTCTTCTGCCGTGACGCCTGCACGCTCGACGTCGGCGCGCTCCTGCACCAGGGCCTCTGCCTTCTTCAGGGCGGCCTTCGCCCCGGTCAGCTCCAACCGGGCCTCCAACCACTGCTTCCCTGCCGGCGCCTCGACCGATCGCAGCACGGTCGCCAGGTCAGCGGTGGGCACGCTCTCGGCGCGCGCATCGATGGCTGCGCGCGCGCGAGTGACCGCGGCCTGCGCATCGTCGACGGCCCGGGCCGCTTCAGTGCGCTCTCGCTCGAGGGCGGCCGTCTCCCCCGGCAGCTTCACCTTCGCCGCCTCGAAATCCGACCGCCAGGTCTCGAGGTCGATCTTCGCCTCGGCCACCCCCTTCTCAGCGAGCGCGCGGGTGGTGGGCGTTCGGTCGAGCTTTAACTCGGCGAGCTGCATGTCGACCCGAAACTCGAGGCCCCCGCGCGGCTGCTTGAACGACAGGTCGAGCCCGCCAAGCTCCTTCAAGAGCCCCGCCAGCACACTGGGGTCGCCGTCGAAGGTCGCCTCGACGCGCAGCTCGTTGCCGGCGACGCTGACCTCGACGGGCCCACTGGTTTCGAGGGACTTCTTGCTGGCCGTCAATGCCAGCCCCGTCACCAGCCCGTTGACCTGCGCCGCGCGCACCCGCTCGTTGAGGTTCGCGGGCTTGACCCCGGCCAACGGCACCGTCACCGAGAGCTTGAAGCGACCTCCGGGCAACTGGGTAATCACCGCCTCGCTGGTTCGCGGGGTCGCGTAGCGCGTCGCGACGCCCAGGGCCTGTGCACGGTCGAGAGGGCTGCTGCCGGTTCCTTTGATGGTCATGGCATGAAGACAAGGCTGCCCCCGAAGTGTCGCATTCTTCAGGTAGCCCCACTCGATTCAGGGGGTTCCGAGCCCCGAGAGCGTCAACTCGACGCCATTGGCGAGGTGGCGATTGACGCTCTTCAGCGTCTCGGGGCCCAGCGAGAGCCGCTGCACGAGGGCCTGCTGCACGTGCGCGAAGACCTGCTCTCGCGCGTCGGCCAGCCAGCGCGTCGACGTCGCGCGGTGCACGCCGTACATGCGGCCGAGCGCCTCGGCAGACACGCCTTCGCCGTAATGCAGCCGCAGCAACGAGCGCTGCCGCACGGTCAGGCCCTCGAGCGAGGCGTGAAGCGCGGCGACCAGGTGCGGCCTGAGCTCTGCCGACTGAAACGTCGCCTCGGGGCTCGCGTCATCATCGCTGAGCCGCAGGGCGAGCTCGGACCACGCGTCGTCATCGAGCAGCAGGGGTTGGCGGCTCGTTCGCTGATGCGCATTGAGTACCACACGCATCGCCGCCACCGAGACGTACGAGGCCAGCGGCCCGAGCCCTGCGTAGTGCGCCAGGGCAGCGGGCCGGCCATCACCCACCAGGAGATGTTGCTCGACTTCCGCGGCGACCTCCCCGGGTGAGGCCGCGCGCGCGCACACCTGGCGCACCAGCGGCCCGAAGCCGGCCTGGAACGCGGCGAGGGCAGCGCGTTGGCCCGCAAGGCACGCCCAGGCCAGGAGCAGGTCATCGACGTGCAAGAGCCCCAGTGACGTCGCGTGCTCGGGCAGCCGCTCGCTCACGAAGCGCCCGAACGCGGCTCCGTCGAGGTGCACCGCGGGCCAGCGCTGCGCCGCGGCCTCGAGCACCCGGCGGGCCTCGAGCCTCGTCACTGGCACCGTCGGCCCGAGCGCGCTGAGGAAGAGCTCGAGGGCCTCAGTCACCAGGCACCCGGCGCGAGCTCCACACGGAGCGGGTCTTCCACGTCAGGGTCATCGCCGAGATGGCGAGCAGCACACTGGCCATGAACGCCCAATCTGCCCTGACTGGCAGGCCCAGGGCCACCGCCAGCCCGGCTCCGATGACTGCCGCGCCCACGCCGAAGGTCCAATGCAGGGATGCCCCGGCCAGCAACGCGGTGAACACCACGCCGAACTCGAAGAGCGCGTTGACGCGCGGCTCGAGCGCAAGAGTGGCGGTGATGGCGCGGCACATCAGTTGGCCTGCGGTGATGGCCATCACCAGCTGGGCCATCTGGCGATTGAGACGAGAGGCGGCGAGCGGGGCGCGGAAGAGGTGGGTCAACACGAAGACCCCCACCAGGAACGCGGAGGACGCCCAGAAGGGCACCCACCCCGACGTGAACTCGCCGCGCAGCACGAACCGCACTGAATAGAAGACCAGCGAGAGCGCGAGCAGCGCGCCCATGAACGAGACCCGCGCGCCTGCGCCCACGGTCGGATCGGCCTGGTGGGCCAGCTGAGCGACTCGGGTGGCCTCGGCGACTGCCTGGCGGACCCTCGCCTCGAGCTCGGGGAGCTCGAGCATGTGAAACGAGAGCACCTCGGCGGCGACATCGGGTTGCCCGTCGGCGAGGCCTGCTTCGACGCGGAACCGAGCCACCTCGCGCTCGACCGCGATGGCCGAGGCAGGGGCGTGCTCCAGCGCGCGCACCGAGCGCACCACGAAGGCCGCCTCGAGCGCCGACCGCGCCGCATCGAGGGGGGCTCCTTGCGCGCGCTGGGCCCTGGCGGTGTCGAGGAGCCGGACGCTGCGCTGCAAGAGCCGCTCGGCATCGGCGCTGCGAGCGCATCGTTCGACGGCACGGCGAAAGCTCTCGACGTCGGCGAAGCGAGCCTGGGGGTCGAGCGCCAGGGCCGTGCGCGCCACGGCCGCGAGGTCTTCGCGCGGGAGCACGTCGAAGTCGGGCACGTCTTCAGCGCGCCGCTCCCCCACCTTCTGCACGAAGGGGGGCGCGCCCGACAGCAGCTCGTACAACACGCTCCCGAGGAGGAACACGTCGGTCGCCGGCGAGAGCGCTTCGGTCGACGCAGACACCTGCTCGGGGGCCATGTAGCCCGGGGTGCCGGCGCCCGGGCTGTCGCCCACGAAGGGCAGGGTGCCAGTGGGGTCTGGGGTGAGCACCCCGGCGATGCCCCAGTCCATCAAGTACACCTCGCCGTGGCGGCCAATCATCACGTTGCTGGGCTTCACGTCGCGGTGAATCACGCGATGCTCGTGCGCGAACGAGAGCGCGCTGCAGACCCGAATCAGCATCGAGAGGTTCCACTCGAGCAGGTCCTGGCCGAAGCGGGCCTGCACCGCGTCGGCGTCGGCCAGGAGCGCCGCCCAGGTCACCCCCTCGACCCGCTTGAGCACCACGCGAAGCTCAGAGGTCGTGCTGCCCTCGACGAAGTGCACCGGCACGATGCCCGGGTGCTCGAGCGCGCCGGTGAGCCGTGCTTCCTGCAAGAGGCGCTGGGCCAGCTGCACGTCACCGAGCTTTCGCACCACCTTGACCGCGACCTCGCGCCCGAGGTCTCGCTGCCGGGCGAGCAGCACCCGCGCCATGCCGCCCTGCCCCAGCACGCGCAGCAGCTCCACGCCGCCCTCCACGTGCGTCGCGGTGGCCGTCGTGGGGGAGCTCAGGGTGAGGCCCGACGCGGTCGCGGCGAGCTGGGCCACGGCGCGCCGCAGCTCGGGGTCGCGATCCAGCTGGCGCTCGAACGCTTCGAGCTCGGTCCCGCTGAGTTGGCCGCGCACGAACGCGACCTTGCGCTCGTCCGTCATCTCCTTGCCCGCAGCCGTGGTCATCGAGCGGGAAATCGTACGCGAAGCGGCTCCCCATCGGGGCACCGACCGAGACGCCTTCCTCTGAAGGAACAGCCCCACACCGAGCACAGTCGAGATGCCACCTCTG
>JANODF010000183.1:0-1839 GCA_031412555.1 Archangium sp. | reverse complement strand
GGCCAGATGGACGTGCTCCTGGTCGCCGCCAAGAAGGACATGATCAACGACTACTCGTCGGTCGTGACGGAAGCGGGCCTGATCCCGGTGGTGGTCGACGTCGATGCCTTCGCCGTGCAGAACTGCTTCTCGGCCAACTACGAAGTGCCGATGAACGAGACGGTGGTGTTGATCAACGCGGGCGCCGCGGTGGTCAACATCAACATCCTCGCGCAGGGGGTCACCACCTTCACGCGTGACGTCACCATCGGCGGCAACCAGTTCACCGAAGAAATCCAGAAGCAGCTCAACGTCTCGTACGAAGAGGCCGAAGCGCTGAAGGTCGGTGGTGGCCGCGGTGACGCCGATGCCGTCGTGCCGCAAGAGGTCGAGAAGGTGATGACCCAGGTCGCCGAGCAGGTGGCCGGCGAAATTCAGCGGTCCCTCGACTTCTACGCGGGCACCGCGGCTGACGCGAACTTCTCCAAGGTCTACTTGTCGGGCGGCACGGCGAAGGTGCCGGCGCTCTTCAAGACCATCGAAGCGCGCGTGGGCGTGCCGGTGGAGATCTTGAACCCGTTCAAGCGCATCGAGATCGACAACAGGAAGTTCGACCCGGCCTTCATCATGGACGTGGCGCCCCAGGCTGCAGTGGCCGTGGGTCTCGCGCTCCGCAAGCCCGGCGACAAACTCGGCTGACAAGGACTGACACGAGATGATGATCCGCATCAACCTCCTGCCAGTCCGGCAGGTCCAGAAACGCGAGCAGGGACGACAGTTCATCGTCCTGATGGTCGGCATGTTCATCATCACGGCGGCTGCCAATGGGTATTGGTACGTCTGGATGGATGGCAAGCGTGAAGCGGCCCAGCGCCGCCTCGACGACACCAACGCCCGCATCGCCCAGCTCGAAAAAGTGATCGGTGAGGTCACCAACCTTCAGCGCCGCAAGAAAGAAGTCGAAGAGAAGCTGGCGGTGCTGGCGAAGTTGACCAAGCAGCGCGCAGGGCCGGTGAAGCTGCTCGATGCGCTTGCCACAGCGATCCCCAAGAAGGTGTGGCTCAGCTCGTTCGAAGAGAAGGGTGGGGCCGCCGTGATGGTGGGCACTGCCGAGAGCTTCGACGACGTCTCCGAGTTCATGCGCGGCCTCAACAACATCGCCTGGTGCCCCAAGGGCATGGGCCGGGTGGTCGAGCGCATGCGCAACGGCAGCTTCAAGATCGAGCTGCTCACCGGTGACGCGGAGATCCTGGAGATTGCGCCTCAGGAGCTCGGGTTCTTCTTCTCGAACATCGAGCTCAAGTCGACGAACACCGAAGCCGCGGCGACCAAGACCGGCGCCAAACCCGTCAAGTTCGACATGACGCTCACCGTGAATCTCGGAATCTAAAGGCCACCGTGGAACAGCTCATCGAACGCATCAACAAGCTCGCCACGCCCGCCAAGGCAGGCATCATCGCGGCGATCATCCTCCTGATCACCGCGGGCACGTACTTCCTGCTGATCGCCGATCTCGACACTGCCATCGCCGGCATCAAGGCCGAACAGAACGCCAAGGAGATCACCCTCGCTGAGAAGCAGGCGATCGCCGACAACCTGAACGAGCGCCGCAAGGAGATGGACGCCCTGGATCAGAAGTTCCAGGAGGCCCTCACCCAGCTGCCCGAGAAGAAGGACATCGAAGAGCTGCTTTCCCAGCTCAGCGACGTGGGCAAGAAGTCGGGCCTCGAGATCAGCAAGGTCGTGCCGGGCAGCGAGGCCCCCGAAGGTTTCTACTCGCGCATTCCCATCAGCATGGCCGTCAGCGGCAACTACAACGAGATCGCGATGTTCCTCCAGGAGATCGCGAACCTGCGCCGC
>JANODF010000182.1:0-14436 GCA_031412555.1 Archangium sp. | reverse complement strand
TCGAAGTCTCGCGGCTCGAGAACGAACTGGTTTCTATTCACCACCTCGACACGGGCCGCAGGCTCGCTCTTCTTCATCCCGCAGGGAGATCACGCCCGTGGACCCGCCGTCAATCCCACGTGCCGTTGCTCCGCTCGGCCCCGTCCTCGACACGCGCGGCCCAGACCGGTCTATTTCCTCACAGGCTCTGAGGGGCCCAACTCCGAACCCCGAAAAGCCCCTCACCCCGACCCTCTCCCCGCTGGCGCAGGGCGAGGGAGAACAATTCACCCGACCTGCACGCCCGCGCGCCGCAGCACCTCGAGCGCGTTGGTGGTCTGCACCACGCCCTCGCGCAGCCGGTAATCGAAGGTCATCTCGCCGTCCTTCACTTCATCCCTGAAGTGCACGTTGCGGATCGTCTCAGGCCGCTCCTTCGCCAACTCGCAGATCGAAAGATCATGCGTGGTGACCGCGCCCGCCGCGCCCAGGTCGAGCAGCATCAACAACAGCTGCCGCGAAGCGATCTGCCGCTCCTTCGCGTTGGTGCCCATGAAGAGCTCGTCGAGGAAGAACAGGCAGCGATCCTTGTGCGCCTTCGCCGTGTCGAGCACCGTCTTGATGCGCTGCACCTCGGCGTAGAAATACGACACGCCGCGTTCCAGTGAATCTTTCACGCGCATGCTGGTGAGCACCTGCACGCGCGAGACCTTCATCGAGTTCGCGCACACCGGCAGCCCCGCCAGCGCCATCACCGTGTTGAGCCCGGTCGCGCGCATCAGCGTGGTCTTGCCGCTCATGTTCGAGCCGGTGATCACCAGCCCGGTGCCCGGCGAACTCAACGTGACGTCGTTGCGAATCGGCTTCTCCAGCAGCGGGTGACCCAGCTCCACCGCCTCGAGGTGCACCGCGCCGTCGTCGACCTGGGGAAACGCGTCTTCGGGCCGCTCGAAGTGCCAGGTGGCGAACGAGGAGAGCGCCTCGAACTCAGCCAGCGCCTCGAACCACTGCCGCGCGCCTTTGCCTTGCGTCTCGCGCCAGCGATCGATGCGGAAGAGCACCAGCAGATCCCACAGGGTGAGCGCGTTGATGATCGGGTGCATCTGGCCCGAGTGTTTGAGCTCGGCGAACCCCATCAGCCGCGCGAACGTGCGAAGGCGGGCCGACACGGGCGGGCCCTCCATCAGGCCCTGCTGCAACGCGAGCAACCGCGGCCCTGCGAACTTCTGCGCATCGATCGACGCGAAGGTCTGCTCGAACCGGATGAACCCGTGTTCGCCCATCGAGAGCGCTTCCCACATCGCGCCGATCGGCTTGCGCGTGGCCACCACGATCGCGATCTGGATCACCAGGCCGATCCAGAAGGGCAGGGCGTTGATCACGTCGTTGGCCGAGAGCAGCCCGGCGGTGATGGTGAACACCGGCAGCACGTGCGCGATGGGCCAGGCCCAGCGAATCGCGTTCAACGTCGAAGGCGCCTCGGCCCACGCCAGGAAACGCGACGGATCGGCTTTGTCCTTCTTGCCCGCCATGCGCGCTTCGGCGACCAGCGTCTGGCGGAAGTCGATCAGCGGCCCCAGCTCACGCACCGCGCCCTGCCGCGCGTGGATCGCTTCGGCGCTCGGGGCAGGCGTGAGCAACCAGTCGAGCAGCCGCTGCTCTCCGGCCGCCGTGCCCGTGTCGTCGAGGCGTTGAAAGAGGCTGCCGCGCCCGGTGATGTCGAGGTCGCCGCCGTAGAGATGCCCATCGGGAACGCGGCCTTCGCCCGTCGAGGGAAAGTCGTGCCAGCGGCCCTGCAACCGGAGCAGCCCGCGCTCGTTGAGCGAGAGCCGCATCTTCGCGAAGTCTTCCCGCCGAATGACGCCGGCGTGGATCACCGCGAGCGCGATGTACCCGGCGAGGCACGCCAACGCGCCCAGCAGGCCCCAGCGGGGAATCTTGTCGAAGCCCACCGCGAACCCGAGCCCGATGAAGCCCAGGAAGGTCAGTGTGCGCAGGTTGGCCAACCGGCCTCCCTGGCGATCGAGCGTGACCAGTTCGGCGCGGAACTGGGTGACGCGCGTTTCGTACTCGGCTCGTGCAGTTGCCATGGGTTCAGCCGCTCTTTGGTGGAAGGCGTCGAGGAGTGCCACTGCCATTTACAAATCGGGCCAGAAGGCAACGTAACGAAAGGCGACAACCAGTTGACCGTTCCTTTGAGTTTGTGCCAAGTGCATTGAATTGTTTCGAGTTCGTGGTGGGACGCGCCGGGTCCTCCATCAACGTTCGCGCCGTCTCGCTGGAGAGCTCCGATGAAATCTTCCTCGAACCACCTGCTGCTGTTCGTGTCTGTGCTGGCCGTGTTGCAGGGCTGCAAGGACTGCGGCGGCAGACAGCTTCCTCGTGGCCGTGGCGAAGTGCGCGTCATCTACACCGGCGCCAACGACGAGCAGCTGTCGGGCGACAACGGCATCTACGACTTCGGCACGGTCTCGATGGGAAAAGACATCGTGCAGAAGCTCACCGTGCAGAACGTGGGTCTGGGCACGCTGGTGATCCAGAAGTTCACCAAGGAGAGCGGCACCCCGGCCCGGGTCGGCAGCTTCGTCGACGATCCTTCACCGGTCTTCAGCATCGGCTTCACGCAAGAAGTCATCGTGGGCTCTGGTGAGTCGGTCGAGTTCGACATTCACTACACGCCGCCCGTCGTCGAGGGCGTGCCCCAGGTGGTGCACGAGACTTTGCTCACCATGACCTCGGGCGACACCGAGGTCGGCAAAGAGAACGCGAGCATCACCCTCAAGGGCATCGCGATCTCTGGTGATTGCGAGCTGCCGGCCACCATCGACTTCGGCGCCGTCGCGCGCGGCGACAGCTACACCCTCGACTACGAGTTCGTGAACCCGCGCCCCCTCGAGACCCGCGCCTACCTGGGCGCCGTCGAGTCGCAGCAGGGCGAGGGCATCTTCGTCGTCTCGCCTGATTCGCCCAAGGGCGAGTTCCTCCTCGCGGCGATGCGCTCCAAGACCGCGAAGTTCACCTTCAAGCCGACGGAGGCGCGCGATTACGTCGCCACCGTGCGCATGCGCCGCGCCGAAGGCTGCCCCGAGAAGCCGGTGCGCCTGCTGGGTATCGGCGTGGCCTCGGTGCTCACGTGGACGCCGCCCACCGTCGACTTCGGCTACGCGCCCCCCGGCACCACCGTCGACGGCCAGGTCACCTTCTCGAACCTGTCGCTGCGCCCCGTGCGCCTCACCACCGTGAGCACCCGCGAAGGCTCCAGCGCCAGCAACGTCTTCAAGGTCGTGGAGACCGACAGCGCCGACCTCACCACGCTGGTCGTTCCCGCTGGCGTGCGTGACGCAGCCGCTCCGCTGGGCATCGCGGCCGGCACCGCCGTGGCCAAGCTCACCTTCCGGCCCACCGTGCTCGGCCCCCGCGCAGGTCAGCTCGTCGCCGTCACCGAGCTCACCAGCCAGCCGATGGTCAGCGTCAACCTGCGCGGCGTCGGCGGCGGGCCTGACATCGACGCGCGCCCGTCACCCACGCTCAGCTTCGGCCGCATCGCTTACTTCTCCACGGCGAACCCCGCTTCGTTCGCGAACCGGAAGATCACCGTGCAGAACGTCGGCACGCGCCCCACGCCGGTCGACCCCCGCGCGAACTTGAAGCTCGGCCAGTCTGATGGCGCCGGCGGCTTCGTGCGACCCTACTGGGAAGTGACGCCGAAGAACGGCGCGCTGGCCTCCGAAATCTGCGTGGGCTTCTATGACGCCACCAACGGCTGCACCGACGACCTGCCCGCCGCGGGCGCTGGCCGCTACGATCCGATTCAGGGGCTCGAGGCAGGTTCGTCGACCAGCATCCTCGACATCCCCGTGCGCATCACCCCCAACGGCCTGGGCACGCGCGAGTTCGAAGTGAAGATCTTCTCGAACGACCCCGACGAGCCCGTGACCATCATCAACGTCACCGCCAACTCGGTGATGTTGCCCCCCTGCGATGTGGAGATCACCCCCATCGCGCTGGCCTTCGGCATCGTCTCGCCGCCTGCCATCAAGGATCTCGGGTTCACCATTCGCAACCGGCTGACCGGCCCCAACGATGTCTGCCTGCTCAGCAACCTCCAGCTGCTGCCCGAGACCGGCACGCCCACGGGCATGCCCGCCGTGTTCTCGTTGCCCGGTGGCCCCATCAACGAGCTCGACCTGATGCCCGGTGAGACCCGCCAGGTGATGGTGCGCGCGTGGCCGCAGGGCCAGCTCCCCGCGGTGCCTGCGCAGGTGGTCGGCCGCGTCGCCTTCAACCTCGCTGACCCGGTCTCGCCGTCGCGTGAGGTCGCGCTGAGCGCCACCATCGCGAACAGCTGCCTGACCATCTCGCCCAGCACGCTCGACTTCGGCACGGTGAAGAAGGACTGCAACTCGCCCAACCGCGACTTCCAGATCTACAACTCGTGCTCCACCGAGGTGGTGATCAACTCGGCGGCGATGGGCTCTGCGGCCGGTGAAGGCCCCGGCGGCCCGAACTGCCTCGGCGCCTCGCCGTGCCCCGAGTACTTCGTGGTCTCCGGCATCACCGGTGGCACCCGTGTGGCCCCCGGCACCTCGACGCCGGTGACGTTCTCGCTCAAATACCGCCCCATCAACTACGGCCCCGACACCGGCGCCTTCGTGATCGGCGTGACGCAGGGTGGGCAGGCGCTCGACTACGTGGTCGCGCTCCAGGGCCGCGGTGACATGGAAGGTCTGAACACCGACACCTTCCGCCAGGACACCAAGCCCAAGGCCGACATCCTCCTGGTGATCGACGACTCCTGCTCGATGGGCGACAAGCAGACCGCGCTGGCGCAGAACATGGCCTCGTTCCTTCAGTACGCCACCAGCAACCAGGTCGACTTCCACCTCGGGGTGACCAACACCGAGCTGAGCGGCACCACCGCGGCGCTGGCCGGCGTGCTGCACACCACTGCGGCGGGCAACAAGATCCTCCGGCCCACCACGCCCAACCTGCAGACCGAGTTCGCCGACCTCGTGAACGTCGGCACCAGCGGCTACGCCGAGTCGTGCATGGAGCCGGCGACCAGGGCGCTCACCGCGCCAAACATCACCGACCCTGCGAAGAACGCGGGCTTCTTGCGCCAGGAGGCCGTGCTCGCCGTGGTATGCGTCACCGACGCGCGTGATCAGGCCCCTCAGGCACCGTCGTTCTATTTGAACCAGCTGCTCAACATCAAAGGCGCGCAGCGCTCGGGCCAGTTCAGCTACAACGTGATCGGCCCGTTCTTGCCGAGCAGCCCTTCGGGGTGTTCGTACGACGGCACGAACGACGGCCGGCACAACTTCATGGTCGCTCAGACCAACGGCGTGAAAGAAGAGATCTGCACCCCGAACTGGGCCGTCGCGCTGGAGCGCATCGGCAAGAACGCGTTCGGCTACCGCACGAATTTCTTCCTCACCTCGCGGCCCGACCTCGCGGCGACGACCGGCATTCAGGTCTCGATCGACGGCATGCCCATCCCCTCCGTCGATCCCGACCCCGACCTGGCGTCGCGCATCTGGACCTACGACGCGACGAACAACTCGATCAACTTCGAGCCGCTGTACGTGCCTGAGCCGGGCAAGACGCTGACCGTGACGTACACCGCCGCCTGCATTCCTTGAGTTCCGTGATCTTGCGGTGACTTTCGACTGACTGCTCGCGGGCCATCTTGTGGCCGCGAGCGCTTTTGTTTTGATGGAGAACGACGTGAAGCTCAATTCTTTCGGCCCTTCGAACGCGCTCAGAACCAGCCTCCTTGCCCTGGCGCTCGTCGCGAGCTCCACGTGGGCGCAGGTTCCGACCATCCTCGTCGCAGACAACCAGCCCTACACGCCTTTGACGGGCGCGGGCGTGCAGACGGTGGTCTTCGCTCCCTACAGCACGACCTGGGACGCCGAAGACGAAGGGAACCTGGCGGTGGCCTTGCCCTTCCAGTTCCCCCATTTCGGGGTGAACTATTCGACCGCGCACATCAACTCCAACGGCTTCATCTCGCTTGGCACCGCCTGCTCGTCGAGCTGCTGGACGGTGGCTGCGTTCCCCTCGTCGGGCGCGCCCAACGCGGTGATCGCGGGCCTCTGGGAAGACCTGGAGGTCCTCTCGCCTGGCGCGGTGCGGTACCTCGTCGGCCCCTCTGAGTTGATCGTCGAGTTCGCGAACGTGGCGCCGCTGGGCAGCACCACCGCGACGGTGAGCTTCCAGATGCGGCTCAGCGCGTCGGGCTCGATCGTCATTCACCACGGGCCCATGGTTGGCAGCTTCACCGGCTCGGTGGGCTTCGAGAACGGCACCGGCACCCTGGGCGCCAACCTCATCAACGGCATTTCCGGCACCCCGAACTGCACCACCTCGTGCGGGCTGGCCAACTGGGTGCCCAACCGCCAGTTCCGCATCGGCGAGCCCAACGAAGCCGACCTCGCGGTCACCCAGGTGACCATCGCCAGCTTCGTCACCGCCGGCGACGGCAACCTGAGCTTCACGGTCAACTCCACCTTGCGGAACTTCGGCCGCCAGGCCGCCGGCCCCTTCATGTGGCGCGCTTTCCTCTCGCGCGATCAGTTGCTCGACGTCTCCGCCACCGATGGCGGCGCCGACATTCAGGTCGCCGAAGGCGGCCCGGAGAGTCTGCCCGGCGTCGACGGCGGGGTGACCCTCGACGGCGGCCAGGCCATCGTCAGTGTGAGCGGCAGCGGGGCCACCACCACGCCGCCCGCGACCGGCGAGTACTACGTGCTGGTGCAGGTCGACTCGAGCGCTGCGGTGATGGAGGCCTCCGAGGCCAACAACGTCGGCTCGACCGCCACCGCCTTCGTGCAGGGCATCGACCTCGTCTCGACCTCGATCTCGGGCCCGGCCACCACCGGCGGCGGCAACACCGAAAGCTTCGCCTTCAGCTTCTTCAACCGCGGCACCACCGCGGCGGCAGAGCCGGTCGGCTATCGCATCTTGATGAGCGCGGACCAGATGCTCGACCCGAGCGACTTCACCGTCTCCACCGGCTCGTACCCGGTCACGGGGGGCCAGACGATCACCCAGACGGCGTTGCCCGTGGTGATCCCGGCCAACGCGCCCAACGGCCAGTTCCACTTCCTGCTCCAGGTCGACCCTGACGGCGGGGTGCTCGAGGCCAACGAGACCAACAACGTGGCTGCTTCGACCGGCAAGGTCGACGTGCGCCGTGCAGACCTGCTGATCGAGACGGTCAACTTCCTCGACACCGTGACGGGCCTCGCGACCACCAACGCGAAGTTCGGTGAGCCCACCCAGATGAAGGTGAAGTTCCGCAACACCGGCGGCGCCAACGCGAACAACTTCCGCGTGGCGTTCGTGCTCTCGGGCGACTCGTCGCTCTCGCTGCTCTCAGACACCTACGTCTGCGATCAGGTGGTGACGGTGGTCGCGCCCAGCACCATGTCGACCGAGGTCACCCTCAACTGCAACCTCCCGCTGCGCAACGCGGCCAACGTCGCCTTCCGCACCGGCCCGTACTTCCTGTTCGGCATCGTCGACTCGACGGGCGCGGTGTTCGAGAGCAACAAGGCCAACAACAGCATGATCATCGGGCCCATTCGCATCACCGAGCCCGGCCCCGATCTGACGGTCACCAGCGTGACCGCCCCGGCGTCGGCGGGCGTGGGTGAGATCGTCCCCGTGGTGCGCAGCATTCGCAACATCGGCAACGTCGACGCGCCGGCTGCGATCTACCGGTTCTATGCCTCGGCCAACGACATCATCACCACCGACGACGTGCTGCTGCAGATCGTCGACAACGGCACCCCGCGTGACGAGGGCATGGTGACGCTGCTCCGCAACAGCGGCGACACAGCCACCGAGCTGGTGCGGCTGCCGGGCACCATGCCGGCGGGCACGTACTACGTGGGCTGCATCGTCGATCCCGGCTTCACCGTGACCGGCGATCTCGACGTGACCAACAACGCCATCGCCTCACGCAGCATGGTGATCGCGCCGTCTTCGCTGCGGGTCGTCAACACCGCGTTGCCCGACGCCGTCATCGGCCGCCCCTACAGCTTCCGTTTGTCGGCGGTGGGCGAGCAGGGTGTTTCGACCTGGCGCATCGACCCCACCCTGGGCGGCGCGCCCTCGTGGTTGTCCATCAGCGCCACCGACGGCCTGCTGTCAGGAACCCCCACGGGTTCGGGCGGCGCCGAAGTGGTGGGCGTGACCGTGGTGCTCGAGAACGGTGGCCGTCAGTTTGCCGTGCGGCTCGCTTTGCGCGTGCTGCCCACCACCTCGGGCGTCGACATCACCACCGCAAGCCTGCCCGCCGTGGTCAACAGCACCACCTCGCAGTACCAGTTCGCCCTCGGGGCCGCGGGCGGCGTGCGCCCGTACAGCTGGCGTCTGGCCGGTGGCACCATGCCCACGGGCCTCGCGCTGGGTACCGACGGCGTGCTCTTCGGAGCCCCGCGCAATGCCTCGAACGGCGCCATTCCCATCACCGTCGAAGTGCGTGACGCGGTGGGCGGCCGGGCGACCCGTGCGCTGTCCTTGCGCCTGATCGCCGCCGGTGCGATCA
Organism: Archangium sp.; assembly: GCA_031412555.1. Classification (GTDB taxonomy): domain Bacteria; phylum Myxococcota; class Myxococcia; order Myxococcales; family Myxococcaceae; genus Archangium_A. Next base: position 5,900 of record JANODF010000182.1, on the reverse strand, counting down.
CCTTCCGCACCGTGGCGATTCCCGACGCATTGATCGGCCAGGAGTACCTGCAGGACATCGCGGTGGCCAACCAGGACGGCTCGATGCTGGCCAAGCCGCTGATCTGGCGCGTGACGGGCGCGGTGCCCAACGGGCTGGCCGTCACCCCTCAGGCTGAATTGATCACCGTGAGCGGCCGCGCCACCCAGGCCGGCACCTTCAGCTTCAACATCAGTGTTGAAGACAACAACGGCCGCACGGATACGCTGGAGTTCACCATGACCGTTCACCCCCCCCGATACCGCGTGACCGGCATGTTGCCCGAAGTGCTCCGTCCGGGCGCCGAGGTCTCCGTGCCCTTGAGTGTCTCTCCCAGCGGCACCGTGACCTACCAGGTGGCCAGTGGCGTGTTGCCCCCGGGCCTCACCCTCGACCCCGCGGGCACCATCACCGGCACCGTGGCGGCCGATGGCTCCGAAGGGCTCTGGTCGTTCGTCGTCGAGGTCAGCGACGCTGCGGGCATGACGGGCCTTACGCCCATCTCGTTGCGCGTCGAGCGCGAGCCGAAGGCGCTGGGTTGCAGCAGCACCTCGACGAGCTGGTCGCCCCTCGCCTTGTTGGCGGCGCTGGGCTTCATGCTCTTTCGCAAGCGCCGCTTCTCGGCCGGAGCGCTAGGCCTCACCGCGGCGATCGCCCTGATGCCGATGGCGGCCCGCGCGCAGTCGTACATCGTGGACGGCCCCACCCCGGTGGCCTACCAGCCGCTGGTCAACGGAGCAGTCACCACCGCCGCTGCGTCGCTGACGGTGCCGTTCCCCATGCCGTTCTTCGACACCCAGTTCACCTCGGTGGCCATGTCGCAGTACGGGTACCTGGCGATCGGCGGCGCCCCGGCGTCGTCTTCCGCGAACCAGGCCGTGCCGCACAGCAGCACCACCTCGAGCGTGCCCAAGACGTTCATCGCCCCCTGGTGGGACGGGCTCATCACCCCGCTGAGCGCGGCCAACGGCTATCGGTACCAGGTCAGCGGCATCGCGCCCAACCGGGTGATGGCCTTCGAGTGGAACGCCGTGGGAGCCAACGTGGCCGCCTCGCGCATCGCCTTCCAGGTGCAGTTGTACGAGACCACCGGCCGCATCCGTTTCGTCTACAGCACGGCCCTGCCGGGCAATGTGTCGGCCTCCGTCGGTCTGCAGAAGGAAGCGGGCGTGGGCGTGCCGGGCCTGGCCTGCGCGACCAGCTTCAGCTGCACCTCGAGCGCCTACCCCGCGGGGCAGGCGATCGACTTCTACCCCCTGCCTGACTTCGAGATCACCTCGTTGTCCGCGCCGCAGACCGGTTACGCGGGCGTCGCCTTCCCGCAGACGGCGAGCATCCGGAACCGCGGCGGCCGCGACGTGCCCAGCGTGAACGTTCGTTTCTTCTTGTCGACCGACGCCACGCTCAACGAGATGACCGACACCATCATCGGCACCAGCATGGGCGTTCCCGTTCCCGCCCAGGGCTCCGCGCAGGCGGTGCTCAACGCGCCGCTGCCGATGACGTTGACCCAGAGCTCCTACTTCCTCTTCGCGGTGGTCGACCCCGATCGACTGGTTCAGGAAAAGGTCGAGGTCAACAACGTGTCCGCGCCTTCGGTGGTCACCATCGGCGCGCCCACGGCCGACCTGGTGGTCTCCGGGTTCAATGCGCCGACCGCGGCGATGCCGGGTGCCACGTTGCAGGTGAGCCGCTCGCTGCAGAACCTGGGCAACGCGGCCTCACTGGCGGCGAAGTACACCTACTTCCTGTCGGACAACGCGTCGGTCTCCATCGCGGATCGTTCGTTGCTCGTGGGCAACCTGGTCGCGCTCACCCCGCTGCAGGTCGACATGGCGATGGACAGCATCACCGTGCCCGCCGACCTCTCGCCCGGCTCCTACTGGCTGGGCGTGTGCGTCAACTTCGACGGCGCCAGCTCGAGCTTCGGCGGCAACGAGATCACCATCGTGAACAACTGCTTCACGCAGTCGGCCGCGGTGCAGGTGTCGACCGGCACGGTGACCATCTCGACCGCAGCGCTGCCCACCGCCACCCGCTACGCGCCTTTCGGGCTGCGGCTGCAGGCCACCGGCGGCACGGGCACCTACGTCTGGGAGCTGACGGGCGGCGCGTTGCCGGCCGGCCTGAGCCTCTCCAGCGCGGGCGACCTGGTCGGTTCGCCTTCGACGGCGGGCACCTTCTCCTTCGACGCCAAGGTCACCAGCGGCACGTTGACCGACACGCGCATGCTCAGCCTGCAGGTGATGCCCGGCGGCCTGCCGTTGGTCATCGTCGACCAGTCGCTCACCGCCGCCGAGTTCGGCCGGGTGTACACGGCCTCGATGGTCGCCGTGGGCGGCACGCCGCCGTACACCTGGCGCGCGCTCGCCCTCGATGAGCTGCCCCCGGGCATCGCGGTGGCCACCGATGGCCTGCTCGAAGGCCGCCCGCTGATGGCCGGTGACTTCGCCTTCGCCGTCGAGGTGACCGACTCCACGGGCGCCGCGGTCTCGAAGGAGCTGAGCCTGCGCGTGGTGACGCCCACCTCGTTGTCGATCGCCACCTCGGCGCTCGAGACGGCGCTGGTCGGCCGCGACTACCTGCAGCCGCTCGTCGCGGTGGGTGGCAGCGCGCCGTACGCGTGGTCGCTCATCCGCTTCCAGGAGCTGCCGGAGAACATCACCGATGCCCCCGGCGCGGTGCTCTTCGACGCCGGCAACCCCATCATGTTCCCGGCCGACTTCGGCATCAGCATCGATGACCGCGACACCGCCGACTACCTGAGCGGCACGCCGCGCCGCGCCGGCCTCTACGCCTTGACCCTCAAGGTGAAAGACGGAACGGACACCGAAGACACCGCCAGCGTGCTCCTGAGGGTCAGCTACCGCGACGGTCTGGCCATCACCACGCTCCAGCTGCCCGACGCCTTCGTCAATCAGCCCTACCAGGTGCGCCTCTCGCACAACGGTGGCAGCGACGCGGTGGGCATCGCCTTCTCGGTGCCCTGCATTCAGCAGGCCCTGCGCCCCGGCGAGTTCCAGTGCGCGGCCACCGAGCCGTTGCAGCGGCTGCCGGCCGGCCTCAACCTGGCGGCCGACGGCACGGTGCTGGGCACCGCGGTGGCCGAGACGGGCACCTACACGTTCCTGGTGAAGGTGACCGACAGCCTCGGGCGGCAAGACATTCGCGCCCTGGCCCTTCGCCTGCGGCCTGACTTCGCCCTCGAGCAGTCGAGCTGCAGCACCGCCGGTCTCGACCCCTCCTTGCTGGCGCTCGCTCTGGCTGGCTTCGCGCTCCGCCGCCGCCGCCGTTGATCGTTTCGGCGCACTCCCTTTCGAAGAAAAGAGAAGCTCAAGTCATGTGGAAGAATCTGTGTGTCGCGGTGATCTCAGCGGGCGTGATGGGCGTGGTGGGCGCGTCGTGTGGTGGCGAGCCGAAGAACATCTGTGTCGATCGCAACATCCGTTGCACGGCGCCCACCATCTGCGACCCAGGTGATGGCATCTGCAAGTGTGGCGGGCGGGGCGGGGTGGTCTGCGCCGAAGGTGCGGTCTGCGACCCCGGCTCGAACACCTGCTTGACGCGCAAGTGCGACAACGTCGACTGCTCCGACAAGGCGGGCACCAGCTGCGACGTGCTCGACGGGCAGTGCAAGTGCGGCGGTACTGGCGGCGCCGTCTGCGGTGCGAGCGAGACCTGCAACCCCAACGCGAAGGCCTGCGTGGCGAGCTCGAACTGCAACCAGATCGCCTGCCCGCTGAACCAGACTTGCGACACCACCACGGGCGTCTGCAAGTGCGCGGCGACCACCTGCGCGGTGGGCCAGTCGTGCAGCATCGACGCGACCTCGAACAAGACCTGCGTGGCCGACAACTGCTCCGGCGTGGCCTGCACCGGCTCGTCGGTCTGCGACCCGGCCGACGGCCTGTGCAAGTGCAACGCGGTGGTCTGTCAGAGTGGCCAGGCCTGCGCCTGCCCCGCGGGTGGTGACGGCGGCTGCGCTGCCAACGCGCGCGTCTGCCGGGTGAGCGGGCTGTGCAACAACGTGACGTGCAACAACGGCACGACCTGCGACCCGGGCGATGGCCAGTGCAAGTGCGGCGGCCCTGGTGGCCCGGCGTGCGCCAGCAACCAGATCTGCAACCTCGGCCCTCCGGCGCAGTGTGAAGGTGGCCAGCAGTGCGCGTTGCCCGATGGCGGCCCCAAGCTCTGCGCGGGTGGCACCAGCTGCGACCCCGAAGACGGCCTGTGCAAGTGTGGTGGCCGCGGCGGCGTGTTGTGCGCTCCGGCGACCGGTGCTGATGGCGGCACGGTGGCCCCTGCCGAGATCTGCATCTCGAACCCCATTCAGCAGGTCTGCCGCCGCCCGTGCGACGTGCGCAGCCCCGACTGCCAGACCGGCAACTACTGCTACTTCGACTCGTCGGCGGCGACGCCTTCGACGTACTGCGCGGTGCCCACCGACACGAAAGTAGAAGACGAGGCGTGCACCACGGCCACGGCCTGCTTCACGATGGTGCCGGGGGCGCGCTCGCTCCACTGTCTGGGCCTTGCGCTCGGCCAGACCGGCATCTGCCGCGCGTACTGCGACACCGCGGCTGGCACCGCAGGTTGCCTGCAGGATCGTGCGCGCACTTGCCTGGCGATCCCCACGGCGCAGAGCGGCACCGGGTACTGCAACCCGCAGTGAACGCGGTCGTTCGACGCTGAAGCCGCACCCGCTCCCTCTCCCTGCGCCACGAAAGGAGAGGGAGTTCGTCTGTCCGGCGACGGCTCCCCCATGCTGAGTTGGAAGGCGGCGTTGCGTTGCGGCCCCGGTTTGATATTGATTCCGAAATCAACTTTCACCACTGGAGCCCGCCATGCCCAACTTCTTCACGCCTGAGCACGAAGCTTTCCGCAAGACGGTCCGCCAGTGGGTCGAGAAGGAGCTGACCCCGCACGCGCTGGAGTGGGATCGCGCCGGCATCTTCCCCCGGGAGATCTTCTCGAAGGCGGGCGAGCTGGGCCTGCTGGGCATCAACCACGACCCCAAGTACGGCGGGAGTGGCCTCGACTACTGGTACGTCGCCGCGTTCTGCGAAGAGCTGGTGCGCAGCCACAACGCCGGCGTGAACATGGCGCTCATGGTGCAGGGCCAGATGGCCACGCCCATCATCAACGAGCTGGGCACCGACGAGCAGAAGCGGCTGTTCCTCGAGCCTGCGCTGCGCGGCGAGAAGATCGCGGCGCTGGGCGTGAGCGAACCGGGCGCGGGCAGCGACGTGGCCAACCTGAAGACCACCGCGCGCCGGGTGGGCGACGACTACGTGATCAACGGCTCGAAGATGTGGATCACCAACGGCACCCGGGCCGACTTCATCACCCTGGCGGTGCGCACCGGTGAGCCCGGTTACGGCGGCGTCTCGTTGTTGACCTTCCCCACCGACGTGAAGGGGTTCCAGGTCTCCAAGAAGCTCGACAAGGTGGGCAACCTCTCTTCAGACACGGCGATCCTCTTCTTCGAAGAGTGCCGGGTGCCGGTGCGCTACCTCCTGGGCGAGGAGAACGAAGGTTTTTACCACGTGATGACGAACTTCCAGGGCGAGCGCCTCACCGCGGCGATCGCGGCCGTGGCCGCCATGGAGCAGATGGTCGCCGGCGCGATCAAGTACGGCAATGAGCGCAGCGCCTTCGGTAAGCCGCTGATCAAGTTCCAGGTGTGGCGTCACAAGTTCGTCGAGCACCTCTCGCACATCGAGGCGGCCAAGCGGCTCACGTACCACGCGGTCGAGCTGTTCGAGGCGAAGGAGAACCCGGTGAAGGAGATCTCGATGGCCAAGCTGGTGGCCTGCGATCTCGCGCAGAAGGTGGCCTACGACTGCCAGCAGTTCTTCGGCGGCATGGGCTACATCGAAGAG
>JANODF010000181.1:0-3653 GCA_031412555.1 Archangium sp. | reverse complement strand
GCCGGCGATCATCTTGGCAAGGCGAAGGTCAGTTGCGCCCAAGCGCGAAGAGAAGAGCAAAGTATTCTCTCCATTCCCGCCGAAGGGGGCGACCCTCACATCATCCGCGATCGGGCTCGACGGACGGTTGGGTTCCAATTCCTCGACAGGGCAAAGGACGTCGCAAGCCACCAGAGGATGAAAGACAGCGTGACGTGTACCGCCAGCAGACCACATGACGGCCAGACAATTTCCTGAGGGTGTCATCGCCGTCTGATGTTGGGTGGCTGCCGAGGTGGTCGATTGGTAGCCGTTACCGGCGCAGTTGTAGCTGCCCGAAAGCGTCTGGCGACATCGGTAGTGCGACCAGCGGACCGTGGTCGCACCGGCCTCCAGCGCCACCCAACTGTCGTTGGACTGCGTGAGCCGATGAGCAGGGTTAGGAAGCGTGCTGGCAGCAGTTCCTCGGGTGTACTGCGCGCCTTCAATGAAACCGAATAGGTCTGTTGCCGCAGCAGGCTCATTGCTCAACGGAGGGCGACTGAGCACGAGACGGCGCGCGGCCCCCGCCGTTGACGCCTGAACGACTCCGTCAAGGTAGGTCGACGTGGCGTGGCGTTGGCTCGCCGGAGCCGGTGGGATGAAGGTCGAAAGGCCGATGCGATGGCTGCTTTGCAGCCCTGAGGTGACGACATTCCACGAGGAGACCGCCGGCGAGGTCCCCACCGGCTGTGTGAGCAGCACACTGAAACTGCCCCGCGTGTCTTTGTAGAGCGACAACCCATTCGCCAGGGTCTCGGCGGCCACGGTGATCACCCCGTCGGAGTCAGAGCTGGCGTCGAACTCCTTCACGCTGGTGGCAATCAACAGGTTGGTGTTCGCCTGGAACGTGGTGGTCACGTGAAACTGGCGGGTCGCACCTGCTACCGGATTGCCGTGATCATCAGCGAGCGGCGCGACCGAAGCACTGACGACCTGACCGAAGAAATTCGTGAGCGGCACCGAATAGGTCGCGTGAGCGTTGCTCCAGACGTCGTTCGTGGGCGCCGGCTGCCCTGCGAACAGCAACGCCGGGCTTGTGCTCAGAGCGCCGAAGACCGGCTCAGAGAATGTGATGCTCGCCTGCGCGAGATCGACGTTCCGTGCGTTCGCCGCGGGCAGCCAGCTCGCCAGTGTCGGCATTACCCGGTCGGCAGAAAATGACGAACTCGCAGTTCCCGTGTTGCCCGCGCGATCGGCGGCCACCACCGTCGTCGTGTACGTGGTGGGGTTGTCCGACGCCGAGGTCGCGACCTGGCGCGTCGTTGCCGTGCCAGCGCTCCCATTGATCGTGGTGGTGCCCGCCTGCGCATCGGCATCGGTGACCATCCACGTCACGGTGACGTTGGGGTTCGCCGAGAGTTGCGCCGCATTGAACTTCTGGCCGGCGCTGGGCGCGGTGAAGGCGATGACCGGCGCCACCGTATCGACCGAGATGGGCACGGTGACCACCCGGGTGTTGCCCGCGAGATCGAGCGCGGTGACCTGCACCATCGCCGCCGAGAAATCCCGCTGCGGAATGGGGAGCGTTCCCGTCCACGAAGTGGGGCCACCGATGAGCGTCACCTGCTGACCCTCGAGCGACGCGCCGACCTGGGAGGTTCCTTGCGAGGTCGTCACGGTGAGCGGAATCGCGCCGCGGTGGATCGACGCGGACGCCGGTGACGTGACGGACAGCGTGGGCTGAATGCGATCGACCTTCACGGTCGTTTGAACCGTCGTCGTATTGCCCGCGGCGTCCGTCACCTCGACGCTGATGAGCTGATCCTGCTCGACGATCGCGGTGCTGAGCTCAGCGCTCCACCGGCCCGGCGACACTTCAGTCCCCATCACGGTGGCGCCACCGAACTGAAACACCGCGCTGGCAATCGCGCTCGGTTCGACCACCGACACGACCGCGTCGAAACGTTCGGTGATGACGTACTGATTGAGCGTCGGCGTGACGAAGGCGACTTCGGGCGCCACGCGGTCACCGATGAACTGCACCACTTGTTGCGTCTGATTTCCGGCAGCGTCCGTGGCGAGGAGCTCGAACTCGAACGGCGTGCCATTCGCGGTCGGAGGCACGGCGATGGTCTCCACGATCTCCGCTCCTGATTGCGGCGCGGCGCGGGCGGTCTGGTTGATTCGCAGCGTCGAAAGAGCACCACTGCCATCGGTGGTCTCGACGGCGAGCTCGAAGGTCGCCGTGCCGATCAGGCTCCCGGCCAGCGGCCGCACCACGCGGAACGCAGGCCCCACCCGGTCGATCTTCACCGTCGCGTCCTTCGACACTTCAATGCGTTGGTCTTTCGCCTTCAGGGTGACCACGACGTCCTTCGAGTCGAGCAAGGGGGCCTCGACGGTGATGACGAAACCACCATCGGGCTCGAGGGTGATCGGCGTGGCCGGCCCGGCGCCGAGTTGCCACGTGGCAGCCGTCACCTTGGCGTCATCCGTGATGCTGCCGGTCAGCTCGAACGTCGGCGTGCTCACCACCCCAGACCGCGGCGTCACCACGATGACCGGTGCGAGGTCTTCCACGCACAAGAGGGTCATGGCCTCACACCGCTCTTCAGCGGTGCAGAAGTAGCTGCCGCATTCGCCGAGCGGCTTCGGCGGACACGCCACCAACACCAATGACAGACACAGCCAACCCCAGATCCGAACGTGCATGAATTCCCCCTGCGAAGCTGAGTGCCACATACCCCTCGCAGTGCGCGCGGGGAATGGCGATGCTCTCCGCCCATGCTCTTTTTGCTCGTCGTCACTGGTGTGCTCGCAGCCTCCGATGCACCGCGCGAGTACGACGCGTTTCTCGAGAACACGCAGGAGCAGGCGATCACCGACGGGCTGCGCCCCGAAGCCCTGGAGCTGCTCTCACGCAGCTTCGTCACTGCCGTCGAGCCGCGGCGTGGGGTGCCCACCATGCTCTGGGCCGAACGATTTCCCGGCGCGCGCACGCTGCGCGACCAGGGCCTGACCGCACCGGAGGCCGCGCGCCAACACCTGCTCCGCTACGCCGCGGTGTACCGCCTCGCGCCCGCGATGATCGGCCGGCTGGTGATCTCCGAGGTGCACGACCTCGGCAAAGGCGCGGTGATCGTGGGCTTCGCGCGCGCCCACGAAGGCGTGCCGCTGCTGCGTGACGAGCTCGACGTGGTGATGACCGAACGTTACGAGCTCATCGCCTTGACCGGCTCACTGGCGACGCAGCCGCTCCCGCTGGGCGACTTCCGCCTGAGCGCCTCGACCGCCATCGCGACCGCGGCGCAGCACCTCACGGGCACGTTTGCTTCGAGCGAGACGCTCCGATTGCAGGCCGTGCGTGCAGGCGGCTGGTCGCTGTACGAGCGCGGCGTGTTCGTTTCTTCACCGCGCGCGCGCCGGGTGTACTTCGACGACGGTCAGACGCTGGTGCCCGCGTGGCACCTCGAAGTGGAGACCGCTTCGAAGCTGCACGCGCTGGTGCTCAGCGCCGTCGACGGCCGGCTGCTGTGTCTTGCGGATCTCGAGTCGAGCGCCGCGCACACGTACCGGGTCTGGGCTGATCCGGTCGCGCCGTTCCGCCCACTCGACTCGCCCGCGGGTGACGCTGCGTTGCCCCACCCCACTGCGCTCCCCGACACCTTCAATCCGCTCGACGCCAGCCCCGT
>JANODF010000180.1:0-25937 GCA_031412555.1 Archangium sp. | reverse complement strand
CGAAAGACCACGGCTGACACGAGGGAGGGAGTGACCAGGTTCAACGACACCTCGTCGATCAGCCCCGCGTCGACCTCGGTGAGTTGGCCATCGGTCAGGGGACAAGGAGTGGCCAACTCAGGACACCCCAGCCCGCGGCTCAGCGGAACGCGAGTTCCTCGAAGCGCCAACCGCTCGCCTGCACTCATTCGGCTCGCAATGACGCCTGAAGAGACGAATGGAACTTCCTGGCGGCCATCGGAGAGGTAGGCGCTCAGGTTCAACGTTCCCTCGAAGTCCTCGAGGCGAATCGCATCCAGCACGAGTGGTTCGCGCAGGTATTGGTACTCGCTCGGATACTGCACGCTCTCGTCGATGATCAGAGAGCGATCCTCGGCTTGCCAGGCAATCCCGCCGTCTGCCGTCACCACCTGCGCGCGATGCGTGAGCTGAATTTCGGCACTCGAGGTCTCGCCCACGCCACCCGGGGGCAGCACGTCCATCCAGGGCACCGGCGGCTCGAACTGAAGCACGCCTCCATCGATCCATGGGGCGGCTCGCCAATCGATCAGCCGCGGCAAGGGAACTTCGGAACCGTAGAAGCCAAAGTCTGACCAGGCGACGCTTCCCGAGGGAAAATGAACGTCGGCTCGTACGCAGGCGGCTCTGCGCGTCTCCACGCGAAACACCTCGAAGCCAAAATTCCCATCAGCGTCGGCGAGGGTCTCTCTGAAAGGCGTGCCCAAGGCGCAGGGGTCGCCTGGAAACGCTCTCTGCGGCTCAAAGCTGTAGTTGTAGAAATGCCGCAGCAGGCGAACCACCTGCCCTTCTACGGGGTCGACTGACGCGACCGTTCCGTGCGCCGCAATAATGTCGTCGGGGTTCGTGCAGCCTGCGCACGCCAGCGTGAGCACCATGCAGCGCCACATCAGTACACCACCTTCACACCGAGAGTCGGCAGCACGACGGGAATGCTGAACGGCTCCTTCACCGCCATCGGCGGCGTCGGCCCGTTCGGCCCAAACCCCGGGTACACGTCGTAGCGGAACCCATAGACCTCCGGGATGCCGAGCGTGTTGAGAATGTCGAGGTACAGCTCTGCGCTGAAGTTGCTGAAGGTGATCGTCTTCGAGGCGCGCAGATCGAGTCGAGCATATGCGGGCAGTCGATCGACCTGGTTGAGGGGCACTTCGGCCCACGTCTGCAGCCCAGTCTCAGGGTTTTCCACGATCTTCGAGGTGCGGGTGCTGAACTCGCCTGACTCAGGCCTCCCGGTATTGAAGTGCACCGAAGCGCTCAAGCGGAAGCCCTTCGGCAGCACGTAGCCAACCGTCAGGTTGAGCGTGTGAGTCTGATCGAAAGCGAACGGCAACATGGCGGTGGTGTCCTCCGCCACGGTGAAGTCGGGCGTGAACAGCGCGAACCGCCGCAGCCGCTCGCTGCGCATCAGGGTGTACGAGAGCCAACCAAAGAGGCGGCTCTGCTGGGGCAGACGGAGCATCAACTCCAGGCCGTACGCGCGCCCCCAGCGATTTCCGGAGAGGCGATCGTCGAGCGTCGACTGACCCGTCACGAACTGGATGATGCTGCGCTCGCGCGCCTGGAAGAGGTGATTGTAGAAAACGTCACCGGAGATCTCGAGACCGAGGCCAGGCACCGTGCCCACCGCGCCGAGACTGAACTGCGCGACCTCCTGAAGCCCCGACCGCAGCGCCGCGGTGTCCGAGACGGGCAGCGAGATGAGCAGCATTGGAGCCTGGTGCGCGAGGCCGGCGCTCGCCCGCAGCGTCAGCGCTTCGATGGGCTTGAAGCGCGCTTCCAACCGGGGATCGACCGAGACCAGGGTGAAGTCGGGAGGCAGATGCCACGTGTCGACCCGCACTCCCGCCACCACCGTCCACCGCTTCGAGAAGAAGGCCGCTTCGACGAACGAGCCGGTGAAGACACCCATCACGTTGGGCTGCTTGAGAACGTCGTCGCTGCCGATGCCCGCGGTGTTCTCCACTTCAGAGACCTGACGTTCGAAGTCGAAGCCCGCCTTGAGCTGAACGTGCTCGCCGAGTTCGACCCGGTAGCTGACCCGCCCAGTCCACAGAAAGCGGTCGAGCTTGAAGGAGTTGTCTCTGCCGCTCACGCCAAGAGACATGCCCATGGTCTCCCAGCCGACCCAGCTGCCGGCCTCGAGCACTCCGGGCCCGATGGGGTATTGCGCTCGCAGATCGATGCGGTGAAAGCGAGAGGTGCCGAGGATCGAAACGCCGCTCACCTCGTTGTCGCGCACACCGGCGAAGTCGCTCGAGCCGAACGCCAGCAGTCGAATGCTCCCGCGGCCGACCTTCTGTTCGATCCTCGCCTGGTAGTCATACGACTCGAAGACCGGCTTGGTGCCCCTGAAGACGTTCGCTGCGGCGAGAGCGCCCAGCAGCCAGCCCGCGTAGTTCACGCTGCCGGCCAAAGTGATGTTGGTGCCGGTCGAAGTAATGGGCAGCTCGACGAGCGCATTCGACTGCAGCAGGTCGACCGCGATGGTGGCGTGAACTCGATCGTCGCGAGGCTTGGCGACCTGCGCTCCGATGACGCCGCCGGAGATGCGCCCGTACCTGGTGGGCGCGTTGGCTGGGTAGAAGTCGATGCGATCGATGAAGTCCGCGTGTACGACCGAGCTGGCCGCCATCAGGTGGTAGAGCTGAGGCATTCGCACTCCGTCGAGAAAGAAGCCCGTCGCCGCGGGGAGCGAGCCGCGCACCAGGGGGTAGCTCAACCCGGAAGCCGGCGTGACCACCCCGGGGAGCAGCATCACCACGCGCAGCGGTTGGCCCCCGGTGCCGGCGGCTTCGTGAATCTCTGGGCCAGAGAGCGTGACGCGCGAAAGCTCAGCGCGATCGGCCTGGCCGCGCACCACGGTCTCGTAGGGTCGAACGAACGTCGGCTCGAGCCGGTAGAGAACCTTCAGCTGCTGGCCCGCGGAGAGCTTCTCTTTGAAGACGCGCTTCAGGTGGCCTGAGGCAATGACCTCGACCTGGATTGGCCCAATCGGCACTTCGAGATCGAATCGCCCATCCTTGTCGGTCTGCACGGGCGCAACGCCGCCATCGGAGAGGGACACCTGGGCGAGCGCCACGACGTCTCGGGTGCCCTTGGTCATCACCGTGCCTGTGAGATGCGCGGTGAGGAGCCCTGCGTCCACCTCTCGCGGCGATTCGAAATGGTAGCGATAGGCCAGCACCACCCCGACGACGCCGCCGTCCAACGTGGCGGGTTCGAAGACGAGCCCGCGCGCCGCGGAGATCGCTGAGTCCGTGAAAGCGTCACCCGGCGAAGCCTGCACTTCGATGTCGCGCACCTTGCCGGTCTCGTCGATCGTCAGCAGCAGCTCGACGTCTCCACCCGCGCCGCCGTCTTCAGGCCAGGCAGCAGGCGAGGCGTGCAGCAGCGCGGGTGGAGTGACCCCGTCCTCCGCGGCAGCGAGGGTCGACGCCAGCATGATGATGACCGCCCACGCCCTGAGACCAGACACAGTGAGGGGACGTAGCACGCATGAACGAGCAGGCGATTGCTTCACGGCCGATGTTGTAGAGATGTCGCGTGAAGTTCGACCGCAGATCCACCCTGCTCGCTGGCGCCTCTCTGCTCGCGGGTTGCTCGAAGAAGAAGAAGCGCCCCATGGCTCAAACCACGCATCGCCCGCTGACGTCGCTCCCCACCACCACGCTCTCCTGGCTCACCCTGCGGGATCATTTCGTCGCGACCGTCGGACCGAGCGCGGGTCAAGGCCAGCCGATGGGGTCGCTGCTGGTGCTGGCCGACGCCACCTTCACCGCGCACTCGCGCTTTCCACTTCATCCGCATCAAGAGATGGAGATCTTGAGCATCGTGCTCGACGGCTCGCTCAGTCATCACGGCGACCAGGCGCACGGAGCGACGGTGCACGCGCGGTCCGCTCAGTTGATCTCGGCGCGCGATGGCATGGTGCACGCAGAAGGCAACGACACCGAAGGTCCGGTGCGGATGCTGCAGATCTGGTTCCGCCCCACCAGCCACGGCGGTCCGCCCGCATATTTCGAACGCACGATCGCCCGCGGGCCGAAGCAGATGGTGGCCGGTGACGAGGTCATGCCGCTGCGCTGCGACGCGAAGGTCTGGTGGATCGACTTCGAGGCAGGCCAGACCCAGACCGTGGAGCTCGCGGCCGGCCGGAAGGGGTACCTGCTTTCGCTCGACACCACTTTGTCCACCGCCTCCGCGACGCTCGCTCCGGGTGAAGGTCTCAAGGTCAGTGAAGGGGAATTGCAGGTGACTTCCGCGAAGGCGGGCGCCGCGTTGTGGATTGACGTGAACTCCTAAGGGCCACTTGACCCAGTGAGGCCCCTCACCCGGCGCTGCGCGCCGACCTCTCCCCGCTTTCGCAGGGAGAGGTTAACTTCGCCGGCGATGAACGAGTCGCTGCGAGTTCGAGCGCGGGCAGTCCGCATCGGCATCAAGAGCGGTGCGCTGCGCGGTTCGGCACTGCTCGAGGTGCTGCTCTCCGTTCCGTTCCTCGAACGTGACGCGTGGGTCGACGAGGTCTTCGGCTTGCCAGAGTTGCCCGTCGACGTGCCCGGGTTGCCACGTGAATCGGTTCCGTATCTCCCCTGCGGCGTCGACGAGATCCTGGCGATGGTGCGAGACGTGCCGCTCCGGGCTGAAGACGAACTGGTGGACCTCGGCTCGGGTCTCGGGCGTGTGCTGATGCTCGCGCATGTGCTCTCAGGCGCGGCCTGCAAGGGCTTCGAGATTCAAGAACCGCTGGTGCTCGACGCGCGGGCGCGCTGCGCAGATCTGCATCTGCCCCACCTCTCGTTCGTGCTCGCAGATGCGACGGAGGCCGATCTCGATGGCACGGTCTTCTTCCTCTACGCGCCGTTCAGCGGCGAGATGCTCACGCGCGCGATCGAGAGAATTCAGGCGGTCGCAGCGCGGCACCCGATCGTCGTTTGCACCGTCGGCCTCGAGTTGAACGACGTGACCTGGCTGGTGGCGAGAACGAGCAACACGGTCACGCTGACCGTCTACGACTCCAGGTGATCGTCGCTCTCAGCCTGCATCGCTTGCGCCCGGTTCACCCGGTACGAGCAATGCAACTCCACCGGCTGAATGCGTGTACTCATCATCCTGTTGGCTCTGGCGATGGTGTCCTGCCCTCCAGGATCTGCGCAGCGGCTCCTCAGAGTTTGCGCCAACCCCGACAATCTCCCTTTCTCAGACCGCGCTGAGCACGGCTTCGAGAACCGCATCGCCTACGCGCTGGCCGACGAGCTGGGAGCACGCGTTCAGTTCAGCTGGGGCGCTTCGCTCGAGCAGCACAGCTGCGACGTGGTGATCGGCGCGCCCGCGGGCACAGACACGACCCGGCCCTACTACCGCTCGAGCTACGTCTTCCTCACGCGCGCCGATCGCCAGCTCTACTTCCAGTCGCTCGACGATCCGCGCTTGCGGCCCCTGAAGCTCGGCCTCGAAGACGACGCGCCCTTGATGCAGGCGCTCACCCGGCGCGGCTGGCCCGACAGCGTGCTGCGCGGATCGCCTGCCAACCTGATCGCCGCCGTCGAGCACGGAGACGTCGACGTCGGTCTGGTGTGGGGCCCGATCGCCGGAGCCTTCGCGCGCGGCGAAGAATCAGCGCTGCGCATCTCGCTCATCAACCCGGGCAGTGAAGATCAGCTCTTCTCGTTCGACGTGTGCATCGGCGTGGCGAAGGGCCAGGCCGAGCTGAAGGCCGCGCTGGAACGCGCGCTCGATCGCCGTCGCGACGAGATCGACGGAATCCTCCGCGAGTACGGCGTGCCGTTGGCCGGCCTGCAGTGACGCCCCCAGCAGAAGAGCCGGGCTGATCGACACGGAGGACTTCTCGGCACATCGACTGCAACGAACCTCCTCAGACATCCCGAGGTTCCGTCTGGAGATGAGATGAGCCCACCCGCCGACATTCTCTGTTTCAGCCACCTCCGCTGGGACTTCGTCTTCCAACGCCCCCAACACCTGATGACCCGTTGCGCGCGCGAACACCGGGTCTTCTTCTTCGAGGAGCCGATCTACGACTCCGCCGATCCGGGGTTGGTCATCACCACCGACCGCTCCGGCGTTCGCGTGGTCACCCCTCATCTCCCGGGCAGGCCGGAAGACGACCTGATGCTCAGGAGCGGCTTGCTCGACGCGCTGGTGCGCGACCAGAAGCTGAACGACTTCGTCAGCTGGTACGACTCGCCGAGAGCGCTGGCCTGGTCGCGGCAGCTCCTGCCGCGCGCCGTCGTCTACGACTGCATGGAGCCATCCGTCTCCGAGCTGCAGGAGCGCGAGCTGCTCCGCCGCGCCGATCTGGTCTTCACCAGTGACCATCGGCTCTCCGAGGCCAGACGGCCGCTGCACGCCAACGTGCATGCCCTTCCCAACGGCATCGACCTGCCGCACTTCGCCGCGGCCCGAAGGGTTCGCGCGGCGCCTGACGATCAAGCGCACCTGCCGCATCCCCGGCTCGGCTTCTGCGGGGCGATCGACGACCACCTCGACCTCGAGCTGGTGGGTGAACTCGCTTCACGCCGGCCCGAGTGGCAGATCATCTTGCTGGGCCCGGTGATGAAGGCGGCGACCTCGCGCCTGCCGCGGGCCCACAACATTCACTATCTCGGGCCGAAGCGTGACGCGTCGTTGCCCGACTACTTCTCCGGTTGGGACGTGGCGCTGCTGCCCGGCACCCCCACCAGGACGCTGGAGTACCTTGCGGCCGGATTGCCCGTGGTCTCCACGTCGGCTGACGACGGGGTGCAGCCAGAGGCGCTGGTGCACCTCGCCCGCTCCGCAGCCGAGTTCGAGGAGGCCGTGGTGCAGGGCCTCGAGGAAGATCGGGCCTCCCGGGAGCTCCGCGCCGACGCGTACCTGGCGGGGCTCTCGTGGGAGCACACCTGGTCGCAGATGAAGGCCGAGCTCGCCAGGCTCTTCACGCCTGTCGAAGCGCCCCGCCGCCGCAAACCCCGCTTCGACTACCTCATCGCGGGCGCCGGGTTCTCCGGCAGCGTGATGGCCGAGCGGCTGGCCGAACACGGCAAGAAGGTGCTCCTGGTCGACAAACGCGATCACCTGGGCGGCAATGCCTTCGATCTCCTCGATGCCGCGGGCGTGTTGGTTCACAAATACGGCCCGCAGATCTTCCACACCAACTCCGACGACGTCTTCGACTACCTCTCGCGCTTCACCGAGTGGCGGCCGTACGAACATCGGGTGCTGGCGCAGGTCGGCGATCGGCTCCTGCCCATTCCGATCAACCTCGACACGATCAACACGCTCTACGGCTGGGATCTCGACCCGGCGCAGCTCGCCGAATACTTCGCGCGCATCGCGGTGCCGCTCGCAGAGATCCGCACCTCGGAAGACGTGATCGTCGCCAGGGTCGGCCGCGCGCTCTCCGAAACGTTCTTTCGCAACGACACCTTCAAACAATGGGGCCTGTATCCCTCGCAGCTCGACCCCTCGGTGATCGGCCACATCGCGGTGCGCACCAATCGCGACGATCGTTTCTTCACCGACACGCACCAGGCGATGCCCGCCCAGGGCTACACCGCCTTGTTCAAGCGCATGCTCGACCACCGGAACATCACGGTCGAGCTGGGCACCGACTACCGCGACGCCGCCCAACGGGTGATCGCCCACGAGCTCGTCTACACGGGCCCGATCGACGAGTACTTCGGGCACTGCTTCGGCGCCCTGCCCTACCGCTCGGTCGACTTCCGCTTCGAGACGCTGAACGAGGCGCTCCATCAGCCGGTGGCGGTGATCCATCACCCCAACCAGCACGACTACACGCGGGTGACCGAGTTCAAACACCTGACGGGTCAGCAGTCGGCGAAGACCACGCTCGTCTACGAGTACCCCACTGAACACGGCGAGCCGTACCACCCGGTGCCACGCCCCGAAAACGCCGCGCGCTACGACAAGTACCAGGCCCTCGCGCAGCGCACCGCCGGCGTGCACTTCGTGGGCAGGCTCGCGACCTACCGCAACGACGAGATGGACCAGTGCGTCGCTCAGGCGCTCGCCCTCGCCTCGAAGCTCATGGGCGTTCGCCGCGCGCAGCGGCTCGAAGGGAGCGCTTGATGCGAACGCTCGTCACGGGTGGTGCGGGGTACATCGGCGGTGTCATCACCGAGGTGTGGCTCGAGCGCCTGCGCAACGAGCTGGGCTTCAGCCCCCAGCGGCGAGCCCTCGACGAGATCATCACCTCCGCCTGGCAGTGGATGACCGAGAACAAGTGACGTTCGAGAATCGCGAGGTGACGCTTGAGTGAAACCTTCACAGACCACTTCCGCAGGGCCCCGATGGTGCGAGTGAGCGCTCCGGGATGCATCAACCTGATCGGCGAACACCTCGACTCCAACGGCGGCTCGGTGCTGCCGCTCACCACGCCGCAGCGCGCCTTCGTCGAGCTGGCCCCGCGCGAAGACGATCGGGTCAACGCCTTCAGCGTCGAGCTGGGCGAAGATCACTATCGGCTGGCCCACGAGAAGCGCGGCCGCGGGTGGACCGACTACGTGCAAGGCATCACCCGCACGCTGGCCGAACACGGCGCGAAGGGCAGCGGCTTCGATCTCTGGTTGCACTCCCGGGTGCCCATCGGCGCGGGGCTCTCGTCGAGCGCCGCGCTGGAGGTGGCGGTGCTCCGGGGGCTGCGCGAGCTGTGGCGGCTCACCCTCACGGATCTCGAGCTGGCGACCTTCGCGCAGCGTGCCGAGAGCTCGTTCGTGGGCGCCAACGTGGGGACCATCGACCAGCTGGCCTCGAGCCTGGGCACTGAGAAGTCAGCGCTGCTCATCGATACGGCGACCCTGCAGACGCGGCCCGTGGAGTTGCCGCCTGACGTGTCGGTGCTGGTGATCGACTCGGGCATCAAGCACGACCTGGTCACCGGCGACTACGACAAGCGCCGCCAGGAGTGCGAAGCGGCCGCCGCGGCCCTCGGCGTGAAGGCCCTGTGTTCGCTGAGCAGTGAAGAGCTGCCCCGGGTGATCCGGTTGAGCGCGCCGTTCGCACGCAGGGCCCGGCACGCGATCACCGAGAACGAGCGCGTTCATGAGGCGGTGCGCGCGATCGAGGCCGGTGACGTGGTCGCGCTCGGTGAGTTGATCGACGAGTCACACGATTCGTTGCGCGACGACTTCGAGGTCTCGCTGCCGGCGATCGATCGGCTGGTCGAAATCGCGCGGGCCCAGCCCCAGGTGCTGGGGGCCCGGCTCACCGGCGGTGGTTTCGGCGGCGCGGTGCTGGTGCTCACCCTGAGCCACGAACCGCTGGAGCAGGCCGAGCACATCGCCCAGCTCTACGCGCGCGCGACCCAGAAGGTGCCCGCGGTGATGGTTCCTACGACTCGAGGTACCCCATGAGCTGGCCCTGCGTGTGGTTGGTGGTGTTGCTGGCGCTGTCCAAGCCCCTTGCAAATGGGCCTGCGAATGGGTCGGATCCGCGTCGCCCATGCCTCCGTTCGCCCAGCTCAAGATCTCCAGCGCCGCTCGTCCCATCGTCGATCGTGTGCTGGCCCGCGCCACCAACGACGTCGATCGCAAGCGCATTGAAGGCGCGCTGGTGAACGCCGCCGGGGCCGACCTCAACAAGGTGCTCTCCGCCAACGAGGTACAGGCCGTGGCCGACGCCTTCATCGCTGCGGCGACCGGCGCGTTGACGCCCGATCTGCTGGGCGTGGGCATCGAAGGCGCGCACGTCGCGATCAGGTCGATGTCGGATCTCGGCAACCTCGACGGCGTGAGCAACGTCTTCACGCTCCAGGGCAAGTCGGTCGAAGCGCGCATGGTGAAGGAGCTGCAGGACTCCGTCATTCGCGCCAACGGTCGCCCGATGGACGTCAACATGCTCATCTTCGAGTTCCAGAGCGACGTGATGCAGAAGGCGATCACCGACATCGCCCGGCAGAACCCGAACGTCACCTTCCGGGTGATCGCCGACTCCGGTCAGGCCACCGCGAGCGGCGGCAATGCGCTGCCTGAGCTGGCGAAGCTCGGGCTCCCGAACATTCAGGTGAAGTTCAAGAAAGACTTCCCCTACGTCTGGAGCAGCACGCTCGAGCGCCCCACCTACAACCACGGCGCGACGCAGGGGCTCAACCACCACAAGGGCTTCGTCACCTTCATCGACGGCAAGCCTGACTCGCTGCTCACCGGCTCGTTCAACTGGTCTGCCACCGCCGACACCAAGAACTACGAAGATCTCACGGTGTTCCAGAACAAAGACTCGTCCTCCCGCCGCGCCGTAGAGCAGTTCGGTGGTGAGTTCGCCGGCTACTGGAACAACCCCGAGGCGGCGCTCTCGCCCAACGCCTTCCAGAACTACAAGGGCACGAAGTGGAACGAGATGATGCGCGCGCACAACAAGCCCGCCACCTCGGTCACCAACCGGCCTGACGATTCGTTCGCCGCGTACACGCTGCCTTCCGACACGCGCAGCCTCGACGTGAACGGCTTCCGCGTGCAGGACGAGACCCGTCTGGCCACCCTGCTCGGCTCGAAGACCCTGGCGCGCACGGTGATTCAGGAGCGCACGAAGTTTGGCCGCTTCACCGACGCCGCCGATCTGAAGGAGCGCGTGCCGCAGCTCGCGAACCTCACCGCCGCCCAGCTGCAAGACATCGGCTTCGGCTCGGGCCAGGTGTCGATCAACACCGCGTCCCTGGAGGAGCTCGACAAGGTCGGCCTCACCAAGACGCAGGCGACGGCGCTGGTGGCGTTCCGCGCGAAGAACGGCGACTTCGAGTCGATCGACGAGCTGATCAAGGTGGGCGTACCGAAGGCCACCATCACCCGGCTGCGCCACTCCCTCACCGCGGTCGACGTGGAGGCGTTCTTCAACAGCCGCCCCGCAGGTTCACCCACGGGCGGCACCGGCTATGGCCCCGATGGCAACCGGCAGGCGCTGGTCGCGGGCGCCGATGGCGTCATCTCGCCCACGCGCGCGTCGGTCACCGTCGCCGCCACCGACCTGTTCAACCGGGCGAAGGCGGGCGATCCCATCTCGGTGGCGATGTACGGGGCGAGCCCGACGGCGCCTGAGTTCGTGTCGCTCCTGGCCGCGGCCAAACGAGGCGCCGTGGTTCGGGTGGTCCTCGAGAATAATTACACCGCGCCGGCTGCCGCTGCGCTCAAGGCGCTCGCCGCCCAGGGCTACCCGGTCGAGGTGCGCATTCAGAAGGCCAAGACGATGCACGAGAAGTTCGGCGTGGTCGGCAACGACGTCTTCTTCGGCAGCGCCAACTTCTCCGAGTCGTCGTCGACCAAACACTCCGAGAACCGCATCACCGTGAAGAACCACCAGGAGACGGCCTCGATGTTCCAGAACCGCTTCGACGAGATCTGGGGGAAGTCAGTCCCCGGCTGACCCGGTAGGCCTTGATTTGGGTCACCCGCGGGGGCACAAAGCCCTCGTCGTCTCCCGGACCCTTCAAGGAGTTCACGAATGAAGCGAATTGCCTCGCTGTGCCTCGCCGCAGCGCTGTGCGCTGCTCCCGCCTTCGCTGATGAAGGCATGTGGACGTACAACAACTTCCCCGCCGCGAAGGTGAAGGCGAAGTACGGCTTCGAGCCGCAGAAGGACTGGCTCGATCACCTCCGCCTCGCTTCCGTGCGCATCGCCGGCGGTTGTTCCGCTTCGATCGTCTCCGCTGACGGCCTGGTGATGACCAATCACCACTGCGCGCGTGAGTGCATCGAGAACCTCTCGGGCAACATGAAGAAAGACTTCAACCGCGACGGTTACTTCGCCAAGACCGAGAAAGACGAAGCCCGCTGCCCCGGCATGGAGCTCAACCAGCTCACCGAGATCACCGACGTCACCAAGCGCGTGCAGGACTCGACCAAAGACGTCGCGGTCGAGAAGTTCGCCGACGTGCAGAAGGCCACCATCGCGGGCATCGAGAAGGACTGCGCGACCAGCGACGAGTTCCGCTGTGAAGTGGTGACCCTGTACCGCGGTGGCCGGTACGACCTCTACAAGTACCGCCGCCTGCAGGACATCCGCCTCGTGTTCGCGCCCGAAGACGGGATCGCGTTCTTCGGTGGTGACCCCGACAACTTCATGTTCCCCCGCTACGACCTCGACGTGTCGTTCGTGCGCATCTACGGCAAGGACGGCAAGCCGATGAAGCAGGATCACTACCTCGCCTGGTCGGACGGCAGCATGAAGGAAGGCGATGCGACCTTCGTCTCCGGCAACCCCGGCGGCACCTCGCGTGGGCTCACCGTCGCGCAGCTCGAAGACGACCGCGACGTTCGCATGCCGATGACGTTGATCCGCATGGCCGAGCTGCGTGGTCTTGCCCTGATGTACCAGGAGCGCGGCGCCGAGCAGAAGCGCCACTCCAACGACCTGCTGTTCGGCGTGGAGAACGGGCTCAAGGCCTACAAGGGCCGTCACGCGGCGCTCGCCGACAAGGCGTTCTACGGCCAGCTGGTGAAGAACGAGCAGGACTTCCGCGCGAAGGTGAAGGCCAAGCCCGAGCTCGAGAAGCTGTACGGCGCGGTCTGGGACAACATGGCGGGGCTGGTGAAGAAGCAGCAGAGCTACCGCAAGGAGTTCAACGCCCTCGAGCGTGGCCCGATGTCCGACCTGTTCGGCATCGCGCGCGGCTACGTGCGGTACGCCGAAGAGAGCGGCAAGCCCAACGGCGAGCGCCTCAAGGAGTTCACCGACGCCCGCCTGCCCCAGTTCAAGCAGAACATGCTGGCGAACCGGCCCATCTACGACGAGCTGGAAGTCGCCACGCTCACCTGGTCGCTCAGCAAGATGCGTGAAGAGCTGGGCCCCGATCACCCGGTCATCAAGCGCGTGTTCGGCAGCAAGAGCCCCGCTGACATCGCGAAGGCGGCGGTCAAGGGCACCAAGCTCAAAGACATCAAGGTCGACAAGACCGGCAACGCGATCGGTGGCGTCCGCAAGGAGCTGCTCGAGGGTGGCAAGGCGAAGATCGACGCCTCGAAGGACCCGATGATCGAGCTGGCCCGCGCGTTCGACGCCGACGCCCGCGCGATCCGCAAGAAGTACGAGACCGAGGTCGATGGCCCGCTCAAGAAGCAGCAAGAGCTGCTCGCCCGCGCGCGTTTCGCGGTCTACGGCGACGCGATCTACCCCGACGCGACGTTCACGCTGCGCCTCTCGTACGGCGCTGTGAAGGGCTACGAGGAGAACGGCGCGCAGGTGAAGCCGTTCACCACCATCGCGGGCGCCTTCGAGCGTCACACGGGCGCTGAGCCCTTCGCGCTGCCCAAGAGCTGGCTGGCGGCCAAGACGAAGCTCGGCCAGGACGTGCCGTTCAACTTCGTGACCACCAACGACATCATCGGCGGCAACAGTGGCTCGCCCGTGGTGAACCAGAAGGGCGAGGTCGTCGGGCTGGTGTTCGACGGCAACATCCAGTCGCTGGGTGGTGACTACGGGTTCGACGAGTCGGTCAACCGCACGGTGGCGGTGCACTCGGCCGCGCTGATCGAAGCGATGGACAAGGTGTACGGCGCCAAGCGTCTGGTCGACGAGCTCAAGGCCCCTTCCGCGGGCCCGAAGGCCGGCCAGCCGTAAAGAAGTCGAAACAAGTCACTGCACCGCTGGACTGCCCTCCCTCTCCCCTGCGGGGGAGAGGGTCGGGGAGAGGGCTTACGAGTCGTTCAAGATGTCCCGCAGCACCTGCAGCTGGAAGCCCTGAGGGCTCGCTGCACCAAACGAATCCATCCCTGCCTCAATCAGCTCGTTGGCCGCCTTGTTGAGCGCGAGCACCTGGGAATCCTCCCCCAGCGCCTCACTCAACCCGACCAGGTCATACGTCCGAGCCTCCGAGATCAGCACCTGAAGCTCAGGCACCCCGGCCTCGAAGATCCGGCTCGACAGGTTCGCAAACCAAGCGAGCGCAGTGGCGCGAGAATCCTTCTTCTTGGGCGCCGGCTTCTTCGCGGGACTCTTCTTCTTCTTCGCTGACTTCTTGGCTGCAGCCATGGAAGCGAAAAGACTACTCCCACTCGATGGTGGCAGGCGGCTTCGACGAGATGTCGTACACCACCCGATTGATCCCGCGCACCTCGTTGCAGATGCGGCTCGAGATCTTACCCAGCACGTCATACGGCAGCCGGGCCCAGTCAGCGGTCATGCCGTCGACCGAGGTCACCACGCGAACCGCGCAGGTCATCTCATAGGTGCGCTCATCGCCCATCACGCCCACGCTCTGCACCGGGAGCAGCACGGCAAACGCCTGCCACGTCTCCTTGTAGAGCCCGGCCGCGTTGATCTCCTCGAGCACGATCACGTCGGCCTTCCGGAGGATGTCGAGGCGCGCCTCGGTGAGATCGGTGATGACGCGAATGGCCAGACCCGGCCCGGGGAAGGGATGCCGCGACACCATCTCGTCAGGCAGGCCCAGCTCACGGCCCAGCACGCGCACTTCATCTTTGAACAACTCGCGCAGCGGCTCGATCAGCGCGAGCTTCATCTTGTCCGGCAGCCCGCCCACGTTGTGGTGGCTCTTGATGGTGGCCGACTTGCCCACCACCGAGACCGACTCGATCACGTCGGGGTACAGCGTGCCCTGCGCGAGGAACTTCGCGTCGGTGAACTCGCTGGCGGCTTCTTCGAACACCGAGATGAACTCGTAGCCGATGGTCTTGCGCTTCTTCTCGGGGTCGGTCACCCCGGCCAGCTTGCCGAGGAACCGCGCCCGCGCATCGATGGTCTTGAGCGGCACGTGGAAGCGGCCGGTGAACAGCGCCTCGACCTGCTCGCGCTCGGCGTGCCGGAGCAGCCCGTTGTCGACGAAGATGCACTGCAGCCGATCACCGATCGCCCGGTGCAGCAGGAGCGCGGCGACCGAGCTGTCGACGCCGCCCGACAACCCGCAGATCACCCTGCCCGTCTCACCGACCTTGGCGCGGATCTCCTGGATGGACTCCTCGATGAAGCTCTTCATCGTCCAGTCGCCCTTCACCTTGCAGTCGGTGAAGAGGAACGCGCGCAGCATCTCTTTGCCCTCAGGCGTGTGGACCACCTCGGGGTGAAACTGCACGCCGTAGAGGGGCTTGGTCTGGTGCGCCGCGGCGGCGAACGGCGCGCTGGGCGTGGTGCCGATGGCCACGAAACCGGGAGGAAGGGCCTCGACGCGGTCGCCATGGCTCATCCACACCTTGAGCTGGGTGCCTGCCTTGAAGGCGGCGAAAGGCCCGCGGGCCGAGCTGACCTCGACCTGGGCGGGCCCGAACTCGCGGTGGGCGCTCTTGTCGACCCGGCCACCGAGCATCTTGGCCATCAGCTGCAGGCCGTAGCAGACGCCCAACACGGGCAGGCCGAGCTCGAACAACTCGGGAGCGCACATGGGGGCGCCGGCCTGCTCGACCGACATGGGGCCGCCCGAGAGAATGATGCCCTGCGGGTTGAAGGCTTTGATTTCGGCGGGGGTCAGGTTGTGACGCTGGATTTCGCAGTAGACGCCCAGCTCGCGGACCCGGCGCGCGATGAGCTGGGTGTACTGGCTTCCGAAATCGAGGATCAGGATCTTCTCGTGAGTGGCGTGCACGGTGAGGCTCCGGGATCAGTCGTTGACGAACGCCCTTATCCCTTCAAGACTCTCGCGCCAATGAGCAAGCGCATCCTGACCATTGTGGCGACCGCCCTGCTTTTCACCAGTTGCGTGAAGGAGATCTCGAGCGACGAACGGCTCGAGCGCGAGACGAAGCGGAGCGAAGCGCTCAACTCGTCGACGGCCGGCGACCTGGTGAAGATGAAGTGCGACGACATCACGTCGGAGCTCTCGAAGGCGCGTGATGACTCCGCCCCGGAAGAAAAGCGGATCGGCATCTACACGGACCTGTTCGATCAGGTGAAGGACCGCACGGCCAAGTTCGAAGACGCGCTCTCGCGCAACCCCGACCTCGCCTACCAGGAAGGCAGCCAGGAGATCATCGCGGCGCGCGACGGCTGCATTCAGTCGCAGGCCGACGTGCGGCTCGACTTCGAAGGGCTCGTTCGCGAGATCATCAACCTGCCGGTGGTCGACGAGTACCGCGACGGCAAGCCGGTGAAGGCAGCGCGCCTGAGCTTCGACACCCTGCGCAACGCGATCGAGAAGCTGGCGCTGGACGACAAAGACTCCCTGCTGACCCGCCTGGCGAACGCCGAGAAGACGGTCGAAGTGAAGGACACCAAGCGCAAGCGCGACAAGTAATCGCGTCAGCCCCTCACCCCGACCCTCTCCCCGCTCGCGCAGGGAGAGGGAGTTTCATTCGTGCCGGTAGTTCGGGGCCTCTTCCGTGATGATCACATCGTGCACGTGGCTCTCCTTGAGCCCGGCCGACGTAATCTGAACGAAGGTCGCCTTGTTCTGCAGCTCCTCGATGTCCTTGGCGCCGCAGTAGCCCATGCCGGCGCGCAGCCCACCGAGCAGCTGAAACACGTTCATGCCCACCGTGCCCTTGTACGGAACGCGGCCCTCGATCCCCTCGGGAACGAGCTTCTTCTCGTCCTGCACGCCGCTCTGGAAGTACCGATCCTTCGAGCCCTGCTTCATCGCGCCGAGCGAGCCCATGCCGCGGTACGCCTTGTAGCTGCGGCCCTGGTACAGAATCGTGTCGCCCGGTGACTCCTCAGTGCCGGCGAACATCGAGCCGATCATCACCGAGTTCGCACCCGCCGCGATCGCCTTCACCACGTCGCCCGAGTACTTGATGCCGCCGTCCGCGATGACCGGCACGCCACTTCCCGCCGCCGCGCGTGCGCAGTCATCGATGGCCGTGACCTGAGGCACGCCGACACCCGCCACCACCCGAGTCGTGCAGATCGACCCCGGCCCGATGCCGACCTTCACCGCGTCGACGCCCGCGTCGATCAACGCCCGGGTCGCCTCACCCGTCGCGACGTTGCCGGCCACCAGGTCCCACGAGCCTTTGAAGTTCTTCCGCAGATCGCGAATCGAATCGATCACGCCCCGCGAGTGACCGTGCGCCGTATCGACCACCAGAATGTCGACGCCCGCCTTGATCAACGCCTCGACGCGAGCATCGCGATCCGCCCCGACGCCGACCGCCGCCGCGACCATCAGCCGCTGCTTCGAGTCTTTCGCGGCGTTCGGATACACCCGGCGCTTCTCCACGTCCTTCACCGTCATCAACCCACGCAGCTCGCCCGCCTCATTCACCACCAGCAGCTTCTCGATGCGGTTGCTGTGGAGCAGCTCGATCGCGCCTTCCTGGGTGACGCCTTCGCGCGCCGTGATGAGCTTCTTCGTCATCACCTGGTGCACCGGCTGGTTGAGGTTCTTCTCGAAACGAACATCACGGCTGGTGATGATGCCGACCAGCTTCTTCCCCTCGACCACCGGGATGCCGTTGATGCCGTGCTCGCGCATCACTTCCACGACCCGAGACAAGGGCGCGTCGGGGCCGATGGTGATGGGGTCGACCACGATGCCGGTCTCGTGCTTCTTGACCTTGAGCACCTCGGCCGCCTGCAGCTCGGGGCTGAAGTTCTTGTGAATCACGCCGATGCCGCCCTCCTGGGCCATCGCGGTGGCCATGCGGGCCTCGGTGACGGTGTCCATCGCGCTGGAGAGCAGCGGAATGGGGATCCGCAGGTTCCGGGTCACCTTCGTGAACAGCTCGACCTGGTGCGGGAGAACTGAACTCTCCGCGGGCAAGAGCAGAACGTCGTCGAAAGTGAGACCCAGGCGGATGTTCGGAGTCAGCATGTCGAGCCTCTAGACAACTTGAGGGCCGAACGGAAGCAGCCCGCCGACCGGAATGACTGGTCTTTTCCAGCAGCGGGCCCTATTCGGGTTCCGTTGTGTCCACCGACAACAAGCCCATTGGCCTTTCGGTGCGCCTGCCCTTCGCGACGGCTGAAGATTTCCTCGCGAAGTACGGGGCCAACCTGACGAGAGGGGGCATCTACCTCCGCTCCAAGTCATTGAAGAACCCGGGCACTTCGGTGCTCCTGGAGATCAAGATCGAGTCGGGAGCCCGGGTGCTCTACGCCTCGGCGGTCGTCGCCTACGTCACCGGCAACAAGGGCGAAGGCGTCACGGGCATGGGCTTCAAGTTCATCACCCTCGACGCGGTGAGCCGGCGGTTCCTCGAGTCGGCTTCTGCTGCGATGCCGCACGCGCGGTCGTCGGATCCGCCGATCCCCAGGAACGTGGGGCCGATCGACACCAGCCCCGACGCCATTCCGCCCGAGCCGCCAGCGGCCTCCCAGGCCCAGGCCCCCCTGCCCTCAGAGCTCGCCGGCCGGTTGCTGGTGCAAGGCGACACCACGCAGGTGAAGGCGCCCGCCTTCGAGGCTGCTCCTGAGCCTCCGCGCACCGGGCCCATCATCGGCATCGACCTGGGCACCACGAACTCGTGCGCGGCGATCGTGCGCGACGGCAAGCCGATGTTGTTGAGCTGGAAAGATGGCCAGTCGCTGGTGCCGTCGATGATCGCGCTCACGCCGCGCGGCCAGCTCGTGGTCGGTGCCGCCGCCAAGAGCCAGCTCACCATCAACCCCAAGTGGGTCGTCTACGGCTTCAAGCGCCTCATCGGCCGGCCGGTGGACTCACCCGAAGTGCGCGAGCTGCTCAAGCGTTTCCCGTACGAGGTGGTGCCCACGGAAGACGGCGAGTGCGCGGTGCAGCTGGGTGATCGGGCGTACCGGCTCGAGGAGCTCTCCGCGCTGCTGCTGCGCGAGCTCAAACAACTCGCCGAACACCGCCTCAACGAGCCCGTGCACCGCGCGGTGATCACGGTGCCTGCCTGGTACTCCGAGCGTCAGCGAGAGGCGGTGCGTGAAGCCGGCCGCCTCGCGGGTTTCCACGTCGAGCGCATCGTCAACGAGCCGACCGCGGCTGCGCTCGCCTGGGGCCATTCGCACCGCAAGCCGCAGCGCGTGTTGGTCTACGACCTGGGCGGCGGCACCTTCGATGCGTCGGTGCTCGAGTACACCGAGGCCGTCTACGAAGTGGTCTCCACGGGCGGCGACACGTTCCTGGGCGGCATCGACTTCGACTCGGCGATCGTCACGCAGTTGATGAGCGACTTCGAGGAGAAGACCGACACCATCTTCACCGACCGGGTGGCGATTCAGCGCGTGTACGACGCCGCCGAGCGGGCGAAGATCGCGTTGTCGAACCTCACCGAAGCGCGCATTCACGTGCCCTTCGTCTCGGTGGTGAACGGCAAGCCCATCGATCTCGACGTGACGCTGACCCGGCAGCAGCTCGAGCGCATCACCCGCGCGATCGTCGATCGCACCATGGAGGTCTGCCAGGAGGTCATTCGCAACCGAACCCTGCGGGCCGATCAGATCGACGAGATCGTGCTGGTCGGTGGCCAATCGCGCGCGCCGCTGGTGCAGGAGCGCATCAAGCTGCTCTTCGGGCGCCAGCCGGTGATGGTGGGCAAACCGGAAGAAGCGGTCGCGCTCGGTGCCGCGCTGCTCGCCGATGCGCTGGAGAAGAAGGCAGGGCTCCTGCTCATCGACGTGTTGCCGATGTCGATCGGCATCGGCCTGCCCGGCGGGCGTTTCCACCCCATCATTCCGCGCAACACCTCTTTGCCGACCACGCGCAAATACCAGATGGTCACCACGCGCGAGAATCAGCAGACGCTCGAGCTGCCGGTGTTCCAGGGCGAGGCCACGCGTGCCGGCGAGAACACCTGGCTGGGCAACTTCAAGGTGAAGGATCTCCCGCCGGGGCCGCGAGGTTCGGTCGCGGTCGAGCTGAGCTTCGAGTTGAGCAACGAGTGCCTGCTGACCATCACGGCGAAAGAAGAGATCACCGGAAGGCGGATCGTCTCTCAGTTCGCCACGCGTGACACGCCGGCCAACGTGAAGGAACACATCCGCGCGATGGAGGAAGACACCGACCCCGAGGTCGACGTGTTCCAGCCCCGCGGGGTGCTCGGTTGGCTCAGGCGCTTGTTCAAATGAACCCCAAAAAATGAGCTGACGGAGATCCCCTCTCCCTCTGGGAGAGGGTCAGGGTGAGGGAGCACGTGCCGAGGCGAAGTTCGACCGGGCCCTTCCTCGCAGCGAGAGGCCCTCACCCCAACCCTCTCCCAAAGGGAGAGGGAGTTCCTTTCAGCTACAGCCGAGCCCGATTCGCCATCTTCTCGCGCTCACCCAGCGCCGCCTGCAGGTACTTCCCGGACAACTTCCGGCCAATCAGCTCCTGCGCCAGCTCACCCGCCTCGACGAGCTTGCCCAAATCGATCCCCGTCTCGACACCCATGCCCTGAAGCATGAACACGAGATCCTCCGTGGCCAGGTTCCCCGCCGCGCCAGGCGCATACGGGCACCCACCCAACCCACCGATGCTCGCGTCGAACGTGGTGACGCCCATGCTCAAGCCCACCAGCGCATTGGCGAGCGCCGTCCCGCGCGTGTCATGCAGATGGAGCGCGATCTGCCCCAGGCCCACGACCTTCGAGACCTCACTGACGATCTCCGCGGTCTGACTCGGAGTCCCCACTCCGATCGTGTCACCCAGCGACAGCTGGTAAAAACCAATGTCCTTCAGCTGCTTCACCACCTCGACCACCCGCGCCACCGGCGTGAGGCCCTCGTACGGACAGCCCCACACGGTCGACAGGTAGCAGCGCACCCTCATGCCTGCCTCGCGCGCGCCATTGGCGACCTCACGAGCGGTGCTGATCGCCTCAGCGACCGACTTGTTGATGTTCTTCTGCGAGTGGCTCTCGGTGACCGACAGGAACACCGCCGCCTCTTGAAGCCCTGCCGCACGCGCCCGCTCGAGGCCCTTCAAGTTCGGCACGAGCGCGGTGAACACCACACCCTCCCGCCTCGGCACGAGGCCGATGAGCTTCTCCGCGTCAGCCAGCTGCGGAATCCACCGGGGAGAAACGAACGAGGACACCTCGATGCGCTTGAGGCCCGAGCCGACCAGCGCCTCGATCAACCGCGCCTTGTCGGCGGTGGCGAGCGTGCGCAGCTCGTTCTGCAGCCCATCCCGGGGCCCGACCTCATACACCTCGACCCGTTTGGGGATCGCTCCGAGTGGGTTGCTCATCGTCATGGGCACTTCTTGGCTCCGACAATCACGTCAGTGGAGGAATCGTTTAACGGCGCGCCATCGAGGCCGCCGACCGACCACGCCACCTCGAACCCCGCTTCCGCCAGCAACCCGCGCCATTCCTCGAGGTCATAGTAACGGATGAAGAACGGGGCCTCCATGAGTCGACCATCGGGGAGCTGCAGAGAGCGATGAATTTCGTCGCGTTTCTTCTGCGGGTTGAAGACGGCGCGCTCCTTGAGGTGGCTGCCATCGGGGAGCGGCCCGTCGTACCCCGCCTCAGGCTGGGCGATCGCGCGGTCGAGGTGGGAGCCCTGAATGACCAGCGCACCGCCGGGAGCGACGCAGCGCCCGAGCTCCGCGAGGATCAGCGGGACCTGATCGTCTTCGAAGGTGCCCATGGAGTTGTACCAACACCACGCGCCCTGAAAGCTCGCGGTGCGGTACGGCAGCGAGCGGAAGTCACCCCGCACCACCGGACCGAAGGCCTTCGCCTCATCCAGTGAGAGCGGGTCGCGATCGATGCCGAACGCGGGGATCTGCTCCAGGTGCCGGCCGTGCCCGCAGCCGAGATCGAGCAGGCGGCCTTCGGGCAGGTTGGTGCGGATGAAGCGGGCCTCGGCTGCGGTGACGACCTCGGAGAGGAACGGGCGGGTGGAGCGCAGATACAGCTCGCCGAAGAACGGGCCGCTCATCGGGGGGCCACTCGCGGCACGAGGCCGGTTCCTGCTCCTGACGAACCCTCACCGTTCCCCCCGAGCGAAGTCGAGGGGTCACTTGCCGTAGGAAGTAGAAGTGGCATCTCGACTGCGCTCGATGCGAACGGTGGCGGTGCCCCTGCTCTGGAAGGCCGGGTCATGAGTCGTCGGCCAGCTCGTCCTCATCCAACTCGACGCGAGACCTGTCGACATCGAGATTTCCCTGAAGGTCCCAGGTGAGCTTCACGCCTTGAGGCAGCGCGAGAAAACGCACCAGCTCAGGGGCGCGGCGAGCGAGATCGGCCAGCGACATCACGCCGTTCTCCCCTGAATCACCCTCGACGGTGCTGCGAAGACGCCAACCGCTGTCTTTCGAGTTCACCGACTCCTCGCGCATCGCGACCAGGCTCTTGAGCTCGGTGATGAAGCCCTTCACCTGGGCCGTGCTCGAGGAGTGAGGCGCGTCACCGCTGAGATCCAGCTCCTCCAACAACGTGCGCTGTTCGAGCGCGCGGCGCAGCGGAATGGTCAGGTCTTCGCGCAGGTCAGCGTGGCCCGGAGGGAACGCGTGCACTTCGAGCACCCCCACCCCGGGGAACAGTTCTTCGGGAATCAGCTTCTGGATCAACGGGGGGTGCCAGCCGCGGAAGGGGCCGCCTGCTTTTCCCTCGGCGGAGAAGAACGAGATCCGGTCGAACCCGAACGACATCGACTCGCCGTGCACGATGCGCTTCTTGTGATCGAGCAACCAGTCAGCGAGATGACCGCACATCAACGCGGCCTCTTCGATGAGCGCCGGGTCGGTGAACTCGAAGGTGATCTCGCGCTGCCCCAGCTTGGCGAAACCGAGCGTCTCGGCGCGCAGGCCCCTGTCGCCCATCTCGGTGAAGCCGACGGAGAACAGGTCTTCGGCGAGCAGGTCTTCCGGGAGCGCCTCGCTCACGGTCTCCAGCGGGAACGGGGCGAGCTTCAAGATGTCGAGCCCGACGCCTTTGGCGCCCGCGGTGGCACGCAGCACGGCCATGCGCACTTCGCTGAAGAAGGACTCCGCCCGCCCGTGCAACTTGCGGGTGAACCCCAGCAAGAAGCCTCGCTTGAGTTTCACGCGCGAGAAGATGTTCGCGTGAGGGCCGAAGAGTTCGTCTTTCGGCCCGGGGAGGATGAGGGTTCCCATTTCACCGAGGAACACATCGGTGCCGGTGGGCGAAGGGAACGAGTCATGGAGACTCTCTCCCTCGGTGTAGATTGCGAAGAAACAGCTGAGTGTCGGCACGTCGAGGTGAATTGTACGCGCTGCGCTCGAAGGCGCGAGGACTCTGACCAGGGTCCCCCCGAAAAAGAGGGATCAGACCCCAAAAACTGCGAGCAACGCGTCGGCAGCTGAGGTTGGCGTCATCCGGCCCGCGCGCACCTCTTCTTCCAGGCCGGTCAGCTTCTGGGCGACCCCGGGGTGGTGGCGGAAGGCGAGCTCCAGCCGTTCGCTGATGAGCGACCACATCCACGAGCGTTGCTGTTCATGACGCAGCTCGGCGAGGCCGCCCGATTTCTCCAGCGCGGCGCGGTGTTCACCGACGATGGTCCACAGGGCTTCGATGCCGTCGCCCGTGCGAGCGGAGATGGCGACGGCCTGAGGTTCCCAGTCGCCGCGTTTACGAGGCACGTAGCGGAGCGCGGCCTTGAGCTCGCCGAGCGCGACGCGGGCGAGTGCGGCGCCCTCCCCGTCTGACTTGTTCACGGCGATGAGGTCGGCGAGCTCGAGCACGCCCTTCTTGATGCCCTGCAGCTCGTCACCCGCGCCGGGGAGCATGAGCACGAGGAAGAAGTCGACCATCTCGGCGACGGCGGTTTCGCCCTGCCCGACGCCGACGGTCTCGACGAGCACCACGTCGAAGCCTGCTGCTTCGCAGAGCAGCATCGTCTCGCGGGTACGCCGGGCGATGCCGCCGGGGGTGAGACCGCTGGGTGACGGTCTGATGAACGCCTTCGGCTCGACGGAGAGCCGGGCCATGCGCGTCTTGTCGCCGAGGATGGAGCCACCCGAGATGCTGCTGGTGGGATCGATCGCGAGCACGGCGACCTTGTTGCCTTGCTCGAGCAACTTCATCCCGAGCGCGTCGACGAAGGTGCTCTTCCCGACGCCGGGAACACCCGTAATTCCCACCCGCCGCGCAGCGCCGGTGAAGGGAAGCAAACGGGTCAAGAGCGCCTGAGCAAGTACGCCATCGTCGCGATCACGGCTCTCGATCAAGGTGATCGCCTGAGCGAGCACACCTCGATCGCCGGAGCGAACGCCGGCCTCAAACGCCTCGAGTGAAAGCCGGGGCCTTTTCACGAAAGACTCACTCCACTCAAACTCAGACTCAAGAGCCCCCTCTCCCCGAGGGGGAGAGGGTTGGGGAGAGGGCTGTCGCGCTTTCCAGGCGGTCAATCAACGAGATCGCAGCCTCAGCAATCACCGTCCCAGGCCCAAATATCTCCGCAGCCCCCGCAGCCCTCAGCGGCGCGTAGTCATCAGGAGGAATCACGCCACCAACCACCACCAGAATATCGGGCCGACCCCGAGCCGCCAAAGCCGCACGAAGAGCAGGCACGAGCGTCATATGCCCCGCCGCCAGCGAGCTCGCCCCGATGATGTGCACGTCGTTCTCGACCGCGGCCTGAGCCGTCTCATCGGGAGTCTGGAACAGCGGCCCGATATCGACATCGAACCCGAGATCCGCGAACGCCGAAGCGATCACCTTCTGCCCGCGGTCATGACCATCCTGGCCCATCTTCGCGACGAGAATGCGCGGACGCCGTCCCTCGCGATCCAGGAACGCCTTGGTGCGCGAGCGAACGCCCAACACCGCCGAAGAGTTCTCACCCACCTCGCCACTGTACACGCCGGAAATGGCGCGGGTCTCCGCCTGGTGACGGCCCCACGCCTTCTCGAGGGCCATGGAGATCTCCCCAACCGTCGCGCGCGCGCGGGCGGCATCGATGGCCAGCTCGAGCAGGTTCCCCTCCGTGCCCTTCGCACACGCGGTGAGTGCGTCGAGCGTACGAGTGACCGCCGCACCATCACGTTCACGACGCAGCTTCTCGAGCCGTTCAATCTGAGTCTTGCGCACGGCCGCGTTGTCGACCTTGTGCACCGCGACGGGAGCCTCATTCACCGGCTTGAACCGATTGACGCCGACGATCACCTGCCGGCCGGAGTCGATGCGCGCCTGAGTCCGTGCCGCCGCTTCTTCGATGCGCAGCTTCGGAACACCCGCCTCGATCGCCTTCACCATGCCGCCGAGGCTCTCGATCTCATCGATGTGCTTCTGCGCGCGCGCGGCGAGTTCATGCGTGAGGCGCTCGACGTAGTAGCTCCCGCCCCAGGGATCGACCGGCCGCGTGGTGCCTGACTCGAGCTGAAGCTGCAGCTGCGTATTGCGAGCAATGCGCGCCGAAAAATCCGTCGGCAACGCGAGCGCTTCATCGAGTGAGTTGGTGTGAAGGCTCTGTGTATGACCCTGCGTCGCGGCCATCGCCTCGATGCAGGTGCGGATCACGTTGTTGTGAACGTCCTGCGCGGTGAGCGACCACCCGCTGGTCTGGCAGTGCGTGCGCAGCGCGAGGCTCTTGTTGCTCTTCGGATTGAACGTCGCCATCAACCGAGCCCACAGCAGCCGTGCTGCACGAAGCTTCGCGACCTCCATGAAGAAGTTCATGCCGATGGCAAAGAAGAAGCTCAGCCGCGGGGCGAACGAGTCGACAGGCATGCCCGCTGCGATGCCGGTGCGCACGTACTCGAGGCCGTCGGCCAGCGTGTAACCGAGCTCCAGGTCGGCCGTCGCTCCGGCTTCCTGCATGTGGTACCCGGAGATCGAGATCGAGTTGAACTTCGGCATCTTCTTCGAGGTGAACGCGAAGATGTCGGCCACGATCTTCATCGAGGGGGCGGGCGGGTAGATGTACGTGTTCCGCACCATGAACTCTTTGAGGATGTCGTTCTGGATGGTGCCGGCAAGCTTGTCCGGTGAGACGCCCTGCTCTTCCGCCGCGACGATGTAGAGCGCGAGGATCGGCAGGACCGCCCCGTTCATCGTCATCGACACGCTCATCTTGTCGAGCGGGATGCCGTCGAAGAGCAGCCGCATGTCGAGGATGGAGTCGATGGCCACCCCTGCCATGCCGACGTCACCGGTGACGCGCGGGTGATC